>NZ_CP038145.1:0-315833 GCF_004519515.1 Actinobacillus indolicus | reverse complement strand
GGCTTTGAGCATGTAAGATCTTTTTCATGTTATTGACTCATCATTGATGATAGGTAATAAAAAAATCGCATCTCTAAGAAAGATGCGATTTTAAATATTATTTATTTTCTAATTGAGGTAATACGTTATTTTGGATTGAAAGCAATCCTGTTTGTGTATAAATACCCAGTTTTTCTCTTGTATCGACAATATCAAGGTTACGCATAGTTAATTGGCCAATACGATCAGCAGGTGTAAATGGCGCATCTTCTACTTTTTCCATACTTAAACGTTCTGGTTCATAGGTTAAGTTTGGTGATTCAGTATTAAGAATAGAGTAGTCATTACCACGACGTAATTCTAGTGTTACTGTACCAGTAATAGCTTTGGCTACCCAACGCTGTGCCGTTTCACGTAACATCAATGCTTGTGGATCAAACCAACGACCTTGATAAAGCAAACGACCTAAACGTAAACCGTTGATACGGTATTGTTCAATTGTATCTTCATTATGAATACCCGTTACTAAACGTTCATAAGCAATATGAAGTAAAGCCATTCCCGGGGCTTCATAAATACCACGGCTTTTCGCTTCAATGATGCGGTTCTCAATTTGGTCTGTCATACCTAAACCGTGACGACCACCAATGCGATTGGCTTCTAAAATTAATTCAACAGGATCTTCAAGACGTTTGCCATTTAATGCCACTGGCACACCTTCTTCAAAGGTGACAGATACAGTTTCTGCTTTGATTTCAACAGACTCATCCCAGAAAGCAACTCCCATAATTGGTTTTACAATTTTAACACCTGTGCTTAATAGTTCTAAGTCTTTTGCTTCATGGGTTGCACCAAGCATATTTGAATCAGTAGAATAAGCTTTCTCCACAGACATTTTGTATTGGAATCCATTTGCAATCAAGAATTCTGACATTTCATGACGACCACCAAGCTCATCAATGAAAGTTTGGTCTAACCATGGTTTGTAGATTTTTAATTGTGGATTTGTTAATAAACCATAGCGATAGAAACGTTCAATATCATTACCTTTAAAGGTAGAACCATCACCCCAAATATGTACATCATCCTCTTTCATTGCAGCAACAAGCATTGTTCCTGTTACAGCACGACCAAGCGGAGTAGTATTGAAATAAGGCATACCGCCTGTTGAAATATGGAAAGCACCACATTGAATCGCAGCAATACCTTCATGGGCTAATTGTGTTCTACAATCAATTAAACGTGCATTTTCAGCACCATATTCCATTGCTTTTTTCGGGATCGCGTTATAGTCATCTTCATCTGGCTGACCAAGATTTGCTGTATAAGCATAAGGCACAGCACCTTTTTGGCGCATCCAAAGTAGTGCGGCACTCGTGTCTAAGCCACCTGAAAAGGCAATACCTACTTTTTGGTTTTGCGGGAGAGATTCTAAAATTGTTGCTGACATGGGACTTCCTAATAATTTTTTGAATTGCGTTTATAGAAATGTTCTCGTAGTTTCTTACTACGTTCAGGAAAGCTATTCTAACGTAAAAAAGCCTGGTGATCTATGTTTTAAATAGCATTCGTATGGAATTAAAAAGTTATTTACATTAAACAAAAGCGGTAAGATTTTTTTCAAATCTTACCGCTTGTAATAGAATGATAAACTTAAATTACAGATAGAATTTCTCTACGAAGTTTAATTTGTCATCTAGTTTTAACACTAACGGCTGACCTGTTGGGATTTCAAAATCCATGATCTCTTCATCAGAAATACCGATGATGTGTTTTGCAAGAGCACGTAATGAGTTACCATGTGCAGTAACAAGAACACGTTTACCTGATAAAAGTGCTGGTGCGATTTGATCTTCCCAGAATGGTAAAACACGTTCTAAAGTGATTTTGAGGTTTTCTGCATTTGGCACAACATCTTTTGGAAGATGTGCATAACGGCGGTCGTTATGCGCTGAATTTGGATCTTGTGGATCTAAATCTGGCGGAGAAATATCATAAGAACGACGCCAAATATGAACTTGTTCATCACCATATTGTTCAGCTGTCGCTTTTTTATCTAAGCCTTGTAATGCACCATAGTGACGTTCATTTAAACGCCAGTTTTTCACTTGTGGAATCCATAATTGGTTAGATTCTTCTAACACGATATTACAAGTTTTGATCGCACGGGTTAACACAGAAGTGAAAGCGATATCAAACTCATAACCTGCATCAAGTAATTTTTTACCTGCTGCTTTTGCTTCTTCGATACCACGCTCTGTTAAGTTAACATCACGCCAACCTGTAAATAAGTTTTTAGCATTCCACTCACTGAAACCGTGACGGATAAATACTAATTCCATAAGTTCTCCTATTAATTTGTGTTGATTTGAAAACCTGTTCTTTATAACAAAAAATCACTGATTTTTAAAGTTAAATACAAAAGAGTTTCTTGAAAAGCTGATCTGTAACAAAGAAATGTAGAGTTACAATTCATCAAAATAGCTTTGACCCCATGTTTTTTCCGCAAGTTGTAATAAATTTGCAAAATCTTGATAAGAAGGCACCGCTTGATCGGCAATGTTATGGCGTTCGCTGACTAGTTTTTGGCGAAGTTCTTCATACCATGGTAGTAAACTGAGCGGTAGTGGCGATTTTGCTCTACGTCCAAGCCAAAATAAACCTTGAAATGGAATACTTAACGCAAATAACGCCGTGATAAGCGCATTGGCTAATACAGATTGTTCAGGATCGTAGAAAAAATATTGCCAAATAAGCGCAAAGCAAGCAAAAGCAGGCATAAAACGTGATGAAAATTTCACGAGTCGAATCAACCGATAATCAGGCATAAATAAACCTAATTTCTTCTGATTTGGAAAGGTGTTGAGATAATGTTGTCCCGCTTGTAAGGTGCTATACATAATTGTCTTATTCTCAGTGGATTGTAGGCTATATTCTACTGAACTTCATAAAATCTACAATAGCGAAGTGATGCAACACTTGCTATACTTTGCAACATTTTCATGACATTTATTTAAGGATTTACCATGCCGATTAAATTTTCTAATTTATTGCAAGATAGTTGGAATTTTATACGCAATCAAGCGAATTTTACTGTGACAAGTATTGCATTATTAGTATTACTGCAATTAGGGACATTTTATTTATTCCCAAGACCTGTGGTTTCTCAAGCGGACTTACAAAATCAAGATATGCTAGCGTTATTGGCTCAGCAACTTACACCAACGATTGTGTCGGCATTAGTGAGTGTCTTTTTAAATATTCTTATTATTTTAAACATTAAGTCAATCAACAACGGTACTTATCAACATTTCGCTCAAAATCTTAGCGAGAGCCTAAAAGCATTTTTACCTATCATTGGCTTGACTATTTTCATGGTATTGCCGATGTCAATCGGCATCTCTTTTGGTGGTACAGTCGGTCAAGCTGGTAGCTTAGCCATTATGATTTTACCTTTGATGGCAACAGGTATTTACGTTTTCGTAAAACTCTGTTTGGTGGTTTACGCTTATTTACTAGAAGAACCAAGAAAGAGCGTGATGGAAACCTTAAAATTCACATGGGGATTAAGCCGTGGCAGAATGGTACCGCTCTTTTTATTCTGCGTATTGAGCTATATGTTGCCAAGTTTACTAGGCAGCGTAATTTCTAATATTGGCGGTGAGTTAGGCATTATTCTTTCACAAGTGGTTGGGGCTTTTATTAGCTTATTTGTGATTATCTTTGGTTTCCGTTTTTATCAAGTCTATCGCCAGTAAGCTTAAGGGATTGCCATGAAACAGTTATTAGAATTTATTCCGCTAATTCTCTTTTTTGTTGTATATAAAACTTATGGTGTGCAAGAAGCTGCTTTAGTTTTAGTGGTCGCAACGGTAATTCAATTAGTAGTGTTAAAAGTCCTTTATAAAAAAATCGAAAAAAATCAATGGATTATGGGTGTAGCCGTTGTTTTCTTTGGCTTACTGACCGCTTACTTTAACGACCTTGCATTCCTAAAATGGAAAGTGACCATTGTGAATGCTATTTTTGCTGCGGCATTATTGATTAGCCAATACGCTTTCAAAAAGCCGTTGATCCAAATGCTATTAGGCAAAGAACTTAAATTAGCACAACCAGTCTGGGAAAAACTTAATTTAGGTTGGGCTGGCTTTTTTATTCTTTGTATGATCATCAATATTATCATCAGTGAATTTTTCTCTGATGATGCTTGGGCAAATTTCAAAGTCTTTGGTTTAACTGGACTGAGCTTAACAGCTGTTATTGCCACAGGTATTTACCTTTATCCACATTTAAAACAATTAGAACAAAGCGAGGAAAAAAATGGAAACTAATCAAACTCAACGCCAACCAGAAGGTTCGTTGATTTTACGCACCTTGGCGATGCCATCAGATACCAATGCCAATGGGGATATTTTCGGTGGCTGGATCATGTCACAAATGGATATGGGCGGTGCAATTCTGGCCAAAGAATTGGCAAAAGGCCGTGTTGTGACAGTGTCGGTAGATAAAATGTCTTTTTTACTGCCTGTTGCGGTGGGCGATGTGGTGTGCTGTTATGGGAAATGTACGAAAGTTGGGCGTACATCGATTCAAATCAAAGTCGAAGTTTGGATCAAAAAAGTTTACGATGGTATGCGTGATCGTCATTGCGTAATAGAAGCGGAATTTACCTTTGTCGCCGTAGATAATAATGGCAGACCTCGTGTTATTCCACGAGAGGATAATCCAGAACTTGACCAAGCTTTAGCCTTAATTGCATCTTAATGGAGGATATATGTATTACGTTATTTTTGCTCAAGACATTCCTAACACCCTTGAAAAACGTTTAGCTGTGCGTGAAAAACACCTTGAACGTTTAAAACAGTTACAAGCGGAAGATCGTCTTTTAACCGCAGGGCCAAACCCAGCGATTGATGATGAAAACCCTGGTGAAGCAGGTTTTACAGGCTCAACGGTGATTGCAAAATTCAATTCCCTTGAAGAAGCACAACAGTGGGCAAGCCAAGATCCTTATGTGGAAGCAGGGGTTTATGGTGAGGTGATTGTGAAGCCGTTTAAGAAAGTATTTTAAGGCTGAACTGTCAAGTTATACCGTGGGTTTTACCCACGGTTAACCTTTTTCCACTGTATAACTATCTCAAATAGCAAGCCTATGTTAGAACATCTTTTTTCCCAATCCCAAACTAAACTCAACGAGTTACTCACATCAAACGCCATCCATTTGCAAAATGTTGAGCAAATCTCACCGCTTGTTAGAGCAATGGCAATGTCCGAATTTGTCACTCAACAGCTACAAAAACAGCCTGAATTATTACAAGCTTGGTTGGAAAAACACCCAACGATTGAAGATTGTGATCATTATGCTGAACGCTTAAAAGCGGTGGTTTCTACAGTAAAAAATGAAGATGAGTTACATCATGAGCTACGTCGTTTTCGTCATCGTGAAATGGCAACCTTGAGTTTTATTCAATCTAATCAGCTCGCATCTACCCAGCAGGTGTTTGAACGATTGTCGGATTTAGCCGAAGCTTTGATTTTAGGCGCAAGGGATTGGCTCTTTGAGCAGATGTGTAATGAATATGGCACACCGATGAATGAGTTTGGGGAAAAGCAGGAATTACTGATTTTGGGCATGGGGAAACTCGGAGGGCGAGAGCTAAATTTTTCGTCGGATATCGACTTAATTTTTACCTATCCTGATATTGGGGAAACAGTGGGCGGTCGGAAACCGATGGAAAACAGCAAATTTTTTACCCGCTTAGGCCAGCGTTTAATTCGAGCATTAGACGAAATCACCCTTGATGGCTTTGTCTATCGCACAGATATGCGACTTCGTCCCTTTGGGGATAGCGGTGCGCTGGTGCTCAGTTTTACCGCAATGGAAGATTATTATCAAGAGCAGGGGCGTGATTGGGAACGCTATGCGATGATTAAGGCGAAAATTTTAGGCGAAGATCTGACGAACATTAACCATAAATATTTGAAGCAGATGTTACGTCCTTTTGTCTACCGCCGTTATTTAGATTTCAGTGCGATTCAATCCCTGCGTGAAATGAAGTCAAAAATTAGCCGAGAAGTGATCCGTCGTGGGCTAACAGACAACATTAAATTGGGGGCTGGCGGTATTCGAGAAGTGGAGTTTATCGTCCAAACTTTTCAAATGATGCGTGGCGGGCGAGATAAAATCTTGCAACAGCGTAGTTTATTGGCGGTATTGCCCCAATTAGCACAGCTTAATTTATTAAGCGAAACACAGGTGGAACAACTTAAAGAGGCTTATCTCTTTTTACGCCATACGGAAAATGTACTTCAAGCAATTAGAGATCAACAGACACAAACTTTACCTTTAGATGAACAAGAACGATTACGCCTTGCCTTTGCAAATCAACAAGCAGATTGGGCATCATTTTTAGAAAAATTAGCATTTCATCAACACAATGTTCGTGAGGTATTTAATGAATTGATCGGCGAAGAAGAGAGTGAAGACGATCAGGAAAATGAAGCATTATCGGTCTGGAAAGATTTAATGCAAAACCAAATAACCTTAGCTGATTTAGAAAATGCGTTAAAAGATTATACGGTTCAAGCGGAAGATTATAGTGAAATTCATCATATTTTGAATGTAGTGTTTGAAGATTGGGTCAAACGTCCGATTGGTGTACGTGGGCGAGAAGTCTTACGTAAATTAATGCCAAAGGTGTTAGACGGCATTTTCCAACAGCCAGATTATCTGGTGCTACTGCCGAGAATTTTAAACATCATTGATAAGATCACAACTCGAACGACCTATCTTGAATTGTTGTATGAGAAAGAGCAGATTCTACCGCAGTTATTTACCCTTTGTGCGCAATCTATTATGGTGGCAGAACAAATTGCACGCCACCCAATGCTATTGGATGAGCTGATCGCACAACAGAGTTTAACCAAAGTAATTGCCCTTGAAGATTACCCAAGAGCCTTGCAAGAATATCTATTGCGTATTCCAGAAGAAGATGAAGAAGCTTTGATTGACGGGCTTCGCCAGTTTAAACAGAGCCAATTATTGCGCATTGCTTCCGCTGATATTTTAGGCATTTTGCCTGTGATGAAAATCAGCGATCATTTAACCTATTTAGCTGAAGCGATTATCGGCGCTGTGGTGAATATCGCTTGGCGGCAAGTCTCACAACGCTTTGGTACACCTGAACATTTAACCGATGACGAAAAAGATTTTGCAGTCATTGCCTATGGCAAACTGGGCGGAATTGAGCTTGGCTATAACTCCGATTTAGATTTAGTGTTCTTGCACAATGCCCCTGAACAGAGCGAAACCATTGGCGGTAAGAAATCCATTTCAAGCCATCAGTTTTATTTAAAATTGGCGCAAAAGATCAATGGGATCTTCAATCTCAATACCAGTGCAGGTGTACTTTATGAAGTTGATATGCGCTTACGTCCGTCAGGCGAAGCGGGGTTATTGGTGAGTACCTTTAATGCTTACGATCATTATCAAAAAAATGAAGCATGGACATGGGAATCTCAAGCGTTAGTCAGAACACGTGCAGTTTATGGAACACAGGCACTCCGTGATAAATTTGAACATATTCGCCGAGAAACCTTATCGCAAGCACGTGCAAGCGGTCAGTTAAGGGAAGAAATTTGCAATATGCGTGAAAAGATGTATCAACATTTAAGTAAAAATTCGGAACATCAATTTCATCTCAAAACAGATAAAGGGGGCATCACTGATATTGAATTTATCGCACAATATTTGGTCTTAAATTACGCCCATGAGCATCCACAAATGGCAGTGTGGTCAGATAATGTTCGCATTTTTGAGAGTAGCATTGAGTGTGGTATGCTAAGCCAAGAGCAAGGTGAAGGCTTAAAAGGTTGCTACATTAAATTACGCAATCAAATTCATCATCTCAATTTATTAAATAAAGAAAGTATTGTCGATGGGAATGAATTTAGTGAAGAACGAGCCTTTGTCCGTCAAATGTGGACATTACTTTTTAATTCGTAGTCGTATAAGGACATTGTATGAAACTATTAAAATCAACGGTAATTTTATCTTTAAGTGTTATTTTAGCATCTTGTGCCATTACCCCTGAACAGAAAGCGGAGCGAGAAGCTAAACGAGTTCGAGCAGAGCAAGCGTTACAAGTTAAATTAGCAAAACAGTGCGATTTAGAAACAGCAGAATTAATTCACGAGCAATTTAATCCACCGTTAAACCGTACAGAAAAAGAGCAAGTCGATTTTGAAAAACGTTATGCGGAAAAAGTCAACAATCCTGTTTTCCAAGCGTGCTATAAATTGGCATTAGAAAATCATAAAGCACAAGAAGAACTTGAATATATGCGTATGCATTATGATGATATGCGTTTTGGCTTTGGGTTTGGTCGCTTTTGTTATGCCTGTTGGTAAGCTGGATTACATCGCATCTCGGATATTTTGTAAAATTTTGTTACAATCTCACCGCTTGTAACACGGAATGGATACGAATGAAAAAATCTTCTCGCTTTATCATGTTGTTTATGCTGTTTTGGGCGATGCCTGTTTGGGCAGAGCTGAGTTCCCCTTTGGATTATTTAAAGGCAATGACAAAAGCACATAAAACATTGAATTATGAACAGCTTTATATTTTGCAGTCTGGGGAAGATGTACTTTCTTTTCGTTATCGCCATGCCAATGATAATGGTAAAGAATATGCGCAGTTGTTACATTTAGATGCAACAAGAGAAGAGATGATTTTACGAGAAGATACCGTGGGGTATTTTGGGGATTATCAGCCGTTTAGCTTACAAACTTCTCGCATTTTAGATAATTTACCGAGTGTAATTCACACGGATTTTGAGCAATTAACGGGATATATCTTTGTTGATGCGGGGAAATCAAGAGTTGCAGATCATATCGCTCGAGTAATCCGCATTGTGCCACAGGATGACTTTCGCTATCAGTATCTTGTGTGGATAGATGAAGACAATCATTTATTACTTCAAAGCCAGTTACTCGACCGTGATCAAAATGTGTTGGAGTTGTTCCGAGTCATTCAATCTGTGGAAGACGAACAACTGTTATATATTGTAGAGCCGATTAGAACATTGATCTTGCCAACACTAATTACAGCCAAAGAGCAAGAAGAACAGTTACCACTAGGGTGGCATTTGAAATGGATACCAACAGGGTTCAAGCCACTCGCGATGGGACGTCAGCGTTTATCGGAAGTATTATTAGATGAACAAGTAGAAAGTCAACTGTATAGCGATGGACTGTTCTCATTTACGGTTTATATTGTTCAAAATAAAGGCGTAAGTTTTGATGGACAGTTTTGGCGAGAAGGGAAAACGGGTATTTATAGCCAAACGATAGGTGAACAAGATGTGATTATTGTCGGTGAAATTCCTGTGGCTTCTGCACGCCATATTGTACAACAGATTCAGCTTGCTTCTACGGGAGAAAATCCATGATGATTGAACAAGCCACGGTGATTGGCTATCAAAATGGTGTGGCATTAGTCCAATGTCAAGCAAAAGCAGGCTGTGGTAGCTGTGTAGCAAATCAGAGTTGTGGTACAAAAGCGTTGTCGGCTTTAGCAGGTGAAAAATTTGCTCCGCAATTTGAATTATCCGTTGAAACACCACTCCAAATTGGTGATAAAATTGAAATTGGATTAGCTGAGCAAAGCTTATTATTGAGCGTATTTTGGCTTTATGTGATTCCACTGATTGCGTTAATCATATCTGCATTAGTGCTATCTCAGTGGATTCAAAATGAATTATGGGTTGCGTTAGGTATTTTTATTGCAACCGCACTCACATTTTTATGGGTGAAGAAAACGGTTTCCAAAAAATCACAGGCACAATTTATTCCTGTGTTTTTACGAAAAATCTAAAGGAGATATAAATGGAAAAGATTTGGTTTGAGAACTATCCACCAAATGCTGCACGAACATTAAATGTTGATCAATATAGCTCATTAGTGGAGATGTTTGAAAAAGCAGTTCAACGCCATCCAGATATGCCTGCATATATTAATATGGGGCAGATTTTGACGTTCCGTAAATTAGAAGAACGTAGCCGTTCATTCGCTGCCTATTTACAAAATGAATTACGTCTTGAGAAAGGGGAACGTATTGCTCTAATGATGCCAAATTTATTGCAATATCCGATTGCATTATTTGGGGCATTGCGCGCAGGGTTAGTTGTGGTCAATGTGAACCCACTTTATACGCCAAGAGAATTAGAACATCAGTTAAATGATAGTGGCGCTAAAGCGATCGTGGTGGTTTCTAATTTTGCGGCAACCTTAGAAAAAGTAGTATTTAATACGGATGTGAAGCATGTGATTTTAACCCGTATGGGCGATCAGCTTTCATTTGGTAAGCGTACGTTAGTCAATTTTGTGGTGAAGTATATTAAAAAGCTGGTACCAAAATATAAATTACCTCATGCAGTAAGTTTTCGTGAAGCCTTAAGTATCGGTAAACAGAGACAATATGTTAAACCGATTATTCAGGCAGATGACTTAGCCTTTTTACAATATACGGGCGGTACTACGGGGGTGGCGAAAGGGGCTATGCTTAGCCATCGTAATGTGGTGGCGAATATCATTCAAGCAAAATGGGTGGCTTATCCATTAACGAAACAAACCAGAGAGCCAATTGCGGTTATTGCACTACCGCTTTATCATGTCTTTGCGTTAACGGTAAACTGCTTATTATTTATTGAGTTAGGTATTACAGCATTACTTATCACTAATCCAAGGGATATTCCTGGGTTTGTAAAAGAATTGAAAAAATATCCTGTTATCGCCATTACAGGTGTGAATACGTTATTTAATGCGTTGTTGAATAATTCACAGTTTAAAGAAGTGGATTTTTCAAATTTAAAATTATCTGTTGGCGGTGGTGCGGCGATTCAGCGAGCAGTCGCAGAACGTTGGCATAAAACTACAGGAAACCATATTATTGAAGGCTATGGTATGACCGAGTGTTCGCCATTAATTGCCGCAACGCGTAATGACTCTGTGGAGTATTCTGGTTCAATCGGTGTACCGGTACCAAACACAGATATTCGTATTGTCGATGATGCAGGAAATGATGTGCCAATGGGAGAGCGTGGTGAGCTTTGGGTTAAAGGCCCACAAGTGATGCAAGGTTACTGGCAGCGTCCTGAAGATACAGCCGATGTATTGAAAGATGGCTGGATGGCAACGGGCGATATTG
The DNA here is from genome assembly GCF_004519515.1 of Actinobacillus indolicus. NCBI lineage: Bacteria > Pseudomonadati > Pseudomonadota > Gammaproteobacteria > Pasteurellales > Pasteurellaceae > Actinobacillus > Actinobacillus indolicus. The sequence continues at coordinate 304,645 of NZ_CP038145.1, read as the reverse complement.
TAGAAATGGGGCAAGATCTTAATTTACGTATCGTTGATCGCAAAAAAGATATGATTATTGTCTCTGGCTTTAATGTTTATCCAAATGAAATTGAAGATGTGGTCGCACTCCATCCCAAAGTGAATGAAGTTGTCGTAGTTGGTATTCCAAGTGAAATATCTGGCGAAAGTATCAAAGTCTTTGTCACGAAAAAAGATGAAAGTTTAACCCGTGAAGAACTACGAAATCACTGTCGCCAACATTTGACTGGCTATAAAATCCCTCGTGAGATTGAATTCCGTGATGAACTACCAAAAAGTAATATTGGTAAAATTCTCCGCCGAGTATTAAGAGATGAAGAAGTTGCTCGAGTAAAAGAACAAACTAAACGTAAAGTGAATAAAGAAGAGTAGTCTGTTTTGTTTATTCTTATTGATAGAAAAAGGCTGTTGATAAAATTCAACAGCCTTTTATTTTTAAAAACATGGTTATTTGCTTCATTACAGATTAGAATAACGAGTTTATGATTAACTCACTGATTTGGATAAGGAACTTTCGTGAAAGCTATTAAACAACTTGCTCTTATCATATCAATTTATAGTGTGACTACGCTTATTGCTGACGTAGTGGCTAATGATTTATCCAAAATTCAGCAAAAAATTCAGCAACAACAAAGCAAAATTAACGAACAAAAGAAAAAACGGGATTCATTACAGTCAACCTTAAAAAATCAAGAGATTGAAATGGGTAAAGTGCTGAATAATTTAAAACAGACTGAAATGACTTTGGCTGAAACTCGTCAAGCGATTAAACGTACCGAACAAGAGATTAAGCGGTTAGAAAAACAAGAAAAAGAGCAAAAAGAGAAATTAAAAGAGCAATTAGATTCTGCCTATCGTTCAGGGATTCATCCTTCCGTTTTAGAAAGACTTTTATCTGAAGATGCCAAAAACGCAGATCGTATGGGGGCGTATTATGAGCATATTAATCAAGTTAGGATTGATGCCATTTATGATCTTCGTCGTACTCAAGCTGAATTAAAAGCGCGTCGAGATGAGTTACAAGGTCAGCAAAAAGGGCAACAAACACAGCTTTCTGAGCAGAAAAAACAGGAAAAAGATCTGCAAAAAGTGAAAAATGAAAGGGAAAGCACGATCCGTTCTATTGATAAAACCTTAGAGCAAGATCAAAGCCGATTAGATGCCTTAAAAGCTAATGAAAATTCCCTACGGGATCAACTAACCAAAGCAAGTAATGAAGCAACTCAGCAAGAAAAACAAGAGATTGCTAAGTTAGAACAAAAAACCAATACTCAAGAAAAACGTAAAGCCACTGAGCAAGAAAAACAACAAGTCAGAGCAGGGAGCGGTTTAGGCTCTGGGAAATATGCAATGCCTGTTTCAGGCAAAATTGTGAATCGTTTTGGTTCAACCCAAATGGGAGAATTGAAATGGAATGGCGTGGTGATTCAAGCAAGTGCGGGGGCGGCGGTCAAAGCAATTGCAGCAGGACGTGTCATTTTGGCGGATTGGCTGCAAGGCTATGGTCAAGTTGTCGTGGTGGATCACGGCAATGGTGATATGTCGCTCTATGGTTATAACCAATCCGTTTCAGTTAGAAAAGGCGCTCGCGTTCAGGCTGGACAAACTATCGCTAGCGTGGGTAATTCAGGGGGGCAAAGCCGTTCTGCGCTCTATTTTGAAATTCGCCGTAAAGGTGTGGCCGTCAATCCATTGAAATGGGTACAGTAATGATGATGAACAAATGGCGTAACAAGCGGTCTATTCCTTGGCTTTTTTTGCAAATTTTATGGTTGATCTCACCGCTTGCTGAAGCTGGAAAACTAGCCATTGTGATTGATGATATTGGCTATCGCGCTAAAGAAGACAGTGCGATTTATGCACTGCCGAAAGAAGTGTCTGTTGCTATTATCCCCGTTGCTCCCTATGCCACAGCAAGAGCGAATAAAGCTTTTGAACAACAACGTGATGTTTTGATTCATTTACCGATGGAACCGCAAACGCGCCAATCTATTGAAGCAGGGGCTTTATTAGTTGGAATGAATGAAACACAAATTGCAACATTGATTAAAAATGCACAGATGCAAGTACCCAATGCGATAGGCTTAAATAATCACATGGGAAGTAAAGCCACCACCGATAAGCAGACTATGCAGTATTTAATGAAATCGTTGTCTCAACAAAATTTGGCTTTTTTAGACAGTAAAACCGCAGGAAATAGTGTGGCATATAAAACGGCTAAAGAATACGGTATTAAAGCCTTAGAACGTCATATCTTTTTAGATGATAGTGATGAATTTAATGATGTTCAGCGACAATTTAGTAATGCGATTCATTATGCACGTAAGCATGGTGTAGCAGTAATGATAGGACACCCGCGAAAAAATAGTGTTGAAGTATTGGAAAATGGCATTGCCAATTTACCCGCGGATATACAGTTGGTGAGTTTGCATGAGTTATGGAATGGTGATGAAAGTGAACCCGTTAAACCATTTATTATGTTATTTGATATAGAGCCAGCATTAACATCAAAAGCGCCTTACCAAGTTGTGCCTTTATTACGTGGTGTGCCGAAGGATTAATCAGCAAGCGTAAAATGTATACTGAAAAATAGAGTAAAAATGAAAACAAAATTATCTTATCTCTCGCTGTTTTTCTTGACGACTTTTGCTTATGCAGAGCAAACAGTGGAATTAAAAGTAGAAGGCATTAAACAGTCTGATCTTGAAGAAAACGTGAGAATCTATCTTTCTCAATTAAATAGTGATGATGCGGACGGTTCAGAACGATACCAATATCTTGTACAAGAGACCGTTGATAAAGCGTTACGTGCAAAAGGATATTACAACACCCAATATCATTTTCAGCTTACGCCAAGAAAATCACCTGCTAAAGATTTACTGACATTATCTGTTCAGTTGGATAAACCGGTGAAACTAGATGAGCGTGATGTCGTCATTACAGGGCAAGCAGAGCAAGATGAAGATATTAAAAAATTACTCACAAAGGATATTCCGCCTGCGGGCACGATTTTGAACCATGAAACCTACGATAACTTTAAATCGAGTATTGAGAAAATTGCCCAATCAAAAGGCTATTTTGATGGGGAATGGTTGTATCATCGTTTAGAAGTTTATCCTAAAGAACACGTTGCCGACTGGCGTTTAGGCTATCAAAGTGGTGAACGTTATCGTTATGGCAAAATTGGTTTTACGGGTAGCCAAATTCGAGAAGATTACCTTGAAAATATATTGAGAATTAAACAGGGGGATTTTTACTATATTAATGATCTCTCTAAATTATCTAGTGATTTTTCTTCGAGTAATTGGTTTGCTTCAGTCTTGGTAGAGCCTGAGATAAATGAAGAGAAGAAAGAAGTGGATCTCAATGTGCTCGTCATGCCTAAAAAGAAAAATGATGTAGAAATTGGTATTGGCTATGCCACAGATGTAGGACCACGTTTACAACTTAACTGGATTAAACCTTGGATCAACAGCCGCGGTCATAGCTTGGAGATGAATAGCTATTTTTCTCAACCAGAGCAGAGCATTGAGTTAGGTTATAAGATCCCTGTAAAAGCACATCCACTGAACTACTATCATCAGATTTCAGGTGGGATTGAGCGAGAAAATCAGAATGACACCAAATTTACGGGCGCGCATTTAGGATTTCAACGTTTTTGGAATCATGAAACAGGTTGGGCATTTTCTCTCGGTTTAAAATCGCGCTATGACTCATTTGAGCAAGCAAACGATAAATATAAAACTTTTTTATTTTACCCTACGGCATCCATGAACCGTACTCGTACCGATGGAAACCGTTTCCCTTTATGGGGCGATTCTCAAAAAATCACGGTGAACTGGGGGACAAAAGCGATACTTTCGGATGTCAGTTTTTATAGCATTAAAGCCTCAACAGCATGGGTGAGAACTTATTTTGATAATCACCGTTTTGTTGCAAGAGCAGAAGTTGGCTATTTGAAAGCGAGCGAATTTGAACGTATTCCGCCAGCACTACGCTATTTTGCGGGGGGCGATATGAGTGTTCGTGGCTTTGGTTATAAAGATATTTCACCTAGAAATGCAGATGGAAAGCTCGTAGGCGGATCGCATTTAGCGACAGGAAGTGTAGAGTATCAATACCAAGTCTATCCGAGTTGGTGGGGCGCAATATTCTATGATACAGGTTTAGCCTCAACACGTTTTAGTACAAAAGATTTACACTCCGGTGTGGGGATTGGCGTGCGTTGGGCATCGCCAATCGGAGCGATTAAATTTGATTTAGCGACACCTGTAAGATCGCCTAATAATCAAAAAGGTGTTCAATTTTATATCGGTTTAGGTACAGAATTATAAGCGAGTTAGACAATGGAAAAGGCGCAAGAAACATTACCAACACCAGAACAGAATGCAGAGCAAACGCAGACAGAGCCTAAAGCGAAACCCAAATCGAAATGTCGTTGGGTATGGCGTAGTTTATGGGTGCTTGCTATTTTATTACTTGCGCCACTGATTTTCCTTGCGACAAGCGTTGGACAACGTACAGCACTTGAACTTGCCGATAAATTTCTCGATCAACTGAGCATTGGGCAAATTGAAGGAAGTTTACAAGATGGTTTAACCCTGAAAGAGACGCGCTATCAAATGGATGGTGTGGATGTCAATGTTGGTCAAGCTGACCTTCATCTTGGTTTTGCTTGTTTATTAGATAAATCAGCTTGTGTTGAAAATATTGCGATTAAAGACACAACTGTTGTGGTGGATACCACAAAACTCCCTCCTTCAACAGAAGAAAAAGATCAAATAAGTGCTGAGCTTAATCTTCCTGCTATTTCATTAAAGCAGATCTCCTTAGACAATATCCGTGTGAGTGTAGATGACATGGATATTGCATTAACCCATTTCCATTCGGGGCTTCAAGGTCAAGGCAAAGATCTCAATCTATCACCGACATTGTTACAAGGATTAACGCTCTCTTTAGCACCACAAGCGGTCAGTTCTGATGAAAAAAATGCAAAAGAAGTGCCTCAAGAAAAAGAGAAGCCAGTAGATTGGGTGAGTATTAAACAACAGTTAGAGAAATCGCTGTTGACCAAGTTAGATCCGATTAAATTACCATTAAATTTTGATATTCCCGAATTTAAGGCAGAGCAAATTCATCTTGAACAAAAAGTGAAAAATAGCGATGGCGAATTTGTTGAGCCTAAATCTTTAGTCAATGTGTCGTCTTTACTTTTAGCAGCAAAATCCGATGAGTCGTCCGTAGATTTGAAGCAACTAAGTATAGAAAGTGACAAAGGCAATGTTCAGGGGGAAGGAAAATTAACGCTGTCGGATAACTACCCTTTAGACTGGACATTAAATGCAAAATCTTCGGCGTTGACGGAATTTAAAATCCCTGAAAGTGAAGTCAAGGTGAAATTGTCAGGGGCACTGTTTGATAAAACAGCCTTAACTATTGCAACAAGCGGTGCGATCAAGGCAAATATTGACGGAAATGTTCAGTTAGCCACTGCCAAAACACCTTTTGATTTAACCATCAAAAGTGATAAGGCGCGTTATCCTTTTATTGATGAAAAGGGCGTGGATCCCCTCACATTAGAAAATGTGAATATAAAATTATCAGGGGATTTACTGAATTATCAATTAGATACGGCGTTATCAGCAAAAGGTATGCAATTACCTGACAGCTCGTTAAGCTTAAAAGGCAAAGGCGAACTAACGCACTTTGAAATTCAAGATCTCTTGTTAAAAGCACTTCAAGGTACGGCTAATTTAGCGGGTAAAGTAGATTGGTCAAATGGTGTAGAGTGGCAATCTTCTCTCAATTTAGACGGAATTAACACTAAATCACTACTGCCAGAATGGAGTGCGTTGCTCTCTGGGAAATTGAACTCAACGGGCTTTGCTGGACGTGGTGAAAAGGGGAATGAATGGTCGGTAAATGTCTCTGAAATGGATTTACACGGCAATTTATTACAGAAAAATTTACAGCTAAAAGGCTCACTCACCGCAGATACTAAAAACTTACTAAATGTGCCTGATGCTACATTGTTATATGGCGAAAACCGCATTGCAATGAAAGGGATTATTAGTGATAAATCCGATTTTAGTGCGGAGATTAAAGCCCCTAATTTACAAGGCTTAGTGCCTAATTTAAAAGCGAGTATTAATGGTTTGGTGAAACTGCAAGGCAAGGTCACTGAGCCGAGTTTAGATCTTGATTTAACTGCAAATAATGTCGCTTATGATCAGCTTAAATTACAGCATCTCACAGCCAAAGGGAAAGTCTCAACGGAAAAACAGATCCAAGGTAATCTCACCCTTGATTTACGCCAGTTCAATTATGGTGATGTAAAAATAGATAATGCTAATGTCGTTGCATCAGGTAGTGAAGCAAACCATACCTTGAAAATCACCTCCAAAGGTGAACCTGCTGGTGCAAATTTACAGCTAGCTGGAAAATTTGATCGCACTCAGCAAACATGGCAAGGACAGTTAAGCAACGTAGCAGTTACCTCTCCTATTGGTGAATGGAAAAATGATAAAAATATTCAGCTGACTTATAACAATAAGTTAATTAAAGCAGATATATCAGCCCATTGTTGGCGTAATCCAAAAGTGACAGTATGTTTGCCACAAAACTTTAGTGCGGGTAAAGAAGGCAAAGTACCTTTTGAAATCAAACAGTTCGATCTGGCAATGGTTCAAGAGTATTTGGATCAAAATAGCCAAATTTCAGGTTCGGTAAATGCGAAAGGGGATGCTTCATGGTTTACCAATAAAGCACCGCAAGTCAACGTAGAATTGAGTTCTAATGCCTTGAAATTTGCGCAAAAAATGGATGGAAAAACTTTTCCAATCACGTTATCGCCACTGAAAATTACCGCAAATATGGCGGACAATAATTTGAAGCTAAATACCGATATTCGCATTGAAAATAACGGGCGTTTAACGAGCGATTTAGTGATGCGAGATATTGCTAAACAACGTGGTTTATCTGGAAACATTCAGATTGAAAATATAAATCTACGCCTTGTTCAGCCGTTATTAAGTTCGGGTGAACGTGTGAATGGAGATATTAATGCTCGTTTAACTTTAGGCGGTACAGCATTGTCGCCTTTGCTTTATGGTAATTTGAATCTCACGGGGTTAACTGCTCGCTCAAATGCAATGCCATTTGATGTGACGGGGGGCAATTTAGCCTTAAATTTCAATGGGGCAAGTTCAACTTTAAAAGGGAATGTGCAAACGACCGAAAGTAACTTAGTGCTTGAAGGTGATGCTAATTGGCAAAAATTAGATGCGTGGTACACACGTATCAAAGCACAAGCAAATCGCTTCCGAGTAGATATTCCAAATATGGCGAAAGTGGATGTTAGTCCAAATATTGAAGTCAAAGCCACGCCAAAAGAGCTAATTTTAGGGGGGAATATTGATATCCCATGGGCAAGAATTGCGGTGGAAGAGTTACCTGAAAGTGCTGTTGCGGTGAGTAGTGATGAAGTGATTATGGATGGATCTGCAAAAAATAAAGCAAATCGTACCGCTTTATTGAATAAAAACTTACCACAAAATGGGGCTGGTATGGCAATTAAAGCTGATGTGTCTATTAACATTGGCGATGATGTCAAATTGGATGCTTATGGTTTAAAAACGGATCTCAATGGAACAATTAAAGTTAAGCAGGGAAGTAAAGGACTTGGATTATACGGGCAAGTCAATTTGAAAAACGGGACATTTGCTTCCTTTGGTCAAGACTTAGTTATTCGTAAAGGGTTGATTTCATTTACAGGTTCGCCATCTCAACCGACTTTAGATATTGAAGCGATTCGTAATCCAGAGGCTATGGAAGATACGAGTGTCACTGCTGGGGTAAAAGTTACAGGGATTGCTGATGCGCCAGAAGTAAAAGTCTTCTCAAATCCATCAATGTCTCAAGATCAAGCGTTATCCTATATATTAACAGGACGTGGACTTGAAAATAGTGGTGATGCAGGATCGAGTAATTCTATTGCAGCTGCGTTAATCGGAATGAGTTTATCAAAAAGTAGTAAAACGGTAGGAACCGTTGGAAGTGCGTTTGGTATCAGTGACTTAAATGTGAGTACAGCAGGGATTGGCGATAACACCAAAGTAGTGGTGAGTGGCAGCCTAACACCGAAGTTTAAGGTAAAATATGGTGTAGGTATTTTCGCCCCATTAACCGAATTAACATTGCGTTATCGTTTAGCGCCAAGTCTTTATTTACAATGGGTTTCAAGTGTGAATCAGGCAGTTGATCTCATGTATCGTTTTGAATTTGACTAAAATGGATAAATAGTGGAAAAACAACGACAAAAACATCTGCAAAAGTGGCTACGCCAACAACAAAAAATCGTCAAAAAATGGCTTTATTTGAATGTCTTATTAGGCACGATCAGCTCAATTTTGTTGGTTGTACAAATGGGGCTATTGGCAACAATCTTACATGAAATGATTGTCGAGCATCGTAGCCCATCAGCGTTTATTTTAGAACTCGGTCTATTACTAGGTTGCTTTGTTGGTCGAGCTGTTTTGCTTTGGTTAAGAGAGCGGACTGGCTTTAAAGCAGGGCAGATGCTGCGTTTACATTTACGTGAGCAAGTTATGCATAAATTGGCTCAAATTGGCCCGATGACAATTCAACAGCGCCCCGCAGGAAGCTGGGCGACATTGATGTTAGAGCAAGTCGAAAATATTCATAACTTTTATGCACGTTATTTGCCACAGCAATATTTATCGGTGATCGTACCGCTTGTCATTTTATGTGCCGTGTTTCCATTAAACTGGGCGGCTGGCGTGATTTTATTTGCCACCTTGCCACTACTCCCTATTTTTATGGCACTGGCAGGGATTAAGGCGGCGGAAGCCAATCAAAAAAATATTGGGATTCTCTCTCGTTTAAGCGGACAGTTTTTAGATAGCTTAAAAGGGCTAGAAACTATTCGCTTATTTGGTCAGGCACAAAAGCAAACGGATCACATTTATCAACAAACAGAAGCATTTCGTCTCAGTACGATGGATGTGCTGAAAATGGCATTTCTCTCTTCTGCGGTGCTTGAGTTTTTTACTGCCATTTCGATTGCGGTAATGGCGGTCTATTTCGGTTTTACTTATCTAGGTGATATCAATTTCGGATCTTACGATCTCCCTGTGACATTATTTATCGGCTTTTTCTGCTTAATGTTAGCCCCTGAGTTTTATCAGCCGTTACGTGAATTAGGGGTTTATTATCACGATAAAGCGGCTGCGATTGGCGCTGCGGATAGCCTTGAAACCTTTTTAAGTGAAGACGTTTTAGCTCAAAGCAAAGGTACACAGCCGTTACCTCATTCAGAGCTTAATATTGTGGCAAAAGATTGTGTCATTCTTTCTCCACAAGGCAAAGCCTTAACCGAACCGCTTCGTTTTGAGATTAAAGCTAATCAACATATTGCCTTAGTGGGGCAAAGTGGAGCAGGCAAAAGCTCTTTAATGAATATGTTATTGGGCTTTTTATCTTATCAAGGGAGCGTAAAAATCAATGGTATTGAGTTGCGAGATCTGGATATGGCACAGTGGCGTTCAACCTTGGCTTGGGTTGGGCAGAATCCGCAGTTAATGCGTGGCACATTGCGTGACAATATTCTTTTGGGGAATGCTCAGGCATCAGAAACAGAATTACAACAAGCCTTAGCCTTATCAAAAGCTGACGAATTCGTTTATCGCTTAGGTTTAGCCCGTGAAATTCAAGACGGCAACGGTGGATTGTCTGGCGGGCAGGCACAACGCATTGCGATTGCACGAGCGTTATTACGCCAATCTCGTTTATTGCTGTTAGATGAGCCGACAGCAAGTTTAGATATGCAATCAGAACAGCAAGTTCTGACAGCATTACATAACCTAAGCCGAGAGCAAACGACACTGATGATTACCCACCGTGTTGAAGATTTAAAAGTGTGTGATGAAATTTGGGTGATGAAGCATGGGCAAATTATCCAACGGGGGCATTTCACCGAATTAGCATTACAAGGCTTTTTTGCAGAATTATTAGGAAATCAATAACATTATGCGTACACTTTTTCCGTTTTTAGCGTTATATCGAACGCATTGGGGACGTTTAACCTTAGGCATTATTTTAGCGATCACTAGCTTAGCGGCGAGTATCGGGTTATTAAGTCTATCAGGATGGTTTTTAGCCGCTTCGGCATTGGTTGGGTCAAGTTTACTCTTTAATTTTTTCTATCCATCTTCAGGGGTACGTGGGCTTGCGATTGGCAGAACAATCTCCCGTTATTTTGAACGTTTAGTGACCCATGATGCAACTTTCCGTGTCTTGGCAAATTTACGGGTGGCGGTCTTTAGCAAATTGATTCCCTTAAGCCCGGCAGGGTTAAACCGCTATCGTCATAGCGAATTATTAAATCGCTTGGTGGCGGATGTGGATACCCTAGATACGCTCTATTTGAATTTAATTTCACCTTTTGTAAGTGCGGTGATGATTATTCTTTTTATGGGGATTGGTTTATCTTTTGTGTCACCTTTATTAGCACTCATTATCTGCGGAACTTTAGTGGCATTATTGCTGATTTTCCCAACCATTTTCTACCATTTAGGGCGAAAATTAGGCAAAACGGCAGTGCAATCACGCGCCCATTATCGCAGTCAATTTATTGAATGGATTCAACTTAACGCAGAATTTCTCTTATTTGGCGTGTTAGAGCAAGCAACAGATAAGCTTAAACAGACTGAACAACAGTGGTTAAATGCACAAAGTCGAGAGAGCCAATTAGGCGGACTATCCAACGCATTATTAATTCTGCTCAATGGCATTTTGGTGACAGTGGTGATTTATCTGTCTGCAACGGCAATTCACGTGCCAACGGCAGACAACCCTGAAGCCTTGATTGCGTTAGTGGTGTTCTGTGTGTTGGCATCGTTTGAGATTCTTTCCCCTATTGGTATGGCATTTCTTCACCTAGGGCAAGTGATTGCGTCGGCGGAACGTATTAGTGACATTATCGATCAACAACCCAGCGTTCAATTTAACGGCAGTGCAACATGGCAAACAATGAAGCCAAACCAACCGCTTGTCAGCTTCCGTGATGTACATTTCTGCTATCCGCAAAGTGACGAACCCGTTTTAAAAGGCATCTCATTTGAAGTATTAGCAGGACAGCGTGTGGCATTATTAGGGAAAACAGGCAGTGGCAAATCAACGATTTTCCAACTGTTGACACGAAATTATGATGCAACAAGCGGTGAGATCTGGCTTAATTCTTGCAAAATCAGCGATTATCCAGAAGACACTCTGCGCCAACATATTGTCACCTTGAGCCAACGTGTTCATATTTTTAGCCACAGTTTGCGTGAAAATTTGTTACTTGGAAATCCAAAAGCCACAGACAGTGAATTAATTGATGTATTAGCAAAAGTGAATTTAAGTTATTTACTCGATGAGCAAGGTCTAGATTTATGGCTAGGGGAAGGCGGAAGACCACTTTCAGGCGGCGAACAGCGCCGTTTGGGATTAGCTCGTCTTTTATTAAGTCCAGCGGAGATTGTCTTATTAGATGAACCAACGGAAGGTTTGGACAGAGAAACAGAACAGCAGATCTTAAATCTCATCTTAACGCATACAGAGGGTAAAACTCTGTTAATGATCACCCATCGATTAAATGGCTTAACACATTTTGATCGGGTTTATCGGATGGATAATGGGGTTTTTATTGAATAAAACAGAAAAAGCGGTCTCAGACCGCTTTTCGTTTAAATATTTTTAGCGATGAGATCACCCATTTCTGATGTTGAAATCGGTGTTGATTGATCCGCGAGATCTGCGGTGCGATAGCCATCGGCTAACACTTTTTGAACTGCATTTTCAATCGCTTTTGCGGCATCTTCTAAACCAAAACTATGGCGTAGCATCATTGCCGCTGAAAGAATTTGCGCAATCGGGTTAGCAATATTTTTACCTGCGATATCTGGCGCTGAACCACCTGCTGGTTCATATAAGCCGAAGCCTTTTTCGTTTAAACTTGCGGACGGTAACATTCCCATAGAGCCTGTGATCATCGCACACTCGTCAGAAATAATATCACCAAAGATATTTGAACAAAGCAATACATCAAAGAAATCAGGCTGTTTGATTAACTGCATTGTCGCATTATCAATATAGATATGATCCAATTTCACTTCAGGATACTGTTTTGCAACTTCATTTACCGTTTCACGCCAAAGGATTGAACTCATTAATACGTTTGCTTTATCGACAGATGTCACGTGTTTGGTGCGTTTCATTGCCGTTTCAAATGCCACTTTGGCAATACGTTCAATTTCATAACGGTGATAAACTTCCGTATCAAAAGCTTTTTCATTTGCCCCTTCACCTTCACGGCCTTTAGGTTGACCAAAATAGATACCGCCCGTTAATTCACGCACAGTTACCATATCAAAGCCTTTTGCGGCAATGTCTGCTCGTAATGGACAGAATTGTTCTAAACCTTTATATAGGGTTGCAGGGCGAAGATTGCAGAATAATGCAAAGTGTTTACGAAGTGGTAATAATGCGCCACGCTCAGGTTGCTCGTTAGGTGGAAGGTGTTCCCATTTCGGACCGCCCACAGAGCCGAATAAAATAGCATCAGCTTCTTCACAACCTTTTAATGTGCTTTCAGGTAAGGCTTTTCCGTGGTTATCAATAGCGATGCCGCCGATATCGTAGCTATTGTAGTTTAACTTGAACCCATATTTTTGTTGTACCGCATCAAGCACTTTGATTGCTTGAGCCATAATTTCAGGTCCGATACCGTCACCACTTAACACGGCAATGTTGTAACTTTGCATATAAATTCCTCAAATAATTGAAATAAAGAAAGTCTGTAATATAAAACATTTTGCAAAGAAATGGATCGGTTTTTGTTAATTATTCGGTATGATATGCGTAATTAAGTGAATTTGGGTAGAAAAATGAAAAAACAGATTAGCAAATGGCTTACACTTGCATTTTTTATCGGGAATCTGACCGCTTGTGGAACAATTACTAGCCTTGCAGAAAGTGATTATTCCGTTTATGCAGGTGTGAGTAGAGATTTTCAAGCAATTCAAGAAGGTGGGATATTCAGTGTCGTTGCGGTAATTGATTTGCCTTTGAGCTTTGTCTTAGATACATTGATGTTGCCCGTGACATTAACTCGTTAATATCATATTGGTAGGGGCGGACCGATGTGTCCGCCCAAACAGCCTATTTATTTGATATGCCTTAATGTCGCAATATAGTTACAACTCACATCTTTATTTAACCAAAATTTTTCAGTCAGCGGATTAAAATGATAGCCCACCATTTCATCACAGCTTAACTTCGCTTGATCGCACCATGCAAGCAATTCCGCTGGTTTAATAAATTTCTCAAATTCGTGAGTCCCTTTCGGCAACATTTTTAGCACATATTCTGCGCCAATAATCACCAACATATAGGCTTTTAAGGTACGGTTAATAGTCGAGAAAAAAAGCACGCCATTTGGTTTGAGCAACGCTTGGCAGCTTTGGATAATAGATAACGGTTCGGGCACGTGCTCAAGCATTTCCAAACAGGTAATCACATCAAACTTTTCTTGTTGACTAGCGGTATGATCATGCAAAAAATTTTCAATGGTTGTTTGTCGATAATCAATGGTTAATTCACTTTGTGCTGCATGTTGTTTAGCAATTTCAAGGGGCTCTGTTGTCATATCAATCCCTGTGACTTGTGCGCCCAAACGAGCCATAGCTTCACTTAAAATACCGCCCCCACAGCCAACATCAAGCACCTTTTTCCCAAACAGCCCACCTGCCTTTTCATTGATATAAGCCACTCTAAGCGGATTTAATAGGTGAATCGGTTTAAAATCCCCTTGAGGATCCCACCAGCTTTTAGCCATTTTTTCAAATTTTGCGATTTCTTGTTGATCGACGTTATTCATCTTCTTTTGCCTAGTAAAAAATAGTTGCTGAATTGTAGCTCAAATTGGCATATCTGCCGTTTCTTCTCTTGTAAATTTTTACGCCCATTCTATCCATTGGTTAAAAATAATGCATTCAGCTAAATATTTCTAATTTTAGAGATAAAATTTTTTAATTGATTATTGCAAATCACAATAAGGCTGATAGACTTCAGCAAGCAAACACAAATTTAAAATTCAAACAGGAGCTAACTATGAGCGATTTAAACGCCTTATTCCAAAAAATCAAACAACGTGATCCAAACCAAGCCCCTTTCCACCAAGCTGTTGAAGAAGTATTTGGTAGCCTTGCGCCTTTCCTTGCTAAAAATCCAAAATATACTCAACAAGGGTTACTAGAGCGTATTGTTGAACCTGAACGTGTGATTTCTTTCCGCGTGACTTGGGTGGATGATAAAGGTCAAGTGCAGGTCAATCGTGGTTACCGTGTACAAATGAACTCAGCGATTGGTCCTTATAAAGGCGGTATCCGTTTCCACCCAACCGTGGATTTAGGCGTATTAAAATTCTTAGCTTTTGAACAAGTCTTCAAAAATGCGTTAACAACATTACCAATGGGTGGCGGTAAAGGTGGTTCTGACTTTGATCCGAAAGGCAAATCTGACGCAGAAGTGATGCGTTTCTGCCAAGCCTTTATGAGCGAATTATTCCGCCACATTGGCGCAGATACCGATGTGCCAGCAGGTGACATCGGCGTAGGCGGACGTGAAATCGGCTATATGTTCGGTCAATACAAAAAATTACGTAACGAGTTTACTTCTGTCTTAACGGGTAAAAGCTTAACTTGGGGCGGTAGCTTAATTCGTCCTGAAGCAACAGGTTACGGCACAGTTTACTTTGCTGAATCTATGTTAAATACACGTGGTCAAAGCATTGAAGGCAAAGGCGTGGTGATTTCAGGTTCGGGTAACGTAGCACAATATGCGGCGGAAAAAGTCATCCAAAAAGGCGGTCGCGTATTGACCGTTTCAGACTCAAATGGTTACGTTTTATTCCCTGCAAGCGGTATGACGGAAGCACAATTAAGCGCATTATTAGAATTGAAAAATGAACGCCGTGAACGTTTATCTGTGTATGCGAAAGAACAGGGTATCCAATATTTCGACGGTCAAAAACCGTGGGGAGTGGCGTGTGAAGTGGCACTACCTTGTGCAACCCAAAACGAATTAGATACCGAAGATGCGAAAACCTTACTCAAAAACGGCTGTGTGTGCGTGGCTGAAGGGGCGAATATGCCTTCAACATTAGGGGCAGTTGAAGCATTTATTGATGCGAAAATCCTTTATGCACCAGGTAAAGCGTCTAACGCCGGTGGTGTAGCAACTTCAGGTTTAGAAATGAGCCAAAACGCAATTCGTCTATCTTGGAGCCGTGAAGAAGTGGATCAACGCCTATTCGGTATTATGGAAAATATCCACCAAAACTGTGTGGAAAATGGTTCAGAAGGCAATGGCTATGTGAACTACGTAAACGGTGCAAACATTGCGGGCTTCAAAAAAGTGGCAACGGCAATGTTAGAGCAAGGTGTTATCTAATTTCTACAGCCAAGATAAAAAAATCCCCGAATAGTTCGGGGATTTTTGCTTTTACAAGCGGTCTGATTTGAGCAAAAATTTGCAAAACCGTGGTCACCCACGGTTATTCAAGATTATTTGCTCATATCAATTTGATACACGCCAAAACCAGCATCATCTTGTTTTAAGAATTTGTGTCCAAATGTCGCTTTTTCTTTGATAAAGGCTTGGGCTTTATCGCTATTTGCAGTTTCAAAGAACACATTTACTTTGTCATTAATTGGCGCAAATTTCCAGTTATTGTCTGCACTTGGATTGATTTGGCCTTTCTCTTTCGTTTGTGCTGTGATGTAGTTCGCTAACACTTGGCGGTTTTCATCTGGAGATGCATAAACAACATGGTCGCTACCTGTACCCGCAAATTTGCCGCCGTAAGCACGGTAGTTGTTAGTTGCAATAATGAATTCCGCTTTTGGATCAACTGGTTTACCTTGGAAAGTTAAGCCTTTGATACGATCACCTTTATCATTCACCAATTTACAATCTAAATCATAACGAGCAGGGCTGGTTACATCGATTTGATAGTTCACACCATCAATTACATCAAAGTTATAAGTACGGAAGCCATCCCAGTTGATTAAACCTTGTGGTTCAGTGCTATTTGGATCGATTTGATTAAACATACCCGCAGAGCACTCTAACCACTCTTTTAACTCTGCACCATTGACTTTGACTGCCACCAAGGTGTTTGGATAGAGATAAAGATCAGCCGCGTTACGGAAGCTTAAATCACCTTTTGGCACTTCAACGAATGCAGTTGCATCATTTTTACGGCCGCCTGATTTAAATGGTGCAGCCGCACTTAATACAGGAATACCTTTCAATTCAGGCAAATTCTGAACTACTTTTTCCACATAATCTTTTTGTGCAAGACTTACGATTTGTACCGTAGGATCATCTTGCACTAAAGAGAGATAGCTATACATATCTGCAGAAGATTTACCGATAGGTTGAGAGACGAATTCACGGGTCGCATCGTGGTAAGGTTTCATTAAATCCACTAAACCTTGATCGTTTTCAACCAACGCTTTCTTCTCTTTACCATCAAAGATAGGACGGATTTGTGCTTTACCCTCTACCACTTGCCATTTACCCGATTTATCACTTAAGGTTAAATCGATCACACCAATGTGGCTACCAAATTGACCTGGCATTGTTGCTGGTGTGCCGTTGATTGTACCTTTCGCAATATCTACGCCAGCTTTGCCTTCAAAATCTTTGCCTGGGAATTGACCGTGAGAGTGGCCAAAGGCAATCGCATCAATGCCTTTCACATTACTTAATGCGACGGTGGTATTTTCTTGACCTTTTTCATAAGGTTTATCAAAAGAACCTGAACCGCTGTGGTTTAATGCAATAATGACATCAGCGCCTTCCGCTTTCATTTTTGGCACATATTTTTCTGCGGTTTCAACAATATCGGCTACCACCACTTTGCCTTCAAGATTCGCTTTATCCCAAATTAAAATTTGTGGTGGAACAAAACCGATAATCCCCACTTTGATTTTATGTTTTTTACCTTCTGTATCAGTCATTTCACGTTCTTGAATGAGATACGGCGTATATTTCGGTTCATTGGTTTTTGGATCAAGCACGTTAGCACTTAAAACTGGCACTTTCGTATTTTTTAATGCGGTGTCTAAAAAATCTAAACCATAGTTAAATTCATGGTTACCTAATGTACTTGCGACAACATCTAAATATTCAAGTGCGATATAACTAGGGTGTGCATCTTTCTCTTTTAAGCCTTTATTGGCAACATAGTCACCGATTGGCGCACCTTGGATTAAATCACCATTATCGACATAAATGCTATTTGGCACTTCCGCTTTTGCTTGTTTAATTAAGGTAGCAGAACGAGTTAAGCCATATTTTGCATCTTGTTTATCTTTGTAGTAATCAAAGTCTGTTAAATTGGTGTGAATATCAGATGTTTCAATCACACGGAATTGAATATCCGCTGCGAATGCGTTAACAGAAAGAAAAGAAGAAACAGCCAATGCTGCACAAGAAAGTTTAAACTTCATAATAATGTCCTTTGTAAAACAAATGAAAAAAACGACCGCTTGTTACCAAGCAGTCGTTTGGAAAATTAATCAACAGTGACAGAGTTAATGATCACATCTTCTTTTGGTACATCCGCGTGCCAGCCTTTGTTACCTGTTTTTACGCCTTTGATTTTATCGACAACGTCCATGCCTTCAACCACTTCACCAAAGACCGCATAGCCCCATTCTTGAACCACAGTTTTACCGAACATCTCTTTTGAACGGTAATCTAAGAAGGTATTATCTGCCACGTTAATAAAGAACTGTGCTGAAGCAGAGTGTGGATCTGAAGTACGAGCCATCGCAAGTGTGCCACGTTTATTGCTTAAACCGTTACTTGCTTCATTTTGAATTGGTGCGCGAGTCGTTTTTTCTACCATACCCACTTCCATACCACCGCCTTGAATCATAAAACCATCAATCACACGGTGGAAAATCGTGCCATTATAGAAACCGTCTTTACAGTAGGTTTCAAAGTTTTCTGCGGTAATTGGTGCTTTTTCATAATTTAAAGCGATTTTAATATCACCAAAATTGGTATGTAATGTAATCATTTATTATTCCTTATAGGGATTGAAGTAAATTTCGGGTGGTATTATTAAAAAGTTTGGCAGAAATTGCAAAATTTTTCCCAAAACAGACCGCTTGTTTGTTAGAATTTTGTGGAGTTTCGCTGAAAGGTAGGAGACATATTATGTTGAAAGAAAAAGGTTATGATGAATTTTTAGCAGAAAAAGTTCGTCAAGGACTTAGTGATGTTGAAATGCAAAGAGGATTATCCCTTGAACAATCGAAAGAACGAGCAAGAAAGGTGATTGAGCGTAAAGCTCAAGAATTAGCAACGTTTGATCGAGAAAATGTCTATGTCTAAAATACCAGTATTATGTAGTAGTTGCACAAAAGTCAATTTTAGGAAAATTTATGTAGGGGCGGGGTTTATCCCCGCCCGTAAGTCCTGATGTTTGAACGAGATTCGGGCGGGGATAAACCCCGCCCCTACGAAAACATTTAATGTTTGTGCAAGTACTACATAATACCGCTAAAATCTAAAAAAGAATTTGATGATGAAGTATGGATTATTACCGTGATTCATAGCAGTCGAATTTATCCTAGACCATCATAGCCAATGAATAAGGCAGATTAACGAACCGCCCCTTAAAACAATTATACGAAAATACGAGGAACCTATGCTCAAAATTTATAACACCTTAAAACGTGAAAAAGAAGAATTTAAACCGATCCACCCTGATCACGTTGGAATGTATGTCTGTGGTGTCACGGTTTACGATCTCTGTCACTTTGGGCACGGGCGGACTTTTGTTTCTTTTGACGTGATCGCACGTTACCTTCGCTATCTCGGCTATAACTTACGCTATGTGCGTAATATTACCGATGTGGACGACAAAATCATCAAACGTTCGTTGGAAAATAATGAAACTTGCGATCAGCTTGTGGATCGTATGATTACCGAAATGCACAAAGATTTTGATGCGTTAAATATCCTTCGCCCTGATGTTGAACCTCGTGCAACGCAACATATCCCTGAAATTATTGCGATTGTCGAAAAACTCTTAGCGAAAGGCCACGCTTATGTGGCGGAAGATGGCGATGTGATGTTCAATGTCGAGTCTTTCCAAAAATACGGTGCGTTATCTCGCCAAAATCTTGAACAGCTTCAAGCAGGGGCAAGGGTTGAAATTAAGTCGGTCAAACGCAACCCGATGGATTTCGTGTTATGGAAAATGTCAAAAGCGAACGAACCAAGCTGGGATTCCCCTTGGGGCAAAGGTCGTCCAGGTTGGCATATCGAATGTTCGGCGATGAACAGCAAAGAACTCGGCAACCATTTTGATATTCACGGTGGCGGTTCGGACTTAATGTTCCCACACCACGAAAACGAGATTGCACAATCTTGCTGTGCTCACGGTGACGATTATGTGAATTATTGGCTACACACGGGAATGCTTACGATCAACGAAGAGAAGATGTCAAAATCGCTCAATAACTTCTTCACTATTCGTGATATTTTAAACAAATATGATTGTGAAAGTGTTCGCTACTTCTTCTTAACTGCCCAATACCGTAGCTTGTTGGATTACAGTGAAGAAAATATCGGCTTGGCTCGCAAAGCGTTAGAACGTTTATATACGGCATTGCGTGGCTGTGATTGGAATGTCGAACTTGCAGAAAACGATCAGTATGTGACCGCTTTCAAAGAGTCGATGGACGATGATTTCAACACTCCAGGGGCTTTAGCGGTGTTATTTGAGTTAGCCCGTGAAATCAACAAACTCAAAGCAGAAAATCAGGCGGAAGCGAACAAACTTGCCGCACGTTTAAAACAACTTGCAGGCGTACTAGGTTTATTAGAGCAAGATCCAGAAACCTTCTTACAAGGCGATGCCAATAACGATGAAGTCGCAGAAATCGAAGCTTTAATTAAACAACGCAACGAAGCAAGAGCCAGCAAAAACTGGGCTGCTGCCGATGAAGCACGCAATAAGCTTACCGCAATGGGCATTGTGCTTGAAGATGGAGCAAATGGCACGACGTGGCGTAAGGCATAATTAAGATAATACAAGCGGTCGGATTTGATGAAAATTTTACAAATTCGACCCTTTGTTTATTTGGGCAATTATCTTCTTTTTCAATCATAAAACATTGCTTTTAATCAAAACTCACTCATATTCTGAGATTTTTGTTTTCATTTCTTTACACGCTTCACATTTTTGACATTTTTTGGTTGTGAATTCAAACAAAACCATTAAGATCGCGACTGATTTGGTGGTTTGAGTTATGTTTGCATTGTTGACCCAATCCTCCAAACGATAAATCTAATTATTCAGGAGGATCTATGGATCAACATTCATCTAAACGTTTTTCGCTTACATGGGTATTAAACTTATTCGGTACCGCAGTAGGGGCTGGCGTACTTTTCTTACCGATAAATGCGGGTATGGGTGGTTTTTTACCACTTGTTGTGATGACAATTTTAGTCGGGCCAATGACCTATTTAGCGCACCGCGGTTTAGCGCGTTTTGTGCTATCTTCTAAAACACCGGGAAGCGATATTACGAATGTGGTACGTGAACACTTTGGTGACGGTGCGGGCAAATTAATTACATTACTTTACTTTTTAGCTATTTTTCCTATTTTATTAATTTATGGTGTGGGTATTACCAATACAGTTACTTCATTCTTAGAAAATCAATTACACGTGGCTGCGCCACCAAGAGTGATCCTTTCTTTTATTTTGATTGCGATCATGATTGGGGTTATGTTGTTAAATGAAGAGATGATGCTGAAAATTACGACTTATTTGGTTTATCCATTAGTCGCAATTTTATTTGGCTTATCTATTTACTTAATTCCAGAATGGAATGGTGCAGCGCTTAGCCAAGTTCCACAAGCGAGTGATTTCTTAGTCACTTTATGGCTGACGATTCCGGTTTTAGTCTTTGCTTTCAACCATTCTCCAGCAATTTCATCTTTTGCCCTTTCACAACAAAAATTCTATAAAGATCCAGAGCAAACCGATAAACAAGCGAGCAATGTATTACGCTCAACGGCGATGATTTTGGTCTTGTTTGTGATGTTCTTTGTCTTTAGCTGTGTGTTAACCCTAACACCAGAAGAATTACTGCAAGCCAAAGCACAAAATATTTCGATTTTGTCTTACTTAGCGAACAAATTTGATAACCCAATTATTTCTTACTTCGGCCCATTAGTTGCATTCTTAGCGATTGGTAGCTCTTTCTTTGGTCACTATCTTGGCGCACGTGAAGGTTTAGAAGGATTGGTCAATCAAATGCGTAAAGAGCCGATTGAGCCTGCGAAATTCAAAAAAATCACCGCCGTTGTTTTCTTAATTACCTTATGGATTGTGGCAACCTTGAACCCAAGTATCCTTGGTTTCATTGAAAGCCTTGGTGGCCCTGTTATTGCGATGATTCTATTTATCATGCCAATGTACGCTATCCATACAATTCCAGCGTTACAAAAATTTAAAGGTAAATTTAGTAATGTGTTTGTGGTAGTGATGGGTTCAGTAGCAATTTCAGCAATAGTGTACGGATTATTCTAAAACCGTTACAATAGCCGAAATTTTTCTTCCCCCTGCCACTTTGGGTAGGGGGAATTTATTTTAAAAAGTGTGGATATTATGATTAGTGTATTTGATATGTTTAAAGTGGGAATTGGGCCTTCAAGTTCCCATACCGTTGGCCCGATGAAAGCGGGTAAGGAATTTATTGATCTCTTAGTTGATTGCAAAAAATTGGCAGAAACTGACCGCTTGCAAGTCGATGTCTACGGCTCGTTAGCGTTGACTGGGCGAGGGCACAGTACGGATACTGCGATTATTATGGGATTAATGGGCTATTTGCCAGACAATGTAGATATTGAGCGTATTGATACGGTCGTAAGCGATGTCAAACAGCATCAAAATTTATGCCTTGCAGAAGCTCGACCAGAACACGCTAAAACAATTACCTTTGATTTTTTTGCGGATATGCCGTTCCATTATGACTTTTTACCACGCCATGAAAATGGGGTGACTTTTAATGCTTTCTCTAAAGGGGAATTGGTATTGAGCAAAACCTATTATTCGATTGGCGGTGGATTTATTGTGGATGATGAAAACTTTGATAATGTCAAAAACAGCAGTGTGGAAGTGCCTTTCCCTTATAAAAATGCAGAAGATATTTTGAAACATTGTAAAGCCAATGGCTTGCCAATTTCGAGCCTTGTTTGGAAAAATGAATTAGCATTACGCCCAAAACAAGAGATCAGCGATTATCTAGCAAAAGTATGGAAAACCATGGATGACTGTATTGAACATGGTTTACACACCGAAGGGTTATTACCTGGTCCGTTAAAAGTGATTCGCCGTGCGCCATCGCTACGCAGAACATTAGAAGCAACGAGTAAACTCAATAACGATCCAATGCAAATTATTGACTGGATCAATATGTACGCTTTAGCGGTGAATGAAGAAAATGCTGCGGGGGGCAGAGTAGTGACTGCACCAACCAATGGCGCTTGCGGTATTGTACCAGCGGTATTGGCTTATTATCGTCAGTTTGTCGGCGAATTAACCCAAGAAACAACAGAACGCTATTTGTTAGCGGCGAGTGTGATTGGTTCACTTTATAAAATGAATGCGTCAATTTCAGGGGCAGAAGTCGGTTGTCAAGGTGAAGTGGGCGTGGCTTGTTCTATGGCTGCGGCAGGTTTAGCCGAGATTATGGGAGGCACACCAGACCAAGTTTGTATGGCGGCAGAAATTGCGATGGAGCATAATCTTGGTTTAACTTGCGATCCTGTGGGTGGACAAGTTCAAGTACCTTGTATTGAACGCAATGCGATTGCATCGGTGAAAGCAATTAACGCAAGCCGTATGGCACTGCGTCGTACAACTCAACCACGTGTTACTTTGGATAAAGTGATTGAAACTATGTACGAAACAGGCAAAGATATGAATGCGAAATACCGTGAAACATCAACGGGCGGATTAGCGATTAAAATCGTACCTTGTGATTAATTTTTTTAGTATGATGTAACACGTTATACAACGTTTAAATATCCATTTGTAGGGGCGAATTACATTCGCCCTGATGTTCTTATGATTGTTTTGGGGCAAATATCATTTGCCCCTACATGTGATTTTACGCTTTCCAATATAACTCAATGAAAACAATGAACCTAACCCTCCCCCCCTAAGCCTTTATATCCATATTCCATGGTGCGTGCAGAAATGCCCTTACTGTGATTTCAACTCTCATGCCCAGAAAGGCGTTATTCCTGAACAGGAATATATCCAACATCTGTTAATGGATTTAGAGCAGGATCTAGCCACCTATAAAACAGCGATTGGCGAACGTAAAATTCACTCGATTTTTATCGGTGGCGGTACGCCGAGTCTTTTTTCGGCGGAAGGCATTGCTTATTTATTGGCTGAAATTCGTCAGCGAATTGCTTTTAACGAATATTGTGAAATTACCTTAGAAGCCAACCCAGGTACGGCAGAAGCAGAGCGTTTTATTGGCTATGCTCAAGGCGGTGTTAATCGAATTTCAATGGGGATTCAAAGTTTTGAACCTGAAAAATTGTTGAAACTAGGGAGAATTCACGACAGTCAAGAAGCGATACAAGCGGTCAGATTTGCACAAAATTCTGCAAATGCAGGGCTGAAAAGTTTTAACATTGATCTGATGCACGGTTTGCCAAATCAGTCGGTGGCACAAGCGTTAAATGATTTAGGTCAAGGGATTGCGTTAAATCCTCCCCATTTGTCGTGGTATCAACTGACGATTGAGCCGAATACGATGTTCTATTACCGTCAGCCAACCTTGCCCGATGATGACGAACTGTGGGAAATTTTTGAGCAAGGACATCAGCTTTTAACACAAGCGGGTTACGAACAGTACGAAACGTCTGCCTATGCGAAAAAAGGCTATCAATGCCAACATAATCTCAATTATTGGCGGTTTGGCGATTATTTAGCGATTGGCTGTGGCGCACATGGGAAAATCAGCTATCCAACGGGGGAGATTTACCGCTTCAGTAAAACTAAGCACCCTAAAGGCTATATGCGTGGTGAATATCGCTATCAACAAGAGCTGATAGCATTGGATGATCGACCGTTTGAATTTTTTATGAACCGTTTCCGCCTACTTGAAGCTACACCAAAAGCAGAATTTGAAGCCTATACAGGATTAGATAGACATATCGTTCAACCGACAATGGATTGGGCATTAGCGAAAAATTTCATCACTGAAACGGCAACCCATTGGCAAATCACCCAACACGGCAAACTGTTTTTAAATGAATTGTTGGAAGGGTTTTTGGCAGATTAAGCCTAGGTGCTTTATAAACAAAAGGAAATTTGCAGTATTATGTAGCACTTGCATAAACATTAAATATTTTCGTAGGGGCGGGGTTTATCCCCGCCCGAATCTTGTTCTAACATCAGGGCTTACGGGTGGGGATAAACCCCACCCCTACATAAATTTTCCTAAAATTAATTTTTTGCAACTGCTACATAATGCCGGAAATTTGCAAAACTTTGTCCAAAACAGACCGCTTGTGTAGTAATATACAAGCGGTCTGTTTTTAATGGAATTTTACCAATGAATACACTTAAAGTAGGCGATACCGCCCCCAATTTACCTTACTGAATCAAAATGGCGAAAGCGTCTCTCTTTCCCAATTTCAAGATAAATATGTTCTCGTTTATTTTTATCCAAAAGCACTAACCCCTGGCTGTACCACACAAGCGTGTGGCTTAAGGGACAGCAAAGATGAACTAGATGCATTAAATGTGGTTGTGTTAGGCATAAGCCCTGATCAGCCAAAAAAATTAGCGCAGTTTGTGGAGAAAAAAGCTCTGAATTTCGCCCTACTATCCGATCCTGAACATCAAGTCGCAGACGCTTTTGGTGTATGGGGAGAGAAGAAATTTTTAGGAAAAACCTATGACGGCATTCATCGTATCAGCTTTTTGATTGATACAAGCGGTAAGATCGTGGCGGTATTTGACAAATTTAAAACGAGCCAACATCACCAGCTCATTGTCGATTTTTTAAAAGGGTAATAATGATGGCAAAGAAAGCAATTTTTTTGGATAGAGACGGCACGATCAACATCGATCACGGCTATGTACATACAATTGATGATTTCCAATTCATTGAAGGAGTAGGCAACGCATTAAAAAAACTCCAAGACAAAGGCTATTTACTTGTCCTTGTCACCAACCAATCGGGCATTGCAAGGGGGTATTTTAGTGAAGCACAGTTTCACCGATTAACTGAATGGATGGATTGGTCGCTGGATGAAGATTATGGCGTTGTGCTGGATGGTATTTACTATTGTCCACATCACCCTGAAGGGAAAGGTGAATATCGGGAAGAGTGTGACTGCCGTAAGCCGAAGGCTGGAATGTTTTTGCAAGCGATAAAGGATTTGGATATCGACCCTGCACAATCGGTGATGGTCGGTGACAAATTGGAAGATATGTTGGCAGCAGAAAATGCAGGTGTAAAAACCAAAATTTTAGTTCGTACAGGCAAAGCGGTAACGGATGAGGGCATCGCGAAAGCAGATAGAGTCATCGATAGTTTGGCTGATTTACCTAAGTTTATTTAAGCTACGTAGGGTGGGTATGCTTGCTCACCCTATAGAATATAAATATGGATAGAAGCACGATATATATATTTTTTGATTAATAATAGTGCGTTTAAGTCATAAAAAATAATCATTTGTCATTATTGTAAATATTTGCTAATAGGTTGTTTATTAATCTTTAATTGTGTTTTTTTATTTGCATTTCGTTTAATAAATATGCAATTCTCATAGAATTGTAATATCTTGTATTTCCCTTTGCTATCTTTTTGATTCTTTTGTATAGTTATATAGACCAATTCTATTTGTATTTTTTCAAATAGATTTGATGTATAGACAAATGCAGTTGAAGTTTGTCTTCATGTTTATTTTTCTATTTTCTAAAAATCTAAAAAATAGAAAAACAATTAATAACCCTTCTTTTAATTAGTTAGGAAACATTAATTTAATGAATAAAATTTTTAAAGTGATTTGGAACCACGCAACGCAAAGTTGGGTGGCGACGTCTGAACTTTCACGTTCAAAAGGCAAAACAAAATCATTACGCACAGCGAAGTCTGCATTAGCAGCGGCAATCGCTGTAGTAGCAACATCAGGTTCTGCTTATGCGGCGATGGCTGTGGGTGGTGATCCTGTGAGTGGTTTGGGTGAAGTTAAGGTAGGCACATGGTCTGCCACAAACCCAACTGTCAGTGCTGGTGATATTGCAACATCAAGTGGCGCATCTGTAACCAATCAAGATAGAGGTACAGCAATTGGTCAGGGTGCCAAAGTTTCGTTTGATACCACTAACGTAGGCTTAATCAGACAGTCAGGCGGCACCGCGATTGGTAATAACGCATCAGTTGTAGATTCCCTGAAAGGCGTCGCAATTGGTATGGATGCCAAAGTCGCAAACTCAAGTGCAGTTGTGGTTGGTACAAATGCAACAGCGGCGCAAAATGCAGCAGTGAGAAACCAAGCAGGCTTGGTGGTTATTGGTACCGACGCATTAATCCGCAATACTGCTAACGGTCAAAGCAAGGGTTCAACTGCTATTGGCTCTAACTCATTAGGTGGATTACTGACTGGCGCAGCTGATTCTACTATTAGCACTACCAACGCTGATTATAATACCGAATCAGGTGGCCTTACTGCTGATAAGCTAATGTACCGTGCAGGTATTACCGATGCTGCTGGCACCAGAGTTGGTACTTTGGTATCAAATGAAGTGACTGCAATTGGCTTTGATTCTCGTGCTATTGGTGATCAGTCAATTGCTATTGGTGCTCAAACAGTCGCGGGTCATTCATCGGTTGCTATCGGTGGTAATGACATGGGTACTGCAGCTAACCAAACTAATAAGGATAAGTACCAAGGCATTGTTGGAGTACCGCTTGCTGAAAACGGTATTGACCTAGATGGTGACGGTCGCATGACTGCTGCTGACTGGTGGGAAACTACTTACGCCAAAGACGGTTCTGTGGCCATCGGTCAAAAAGCTCACTCAAACGAACTATTTGGCACGGCGATTGGTACATCAGCATTTGTTGAAGCAGGTGCCGAACTAGGTACTGCGATTGGTACAGGTGCTCGTGTTGGTAATCAGACTGTATCTACAGCAGGCGCTATGACTGCAAAGTCTGAAAAATCAACCAAAGGTGGTGTGGCAATCGCAGCAGGTGCAGTCGCAGAAGGTGACTTCACTACCGCAGTGGGTACAGGTGCCAATGCTCTAGAAGTAAACGCAACGGCTCTAGGTTATAAAGCACTTGCTAACGCAACTAACGCAACCGCAGTTGGTGCGGCAGCCATTGCAGCAGCTGACAATGCTCTTGCTTATGGTGCGAACGCTACTGCGTATGCAGCGAACTCTGTCGCTATCGGTACGAATGCCACCGTTACTTCTACTGGTGAATCGTCTATCGCCTTTGGTTCAAATACCAATGTATCAGGCGAGCGTTCAGTTGCACTAGGTAATAACATTACTGCTCTAAGCACTAATGGCTCAGTTGTGCTAGGCGATAGCTCTACCGAAGTCGTTACTACTCAGCAGACCGAAGCTGATGGCACAGTTAAAAATGTTACAGCAGGCACAGATGGTATGACCGTCACCCCTGTGGAAACTGTTAAATCAGTTACCATCGGCTCAGGTGCAGCGACATTGACTTATGATGGCTTTGCAGGTCAAGTGTCAGATGCAGGTCAATATGTCTCAGTTGGTCGTAAAGATGCAGAGCGTCAAATCAAGAATGTCGCACCGGGTGCAATCACCAATGTATCTACCGATGCCATCAACGGCTCACAGCTATATGCAGCCCTAGATGTATTGGGTAGCCAAGTTGGTCAAATCTATTTCCACACCAATAACGGTACTAACGCCAATACTGGTGATAAAGTAGAAAACATCGGTAACATCACCGAAGCAGCAGGTGCACAAGGCCTATACTCTACCACTGCAGGCGTGAAATCAACTGCTACATCTGAATATGGTATCGCATACGGTTATAACTCAACCGCAAAAGGTTCTAGTGGCAAATCTGGTGGTGCTATCTCTCTAGGTAGTAATACCCTTGCTTATGATGGCTCTATCGCTCTGGGTATTAACACTACAGTGAAAGGTAATGATGCAACTGGTGCGATTGGTGCGATTGCTATCGGTCGTAATGCACATATCGATGTAGAGGATGGCTCAGCATCATCAAGTATCGCTATCGGTAATGGTACTTTTGCATCAGGTTCTCGTACAGGATATGCAACAGCGTATAATAAGGATCGAGTAGCTCTGGGTGTATCTACCGCTGTCGGTGACCATGCTTATGCAACCAATGGTGCAGCAGCATTTGGTCAAATTGCCAATGCAATAGGTCAAAACGCAACCGCACTAGGTCATGTTGCTACTGCATCTGGTAACTGGTCAACAGCGACAGGTTATACAACGACTGCATCAGGACAACATGCAACAGCAACAGGTGCGTATTCGGTTGCATCTGGTGATAGTTCAAGTGCTTTCGGTCATCGCGCTACTGCTGAAGCTGGTCTATCATTTGCAGCAGGTCCAGGTGCTCGCGTGATTGAAAAAGCAGGTGAAGGTATCGCTATCGGTATGAATGCCTTGACCGAAGATAAGCTTTCGACTTCTATTGGTTCAAAAGCGAATGCACGTGGTCAAGGCTCTATTTCATTTGGTGCCAACTCACAAACCACCGAAAATGCCAACGCTTCTATCGCTATGGGCTCATGGGCTTTTGCTAATGGCTTCTCGTCAATGGCAACTGGTCACAATTCAGCAGCATGGGCTAACAGATCTATGGCTGCAGGTAACCAGTCAATGGCTGTCGCAACCAACGCAAGTGCTTCTGGTGTACAAAGCGTAGCATCAGGTGAGCGTGGTATCGCAATTGGTACAGATGCAGCAGCTGGTTTGAGCCGTGCTGACGCAGATGCACTACCGGGTATGCAATCTACCTATGTTCGTAACCGCAACTCATATCTGTCTGCACAAAATGCTCTAGCGACCAGAAATGAAGAACTAGCGGCAGCACAAGCAAATGCAACAGAAGCTGATGCAGCAGCGGCAGCAGCGGCAGCGGTAGCAGCCCTAGACCCAACAAATGCTGATGCGATTAAGAATGTTGAGAACACAGCAGCAGCAGCAGCAAAAGCAAAAGAAGCGCTACAGAAAGCAACGGCTAATGCAACAAGTGCACAAGGTAATTTGACCACTGCACAAGCTAATTTTGAGAATATTGAGAAGCAGTTGACAGCCAAGCTTGATGCACTAAAAGCTTCTTCGAAAGTTGATACCATTGCTATTGGTACAAATACCACTGTAACAGGCGAAGCATCTATTGCTATCGGTAGAAATTCAAATGTTACTGGTACTGAGTCTATCGCTGTTGGTGTTGGTCACGTTGTTGAAGCAAACAATGCAGGTACATTCGGTGACCTGAACTACATCCGTGCAGGTGCTGACCGCTCTTATGCGTTTGGTAACAACAACACCATTACGACAGCAGATACCTTTGTACTAGGTAGCAATGTTAGCCGTAATGCAGACGGCACAGATAATGCTGTTGGCACAGTCGCAAACTCTGTGTATCTAGGTAACGGCACTGAAGCGACTGCGGGCGCAGCTGTTGGTACACCAGTACTAAACACTGACCAAGTAGCAGGTACTACTACGACTGCAGGTGATAAAGGCACTGTAACTGAAGCGAAAGTAGCTAATATCACTTATGGCGGCTTTGCTGGTGCGACAGCGAATGGTGTGGTGAGTGTTGGTGCAGCAGGTGCAGAACGTCGTGTCCAAAACGTCGCTGCAGGTGAAATCTCTAAGACTTCAACTGACGCAATCAACGGCTCACAGCTATACTTTGTTTATGAACAAGCAGCTAAACCATTAACAATCACAGCTAACACCAATAAAGATACCGATGCTGAAACGCTAGATAAAACTTATAAAGCTGGTGACGGTACACAGCAACAACTTGGTGAAACATTAGCGATTATCGGTGCTACAACAGCAGTTGCAAATATTGCACGTGATACAGCAGCACCAACAGCGGGTACTTACTCTGCGAAAAATGTACAAACTGTTGTTTCTGACAATGAAGTACAAATCCAAATCGCTGAAAAACCTGAATTCAAAGAAATCACAGTTAAATCTGATGTAACAGATACCAACCCTGTTGTTATCTCAAGCGGTACAGGCAATACTGGCGGTACGATTTCTAACCTAACCACTACACTACCAGAACCAAGTACAATCAATGGTGGCGAATCAGGCACTGCACCGGCTAACCCAGTAACGACTAATGCAGCAACATTAGGCGATGTGCTAAATGCAGGTTGGAACTTACAAGGCGATACCAAAGCAGTTGATCTTGTTAAACCGTATGACACAGTTAACTTTATTGACGGTATGGGTACAAATGTCACCGTATCAACGGGTGACCAAAAAACCAGCACTATCAAAGTTGATATCAACCTTGCTGATCCAAACCTAACAACCACTGTTGGCGATACCAAACTTACAGATGGCACAGATGGTAAAGATGGTAAAGTTGAAGCACCAACAACAGGTGGCGACAAACTTGTCAATGCAACGACTGTTGCTGATGCAATCAACGCATCAGGCTGGAATGCGAAATCAGGTGGCAACAAAGCTGATGGCGATATGGCTGATGCAACATTGATCAACCCAAGTGAAGAAGTGACATTTACAGCAGGTAAAAACTTAACAGTTAAACGTGTGAATAATGAGTTCACTTTCGCAACTGCAGAAGATGTTGATTTCAACAGCACTACTGTAGGTAATGCAGGTGACAAGATCACTATCGGTAATGTTGGTGGTAAGAATGTTGTTGGCAATTTAGATACAACGATTGCAGCTCCAACGACTTCAAACAACCCTGCTGATAAACCAACAGGAAATGCATTAAAGAATGCAGCGACATTAGGCGATGTATTAAATGCGGGTTGGAACTTAAAAGAAAACGGTACACCTAAAGATGTAGTAACACCATATGACACGGTTAACTTCGTGAATGGTAACGGCACAACTGTAACGGTAACACCAAGCGCTGATGGCACTTCAAATGAAATTAAAGTGGACGTTAACCTTGCTGATCCAAACTTAACAACAACTGTTGGCGATACTAAACTTACAAATGGTACAGATGGTAAAGATGGTAAGATTGATGCACCGGCAGCAGCGGATGGCAACAAACTTGTCAACGCAACGACTGTGGCTGACGCAATCAATGCATCAGGCTTTACATTGAAGTCATCTGAAAATGGCGGTACTAAAGTTTCTGGTACTGACGAAGTCATCAACCCAGGCGATGTCATCGACATGGCAGCTGGTAAGAATATGACTGTTAAGCAAGATGCTGACGGTAAGATTACCTATGCAACAGCTGAAGATGTAGATTTCAACAGCGTGACTGTATCTAACGGTACAACACCAGCTGTGAAGTTAGTGAACGAAGGTCCATTGGCGGCGAATAACAACCCTGTTGCACCAACATCTTCATTGAATATCACCAATGTTGATGGTAAACCAACACAGCTAACAGGTGTGGGTTCTGTATTGAACACAACACCAGTGGGTACTAACGTTAATACTGGTGGCACAGCTACCCCAGGTACTTCACCGTTAGTGAATTTAACTGGATTAGCGGGTAACATCTTAAATTCAGCAGCGACTGTTCGCGATTTAGCGAATATGGGCTGGGTAGTATCTACCGAAACTGGTGGCTACAAAGACACTGTGAAGAATGCAAACGAAGTGAAATTCATCGCAGGTAGCGACCGTGTATCAGTTACTGGTGAAACTAATGCAACATCAGGCGTTCGTGAAATCACGATCGATCTTGCTGATGTCAAAGCAACAGAAGTTACTGACCCGAACAATGCAACCACTGCAACTGGTGACATTAACTTTGCAGATACAGCAACGACTAACGTAACAGTAAATCCAAACACTGGCGTAATCACTGTAGATGCTAAGACAACTACACTTGAGCCAAAAGCTAACGGCAGCATCACTTCGCCTGCTGATGCAACAGAAGGTGCGAAGTTAGTTAATGCAACGACAGTAGCGAATGCAATTAACAACTCAGGCTGGAATGCGAAATCAGGTGGCAACAAAGCTGATGGCGACATGGCTGATGCAACCTTGATCAACCCAAGTGAAGAAGTGACATTTACAGCAGGTAAAAACTTAACAGTTAAACGTGTGAATAATGAGTTCACTTTCGCAACTGCAGAAGATGTTGACTTCAAGAGCGTAACTGTGGGCAATCCAGGTGACAAGATCACTATCGGTAACGTTGGTGGTAAGAACGTTGTTGGCAACCTAGATACAACTATCCAAGCGCCAACCACTTCAAACAACCCTGCTGATAAACCAACAGGAAATGCATTAAAGAATGCAGCGACATTAGGCGATGTATTAAATGCGGGTTGGAACTTAAAAGAAAACGGTACACCTAAAGATGTAGTAACACCATATGACACGGTTAACTTCGTGAATGGTAACGGCACAACTGTAACGGTAACACCAAGTGCTGATGGCACTTCAAATGAAATTAAAGTGGACGTTAACCTTGCTGATCCAAACTTAACAACAACTGTTGGCGATACTAAACTTACAAATGGTACAGATGGTAAAGATGGTAAGATTGATGCACCGGCAGCAGCGGATGGCAACAAACTTGTCAACGCAACGACTGTGGCTGACGCAATCAATGCATCAGGCTTTACATTGAAGTCATCTGAAAATGGCGGTACTAAAGTTTCTGGTACTGACGAAGTCATCAACCCAGGCGATGTCATCGACATGGCAGCTGGTAAGAATATGACTGTTAAGCAAGATGCTGACGGTAAGATTACCTATGCAACAGCTGAAGATGTAGATTTCAACAGCGTGACTGTATCTAACGGTACAACACCAGCTGTGAAGTTAGTGAACGAAGGTCCATTGGCGGCGAATAACAACCCTGTTGCACCAACATCTTCATTGAATATCACCAATGTTGATGGTAAACCAACACAGCTAACAGGTGTGGGTTCTGTATTGAACACAACACCAGTGGGTACTAACGTTAATACTGGTGGCACAGCTACCCCAGGTACTTCACCGTTAGTGAATTTAACTGGATTAGCGGGTAACATCTTAAATTCAGCAGCGACTGTTCGCGATTTAGCGAATATGGGCTGGGTAGTATCTACCGAAACTGGTGGCTACAAAGACACTGTGAAGAATGCAAACGAAGTGAAATTCATCGCAGGTAGCGACCGTGTATCAGTTACTGGTGAAACTAATGCAACATCAGGCGTTCGTGAAATCACGATCGATCTTGCTGATGTCAAAGCAACAGAAGTTACTGACCCGAACAATGCAACCACTGCAACTGGTGACATTAACTTTGCAGATACAGCAACGACTAACGTAACAGTAAATCCAAACACTGGCGTAATCACTGTAGATGCTAAGACAACTACACTTGAGCCAAAAGCTAACGGCAGCATCACTTCGCCTGCTGATGCAACAGAAGGTGCGAAGTTAGTTAATGCAACGACAGTAGCGAATGCAATTAACAACTCAGGCTGGAATGCGAAATCAGGTGGCAACAAAGCTGATGGCGACATGGCTGATGCAACCTTGATCAACCCAAGTGAAGAAGTGACATTTACAGCAGGTAAAAACTTAACAGTTAAACGTGTGAATAATGAGTTCACTTTCGCAACTGCAGAAGATGTTGACTTCAATAGCGTGACTGTGGGCAATGTAGGTGACAAGATCACTATCGGTAACGTTGGTGGTAAGAACGTTGTTGGCAACCTAGATACAACTATCCAAGCGCCAACTACTTCAAACAACCCTGCTGACAAACCTACTGGTGATGCACTAAACAATGCAGCTACTCTAGGTGACGTACTAAATGCTGGCTGGAACCTAAAAGAAAACGGTACAGCTAAAGACGTAGTAACACCATACGACACTGTTAACTTCGTTAACGGTACAGGTACTACTGTAAACATCACTAACACTGATGGTGCAACCAGCGTTGTTAAAGTTGACGTAAAAGTTGATGATAAAACAATCAAAGTGAACCAAACTACAGGTGCACTTGAAGCTGTGAAACCAACCATCACTTCTGGTGCGGATGGTGATATCAACTTCACTAATACCACAACAGCGAATGTTACTGTTAGCCCTGCTGGCGATATTTCTGTTAATGTGAATACAGGTACATCTTCAGTAAGCGATGGTACAGCGAAAGATGCTGCAGGTAATACTATCCCAGCAGGTAAAGCGGTTGCAGATATTACTAACGGTACTGTAGCAACGATTTCTGATGTAGTGAACACAATCAACAACGTTTACTGGAACACAGTTGCAGGTAAAGTAGCTGGTTCAACAGGTGAATCTACATCTGATGCGACAGCGAAAGTGAAAGCGGGTGACACAGTAACTCTCAATGCGGGTAACAATATTAGAATTGAGCAAACAGGCACAACCTTTAATATCTCAACCACAGAGAACGTGACATTCACTAATACAAATGTAACCAACAACTTAACCGTTGCAGGTAACACAACAGTAAGTAACTTTACTGTGAAACCAAGTTCAACCATTGATATGGGTAACAATATCATTGGTAATGTTTCTGCAGGTGTTAAAGATACGGATGCTGTGAATGTTAGCCAGTTAAATGCGACGACAGCTGCATTGAAGTGGAAGATGACAGGTAACAATAATGCTACTAATGCAACTGCGGTGGGTAGCCAAACTGTAAGCTTCAACAATGGTAACGGTACAACAGCTGTTGTTGACGGTACTAACGTCACTTACAATGTGGACTTTGGTTCAGCAAATGCGAACACGACAACAGGTCTTGTTAATGAAGGAGATATTTCTCCAACTAAAGTGGCATCAACGCAGACTGTTGCAGATGCAATCAATGGCAGTGGTTGGAAAACAACTGACAAAGATGGCAATACGCTTCTTGTAAACCCAGGCGATACTGTGAACTATGTAAACGGTAACGGTACAACAGCGAACATCACAACATCGAAAGATGCAAGTGGTAAAGATGTTGTTAATGTGACATTTGATGTGAAAACAGCAAATGCAACAACGACAAATGCAAACGGTAGCATTGCAGCGCCAACAGACGGTGCAAACTTCGTGAATGCAACTACACTTGTTAATACTGTAAACAACGCAAGTTGGAACGTGAACTCAGCAGCAGTTGAAGGCACAACAGGTAAACTTGTTGACACAAGCGATAAGACAGCAAGCAAAGTGAAAGCTGGCGATACTGTAAATGTGAACGCGGGTAACAACATTGAAATTACACGTAATGGTAATAACATTGCGGTTGCAACTTCAATGACTCCAACATTTACGAGTGTTCAAGTTGGCGGCGCTACTGGTCCTGTGATCAGCGGTGATGTGAATGGCGATGTGAAAGTGGCTAAGAAAGATGGTTCAGCAGCGAAAATTACTAACGTTGCACCAGGTACAATTTCTAGCACAAGTACTGATGCTGTAAATGGTAGCCAGTTATATAGCCTAGCAGGTGACATTAACAATAAATTTGGTGATGTTCACAACAAGATCAACCGTAACAACAAAGACTTACGTGCAGGTATCGCAGGTGCGAACGCAGCAGCAGGTTTACCACAAGTTTACATCCCAGGTAAATCAATGGTTGCAGCATCAGCTGGTACCTTCAAAGGTCAATCAGCGGTGGCAGTGGGTTACTCACGTGCTTCTGACAACGGTAAGCTAATCCTTAAATTACAAGGTAACGCGAATACCCGTGGTGATGTCGGTGGTTCTGTGGGTATCGGTTACCAATGGTAATCACCCTTTAACCTAGCATTAAAATCCCCCTCTTTGTAGGGGGATTTTTTTATTTTGTGTCCTAAGGATTTTTACGGTAGCATAATTCCTTTTTTTGAATATGAGGAAATAGGATGAACTACAATGATGAGAGTCTTTCAGGCTTAACACTTGGGCAAAAAACAGAATACAAAAGCGAATATGATCCCAATTTATTACAAGCAGTTCCTCGTCGTTTAAACCGTGATAGCTTAGGCATTACAGTGGAACAACCCTTTACGATAGGGGCAGATATTTGGACGCTCTATGAGCTTTCATGGCTAAATCCACAAGGCGTTCCCCAAGTTGCTATTGCTGATGTGTCTATTGATTTTCGCAGTGAAAACTTAATTGAATCCAAAAGTTTTAAGCTCTATTTAAATAGCTTTAATCAAACCCGATTTGCCTCTTTAGAAGAGGTTCAACAGCGCATCCAAGCGGATTTAACAAAATGTGCAAGCGGTCAGATCAGCGTGAAAATTTACAAATTATCAGATTTTACACAGCAACCTATTGTTGATTTTGCGGGCGAATGTATTGATGAACAAGATATTCATATTGATAGCTATCAATTTTCGACTGAAGCTTTGCAAAATATTGCAAGCGGGGAAGTGGTTGAAGAAAGATTGGTCAGCCACCTTTTGAAGTCAAATTGTTTGATTACATCTCAACCAGACTGGGGAAGTGTACAGATTCATTATGTCGGCAAGCGGTTAGATCGAGAGAAACTTTTACGCTATATCGTGTCATTCCGTGAGCATAACGAGTTTCATGAACAATGTGTGGAGCGGATTTTCTGTGACTTAATGCAGTTTGCGAAACCTGAGAAATTAACTGTATATGCACGTTATACCCGCCGTGGTGGGCTAGATATTAATCCGTTCCGTTCTAATTTTGAATCGCTACCTGAAAATCAAAGAATGGCTCGTCAGTAAGATTTTTCAAAGGGTGGGCGTTATTTCACCCACACTTTGATTTATGGAATTGGCACAGCCGGATCGACTTTCGCATCAAAGCTCTCAATTAATTTTTTCAACCCATAATCGTCTTTGTCTGGCGTTGGGCTAAATAAATCGGCTTCGGCATTTAATTTAGGATTACTGATCCCTATCCATTTTGCAATGCCATCTGTGAAGTTTAAGCCCGATTTCATCGCTTTATACGCTTTTCTTTCAGTGTCATCGCTTGATATTTTAAATAGGGGAATATCGAAGTGAAGTTTGCTTTTTCCACTGCTGTTATGAATAGCAATTTCCTCTTTACTCATATCATGGGCTAAACCGTGGTCAGCAAAGTAAACCATGGAGAACAAGCGGTTAGATTGTTGCTGATTTTTACGAAGTGCTTCATATAAGCGTTTTAAGACTTCGTCTGTTTTCTTAATAGAAGAAACATAGCAGTTTACGTTTGCATATTTTTTACCGATTTTTTCATCATCGAACATTTTTGGATAGTCCGTTAAGCGATCACAGCTGATCGGGTGAGAGCCGTATAAATGCACGACAATAAAACGTTTTCCCGTAGCCTTTTGTTCAATGATTTGTTCAAACTTTGGTAATAAATCAAAATCACTGATATTTTGGTTAAAAGAATCCCCTGATTTTAAGAAGAATTTTTCTTCACTCTTATTGGCAAGGGATGAAACAGGGGTATCAAAGGTCCCGATGTAGCCTTGGTTAGAGAGCCAGTAGGTTTTGATTCCAGCGGATTTCACCAGATCGACCATACTTAATCCATAGTCGCCTTCCCATTTTTCTATGTTAGGTTTGGTGAGCATTAATTTGAGTGAAGCAATGGTATTTGTTCCGCCCGCCGTTAAGCCGTCAATTAAGACTCCATTTGCGCTACTCATAAATGGCGTATTTTCCGCAGGGTAGCCATAGGCATGATGGTAATCTTTACGGGCACTTTCGCCGATGACAAGAATATAATCATCATAGCGACTGTCTGCCGTGAGGTGTGATGTTCCCCATTGGCTTTCAATCGTCATGCTGTTTAGCCTATCAAGTTCCGTTTTGACTTCTAGGGTAGATTCCACACTTTCTTGTAAAAATTTAAAGGGTGGAGTAGATGCAAACACTAATGCGATACCCAGCACAAGTAAGGTTTTATTGCGATGAAATTGAATTTGCCATTTTTGCGTTATCCAACGAAATGCAATAAGTGCAATAAAAATCGTAAAACAAGCCACAAAGTTCATGAATGGAATTTGGCTAAAGAACTCTTTGCCTTCTTGAATATCTGTTGCAAAAACAGAGGCAACATATTGATAAGAAGGCGGCCCGAACGTTAAGCCAACGGGCGTGTATAAGGCGTATAAAGTGGCAATCGGGAAAAAGAGATAATAAAACGCCTTCTTAGAGACATTTGCCAATAGGATAACAAAGGTTAATAAAAGAATATTACTGATTTCAGGCGTTGGAAAAAAGCCTGAACCGAGTAGCATTAAATAGCTAGCTAAAATGGCTAAGCTCAGACTAGTTAATGTCGCAATAAGTTTAGATGTATTCATTGTTATGATGGAATAAATAAAGAAGTGGCGATTTTACCGAAAATAAAAAAGAAATTCTATGTGGCACCCTACTTTGATCTCCGTTGAAGATAATCTATAATAGTCCGATTTTTTCCCAAAACCCGTTATACAGAGGTCAAGATGAGCAATCCAATTTATAAACGTATTTTGTTAAAGTTAAGTGGTGAAGCATTACAAGGTGATGAAGGCTTTGGTATCGACCCTTCTATCTTAGATAGAATGGCATTAGAAATCAAAGAGTTACTTGCAATGGGCGTCGAAGTTGGCGTGGTACTTGGTGGCGGTAACTTATTCCGTGGTGCAAAATTAGCTAAAGCAGGAATGAACCGTGTTGTTGGCGATCACATGGGGATGTTAGCGACTGTCATGAACGGTTTAGCAATGCGTGATGCGTTACATCGTGCGGATGTGAATGCAAAATTAATGTCAGCGTTCCAATTAAACGGGATTTGCGATACCTATAACTGGTCAGAAGCGATTAAAATGTTACGTGAAAAACGTGTGGTTATTTTCTCTGCGGGTACAGGTAGCCCATTCTTTACTACGGATTCAGCAGCTTGCTTACGTGGTATCGAAATCGAAGCCGATGTTGTGTTGAAAGCAACAAAAGTTGATGGCGTGTATGATAAAGATCCAGCGAAATATGCAGATGCAAAACTGTATCAAAATCTCACTTACGCAGAAGTGATTGATAAAGAGTTACAAGTAATGGACTTAGCGGCATTTACTCTTGCTCGTGACCATGGTATGCCAATTCGTGTATTTAATATGGGTAAACCTGGTGCATTAAAAGAAGTGGTAACAGGAACAGCAGAAGGCACTACGATTTCTTAATTTATCCTATTATTTTTTCAATCCAACTTAATGATCTTATTAAGTTGGATTTTTATTTTTAAAAAATTATGTTAAAAAAATTATTTCCTTATTTATTTTGTTTGCCAGCATTTGCCATGGCTCAATCTTATGTCGTCTATGACTTTACACACGATAGAGTGTTAGAAAGTCGTGCGCCAAATAATGTTCAACCGATTGCCTCTGTGACGAAACTGATGACGGCAATTATCTTTTTAGAGAATAATGAGAACAAAAATTGTGCTGTCGCTATTTCTAGTGAAGATGCTGATTATATAAAAGGGACTGGAACGAAGTTGCCTAAGAATACG
This sequence comes from Actinobacillus indolicus, assembly GCF_004519515.1. NCBI lineage: Bacteria > Pseudomonadati > Pseudomonadota > Gammaproteobacteria > Pasteurellales > Pasteurellaceae > Actinobacillus > Actinobacillus indolicus. Next base: position 264,830 of record NZ_CP038145.1, on the reverse strand, counting down.
CCGATTGCGTGTAAGGAATTATTAACGGCAATGTTAGTACATTCAGATAACTATGCTGCCCATGCTTTAGCAAGAGCAACAGGGATGAGCAAAGCGCAATTTATTCAAAAAATGAATCAAAAAGCGCAACAGTTAGGAATGCGTTCCACCCGTTTTCATGACAGTTCTGGCTTGTCGAGTCTGAATATTTCAAGTGCGATTGATTTAGTCAAATTAACAAAATATTCATTAAATTATCCGCAAATTCATACCTTATCCAATACGCGAGCGGCCTATATTAAGGCTGGACATCGTAATGTATTTGTTCAAAATACCAATAGATTAGTGCGTGAAGAGATCTTTGATGCGGCCGTTAATAAAACCGGCTATATCCGTGAGTCGGGCTATAATTTGGTCTTTGTAAATAAACATCACTGCAATAATGCCATGATTGGTGTGATTAGTTTGAATAATCAGAGTTCGGCAGCGCGTTCTAATTTCACTAAACATAAGTTAGAACAATATGGATGTTCAGCGATAAACCATGACGAGTATCATGGTTATGATGATGAAGATGATAGCTAAATTGATGCCGCGTTAAGCGGCATTTTTGTAAACAAAAGTTTCCAAATTACTTTTTTAAGAGTATGATAAGCGGTCAGATTGACGGCTTATTTTGCATAAGTAAGGATGAAACATGAGATTTGCGATTGAATGTATTGAACGTGTCGGTGTCGCTCAAGATATTTTAGGTTTACTGGCAACCCAAGGGATCAATTTAGAAGGCATTGAGCTTCAGAAACTTGATGAAAAAGGCTTAGTATATTTACGTACGGAAGCCATGGAAGAGGCTCAAAAAGCCAATTTTGTGAGTCAATTAAAGAATATTCCAAGTATTACCGCCGTACAAGAAATTTATCACTTACCCCAAGAACGTAAGAATCTTGAGCTACGTGCATTAATTGAAGCCTTACCAAACCCTGTTTTATCCTTAGATTTGAATGGCAAAATTGCCTTTGCCAATTCTCAAGCCTGTAAACTATTGTTACCAATTTATCGTCAATCACTGCCTAAGAAAAAGCAACAAGATATTCTTTCTTTAGAAGGCGTTGAGTTAAATGAGATCATTGTCAATTTGAATCGCACCAAATGGTATCAATGGGTTTTACAGCAAGGGCGTTCGATTTTACCTACCACCTTACAACCTGTTTCTCATCCAATTCAATTTAATGACCAAGTTTGGCGTATGGATTTGCTCCCCATTGAGCTTTGGGAATATGCACAAAACCGTCCGTTAGGTTATGTGGTGACCCTACAATCTCAACAAACCATGCAATTAGATTTGCGTCAGTTTATGGCAAATCAAAATAGCGATTTCGATCATATTTTGACAAAAAGTGCCAAAATGAAGGCTGTAATTGAACAAGCGAAGAAGTTTGCTACCTTAAATATGCCTTTACTTATTCAGGGGGAAACGGGGACTGGAAAGGATCTGTTTGCCAAAGCGTGCCATCAGTTCAGTTTCCGCCGAGATCAAAAATTTATTGCGGTGAACTGTGCAGGACTTCCAGCAGAAGAAGCCGAGAGTGAAATGTTTGGGCACCATGGTGGTGATCGTACTCATGTGGGCTTTTTTGAGTATGCCCATGGGGGAACAGTCTTACTTGATTCTATTTCTGAATTATCGCTTGAAATGCAAGGGAAATTACTGCGTTTTCTCAATGATGGCTCTTTTAGACGTGTTGGAGAAGATAAAGAAATTCAAGTAGATGTTCGGGTCATTTGCACCTCACAGAAACCGTTGAATATATTAGTTGGGGAAGGAAAGATTCGAGAAGATCTCTATCATCGTTTAAATGTATTAACCCTGAATTTACCGCCTTTAAGGGAACGACAAGGCGATTTAACCTTATTGGCTGATTATTTTATTACGCAAATTAGCCAGCAATTAGGGATTCGTAAACCGAGCTATGATGAGCAATTTATTAAAGCATTGCAAGGTTATCATTGGCCAGGCAATTTACGTGAATTATATAATGCCATTTATCGAGCTTGCTCTTTGGCGCAAGATCATTTACGTGCGGTCGATTTAAACTTACCAGAAGAAGTGGTCAATCATTTTGAAATTACGCATTTAGAACAAGGCTCACTAGAAGAATTGGTGAATCGTTTTGAAGCTTCATTGTTACGTAAGTTTTATGCGGAATATCCAAGTACTCGTAAACTCGCACAACGTTTAGGGGTTTCTCATACTGCGATTGCCAATAAACTACGCACTTATGGGATTGGTAAGTAAATGAAAACAGTTCGACAAGCGGTCAGATTCTGTGGTTTTTTTGCAATTTTTTTAGCAAATCTACCCGCTTACGCATCGCCTAAAATTCCACAGCCGTTATTGAAAGACAGTTTAGTTTACTGTACGAGCGCTTCAGGTTTTTCCTTTAATCCACAAAAAGCGGATGCAGGCTCCAATATGAATGTCGTGACGGAACAGATTTATGACAAATTAATTGAGTTTGATCCTGTGCAGAATCGCTTAAAACCTGCATTGGCAGAACGTTTTGAAGTGAGCGAAGATGGTTTAACAATTACGTTTTATTTACGGAAGAAAGTTTCTTTTCACCATACTAAATGGTTTACGCCAACCCGTTATTTAACCAGTGAAGATGTACTGTTTTCATTAAATCGAGTATTAGGAAAAGTTGATGAACTTCCCGAGTTAAATCAAGAAGTTACACAAAAAATTCGTCATCCTATGACTGCAGATCGTGCGCATTTCTCTTATTTTGAAAGTATTGATTTAAGAAATAAAATTGCTACGGTTTCTGCACCGTCGGCTCACATGGTAAAAATCAAACTATCTGAGCCTGATAGTTCTATTCTGGCGCATTTGGCTAGTCAATATGCGGTGATTTTATCTAAAGAGTATGCGTTACAGTTAAATGCCGATGAAAATTTGATGCAACTGGATATTTTGCCTGTGGGAACAGGGGTATATCAGTTAGAAAATTATGTGCAAAATGATTTTGTCCGCTTACAGCCGAATCCACGTTATTGGGGTGAAAAAGCCAATATTGGCAATATGGTTGTTGATTTTTCTACGTCGGGCACAGGGCGTATGGCGAAATTTATGAATAAAGAGTGTGATATTTCGGCATTTCCTGAACCTAGTCAAATCGCTTCACTAAAAAAAGAGCAAGGCTATGTCGTTGAAACAGCAGGGGCCAATTTAGCCTTTTTAGCCTTTAATTTTCAGAAGGATAAAATCAAAGATCCTGCGTTACGGCAGAAAATTGCACAGAGCATTGACCGTGAACGTCTTGCTCGAATTCTATTTTATGGAGTTGCAGATATACCACAAAATGTGTTACCGAAAGCATTATACCAAGAAGCGAATCCAACAAGTTATCCTTATCAGCCGGATATTCGTAAAAAAAATGCAGAATCTGACCGCTTGATCCTATGGGTGATTGATGAGAAACGGGTTTACAATTTACATCCGTTAAAAATGGCGGAATACATTCGCTCAGAATTAGGAAAAGTGGAGATTGAGATTGATGTGAGACAGGTCAGTCGGGCTTATTTGATTCAACAGTTGGAGAAAGGAACGGCAGACTATGACTTAATTTTAAGTGGATGGTTGGCGAATAACTTTGACCCCGATAGTTTTCTTTCTTCTATTTTGAGCTGTCGCCTTAAAGATGCAGTGACGAATTTGTCAAACTGGTGTAGTTTGGAATTTGATGAATTATTAAATCAAGCAGAAAAAGAGAGTGATCCTAACTTGCGTTTGCCTTATTATCGGCAGATTCAAGCGTTACTCGAAGAGCGTTTACCTTTATTTCCGTTGTTGAATGTCAAGCGGTTACTGGTAGTGAACAATGCCGTAGAAAATGTCAAAATCAGTCCTTTTGGGCAAGTAGAATTATCTAAAATTAAGGTGAAATAATATGTTGCTTTCTGTGATTCGTAAGCTATTTTTGGTCATTATTTCCTTGATGATTCTTTCCTGTATTAGCTATCTGATTTTGTTAAGAAATCCCCATTATTCCTTTATTGAGCAAGGTGTTTCGGGCTACTGGCTCTATCTTCAACAGCTTCTAGATGGAAATTTGGGGTTGAGTGAAATGACAGGTGAGCCATTAACTAAACTGATTTTAAGCGTGTTCCCTGCGACGATTTCTCTCTGTTTGTCGGCTTTGGTATTATCGTTGGTTTTAGGTATTCCATTAGGTTTTTTATCGGCGGTTCAGCATAAAAATATTGTCGGTAAATTACTTGGCACTTTGGGTTCACTAAGTCTTGCTGTGCCAGTCTTCTGGCTAGCGATTGTCCTACTTGCTTATGCATCTAGTCATGATTGGGCAATTTCTGCGGTGGGAGAATTGCATCCGATTTATCATGTGCCTTCAATTACAGGGGTGAAGACCTTAGATATCTTCTTATCGGACTCGCCTTATAAGTTAAAAATGATACAAAGTGCTTTACATCATCTCGCTTTACCAACGTTAGTTTTAGCCGTGCCTGCAACCCTTGAAATGATGCGAATCACAAAATTGCGGACGGAATATGTGTTAAAGCAGAATTATGTGAAAGTCGCGAGAACAAGGGGCTGGTCACCGATGAGAATCTGGTGGGTACACGTGTTAAGAAATACATTACCACCCTTGATTCCGATGATTGCTCGTAATATGACGCTGATTTTTGCTTTCGCTATGCTGATTGAAAATGTGGTGAGCTGGGGCGGCGTTGGGCGTTGGATGATCAACGCTCTTGCGTTGAAGGATTATCATGCCATTTCTGCTGGCGTGATGGCGATTGGGATTTTTGTTTTAAGTGTCGATTTATTGGCAAGTTTATTGACGGGCTTGCTTGACCCATCTCAGAAAAAAGATTGGTACACCAATCAATAAGATAAAGAATAGTGAATACGATGTTAGTTAACCAAGATCCAGAACAATTTAGAGAATCGGCCTATTTACGCCAATTTTGGATAGAGTTGAGAAAAGATACCTTTGCGTTGATCAGTGTGAATTTATTTCTGTTGTTAATCGCATTGGTGTTTTTTGGCTATTTTTTCGCCCCTTATTCTGCCGATCTGCAATTTGCAGGTAAGGAACTCATGCCACCATCATGGAGTGATAATGGGCAAATTAGCCATTTTTTTGGTACAGATGATTTAGGTCGAGATATTTTTAGCCGTATTCTTTATGGTTTTTATTATACCGTTGGCTCTGCTTTAGTGATTACCCTTGCGATTGGGATTTTGGGTGGCATTATTGGTGTTATCGCAGGGACGAAAAAAGGCGGTTCGATTTTTATTTTAAGCCATCTGTTTGATACCTTTTTATTTACGCCTATTCTTTTGATCGCCATCATTATTGCGACGTTAATGGAACCTTCATTAGTGAATGCAATGCTTGCCATTTTCTTAGCTATGTTGCCCCATTTTATTCATAAAATTTATCAAATGACGCAACGTGAGCTAAAAAGGGAGTATGTGATTACCTTACGTTTAGAAGGAGCAAGAAAGCGGGATTTGATTCGTGAAGTGGTGTTGCCGAATCTTACAGTGATTGCGGTAAAAGAGCTTTCTCATATTTTTGTGATTGCTGTGCTTGATATTAGTGCCTTAAGTTTCATTTCACTAGGAGCAACAAGCCCTACGCCAGAATGGGGAGCGATGATTCGTGATTCCCTTGAGTTGATCTATATTGCCCCTTGGACCGTGATTCTTCCAGGTATTGCGATTATTTTTACTATTTTGATTATTACTATGCTAGGCAATAGCATTGTAAGAGTCCTTGAAAGATATCGTTATTAGGAGGAAAGATGGCATTACTCGATATTCGACATTTAAGTATTGAAATCAATACCCCAAATGGACGTATTAAAATGGTTGATGATGTGAATCTCACACTTGATAACGGTGAGATTTGTGGGCTTGTCGGGGAATCTGGTTCAGGAAAAAGCTTAATCGCAAAAGTGATTTGTGGTTTGGTGAAGGATGAATGGATTATTACGGCTGATCGCTTTCGTTTTAATGATATTGAATTATTAAAACTCTCTCCTTATCAACGTCGAAAATTAGTGGGGGATCAAATTTCGATGATCTTCCAAGATCCACTTTCGTGTTTAGACTCGAGTGAACGAATTGGTAAACAATTAATGGAAACTATCCGCTTTAAAGGCAAGTGGTGGGAGCGTTTTGGATGGAAAAAGAAAAAAGCGATTGAGTTATTGCATAAAGTTGGGATTAAAGATCATAAAGATATTATGCAAAGCTATCCAACGGATATTACCGAAGGTGAAGCGCAAAAAGTGATGATTGCGATGGCGGTCGCAAATCAACCACGTTTATTAGTCGCTGATGAACCAACAAATACGATGGAAGCCACGACACAGCTCCAAATTTACCGATTACTTTCAAGTATGAATAAAAATCTAGGTACATCAATCATTTTGGTAAGCAATGATATGTTGAGTGTGTATAAATGGGTGGATTCGTTTAACGTTCTGTATTGCGGACAGACTGTTGAAATAGCCAATAAAGAAACCATAATGGAAACCCCTTATCATCCTTATACATCCGTACTTTTACATAGTGTGCCAGATTTTTCTAAACCGCTACCATTTAAAGGGCGTTTAAATACCTTGAAAGGAACTGTACCGATGCTCCAAGATATGCCGATTGGGTGTCGTTTAGGTCCACGTTGTCCTTTTGCTCAGAAAAAATGTGTAGTAAAACCGCCATTACGCAAATTCCGCCAACATGAGTTTGCTTGCCATTTTCCGATTAACTTTAGAGAGCAGAATTTCTTACGTAAGGAAGAATTAATTCCTGTAGTAGTGAATGATAAAGTTGAATAGAGACGCAAGGAATGCGTCTCTTATGTCTTAAATAAACTCTTTTTGCTCTTGCATTAACTGACTAAAAAATTCAATCGCTACTTTAACTTTAGGGGAAAGATAACGGCGATTAGGGTAGAGAAGGCTAATATCCAAAGCCTCTTGATCTAAATGATGTAGAATCGGAACCAACTCTCCTGCTGAAAGCTCATCTTTAATCAAAAATTTAGGAATATTAATAATCCCTTGACCTGATTTTGCCATTTGCACTAGTGCATAACCGTTATTGCTATATACTTGACTTTGAGGCTTAAATTTAATCTGCCGTCCATTTTCATTAAATTGCCAAAAATATTGTGTTTCATAAAGTAAGCATTGATGTTCTTGTAGCTCTAAGGCGGTTTGTGGTGTGCCAAATTTAGTTAAATAGTCGGGGGATGCAACAACTAAATGTTTAGATTGGCCAATTTTTTTTGCAACAATAGAACTATCTTCAAGTTTGCCTATTCTAAGCACTAAATCATATCCTTCAGAGACAACATCAACTCGTCGATCATTAAATTCTAAATTGAGCTGTAAATGTGGATAGGTTTCAGTAAATTTACTTAAATGTGGGGCAATAAAACGAGAACCAAAATCCATCGGCAACGACATTGTGAGCTTCCCTTGTAGTGTTGAGGTAATGTTCGTTACACAGGCTTCAGCGTCTTTAAGTTCGTTTAAAATGGGCTGACAGCGTTGGTAAAAGAGTAAACCTGCTTCCGTTGGACTGATACGGCGTGTGGTACGTTGTAATAAGCGAACGTTGAGGTGTTCTTCTAATTGAGCAACCAGTTTACTCGCCATCGCGAGAGAAATCTGTTCTTGTTGTGCCGCTTGGGTAAAACTTTGGGTTTCAATGACTTTACAAAAGAGATTTATTGCGTTGAGTTTATCCATAGTATTCTGCTTTATATTGTCTTTTAGGAAAATGCTTGCTATTGTTACAAGAATTTTAATGCAATTCAATTTTAATATTTACTTTCAAGAAATAATTTCAATATTATTTATATCATTATTTAATTTAGGTGTTCTCAATGGGAAAATCATTAGTAATTGTCGAGTCGCCGGCTAAAGCCAAAACTATCAATAAATATTTAGGCCGTGATTTCGTCGTTAAATCCAGTGTCGGACATATCCGTGATTTACCAACAAGCGGCGCAGAAAAAGAAGAAAAAACCGAAAAAGCTAAAGCGGTTTCAACTAAAGGTATGAGTGCAGAACAAAAAGCCTTAGTAAAATCAGAGAAAGAACGTACCGCTTTAGTGAAGCGTATGGGCGTGGATCCTTATCACGACTGGAATGCCACTTACCAAATTTTACCAGGTAAAGAAAAAGTGGTTTCAGAGCTGAAATCCCTTGCCAAAAAAGCCGATCATATCTATCTCGCCACCGACTTGGATAGAGAAGGGGAGGCGATTGCGTGGCATTTGCGTGAGGTGATTGGCGGTGAGAACGAGCGTTTTAGCCGTGTGGTGTTCAATGAAATTACCAAAAATGCGATCAAACAAGCCTTTGAAAAGCCTGAACAGCTCAATATGGATAGAGTAAATGCTCAACAAACACGTCGTTTCTTAGATCGTGTGGTGGGCTTTATGGTGTCGCCGTTGCTTTGGAAAAAAGTGGCTCGTGGCTTATCGGCAGGGCGTGTACAATCTGTGGCTGTGAAATTGTTGGTTGAGCGTGAACGTGAAATCAAGGCGTTCCAGCCTGAAGAGTTTTGGGATATTTTAGCCAAAACTTCTGCGAAAAAAGGCGATCTCGCTTTAGAACTTGTACAGCATAAAGGCAAAAAATTCTCAGCGAAAAACCAAAAAGAAGCAGAACAAGCGGTAAAATCTTTGCAAAATTCTGCATTTATCGTCACTGAAATTGATAAAAAACCAACTTCATCAAGAGCGAAAGCGCCGTTTATTACTTCCACCTTACAACAAACGGCAAGTACCCGTTTAGGCTTTAGTGTGAAGAAAACGATGATGTTGGCACAGCGTCTGTATGAAGCTGGCTACATCACCTATATGCGTACCGACTCAACTAACTTGAGTCAAGATGCACTGACGATGGCTCGTAGCTATATCGAAAAGCAATTTGGTGAGCGTTATTTACCTGAAAAACCGAATTTCTATGCCAGCAAAGAGAAAGCGCAAGAGGCTCACGAAGCCATTCGTCCATCTGATGTGATGGTGAAAATGCAAGATCTAAGCGGTATGGAAAAAGATGCAGAACGCCTATATGACCTGATTTGGCGACAATTCCTTGCTTGCCAAATGACCCCTGCAGAATATGACTCAACCAGTTTAACGGTAACAGCAGGGGATTACGAACTCAAAACCAAAGGGCGTGTATTACGTTTTGACGGTTGGACAAAAGTATTGCCAATTCAAGGCAAAACAGCGGAAGATCAAGAGTTGCCAGAAGTTAGTCTGAATGAAACCTTGAAACTGAACGCCGTTGAACCTAGCCAACACTTTACCAAACCGCCAGCACGTTATAGCGAAGCGGCGTTGGTGAAAGAGTTGGAAAAACGAGGGATCGGTCGCCCATCAACCTATGCTGCGATTATCTCAACCATTCAAGAGCGTGGCTATGTGCGAGTAGAAAACCGCCGTTTCTATGCAGAGAAAATGGGCGAGATCGTGACAGATCGCTTAAACGAAGCCTTTAGCGATTTAATGAACTACGATTTTACGGCAAATATGGAAGATACTCTTGACCAAATTGCGTCGGGCAATAGCAACTGGAAAGTCGAATTAAACCGCTTCTTTGCCGATTTCTCAGAAAAATTAACTACCGCAGAGCTTGATGAACTTGAAGGCGGAATGCGTCCGAATAATTTAGTGCCAACAGACATTCACTGTCCGACTTGCCAACGCCAAATGGCGATCCGCACCGCAAGCACAGGCGTGTTCTTAGGCTGTACAGGCTATGCTTTGTCACCAAAAGAGCGTTGCAAAACCACGATCAACTTAATTCCAGAAGCGGAATTGCTAAACGTGTTAGACGAAGATTCGGAAACGAACGCATTAATGAAACGCAAACGTTGCCCGAAATGTGATACGGCAATGGACAGCTATGTGATCGATCCACAACGTAAAATTCACATTTGCGGTAATAACCCGAATTGCGATGGCTATGTGATTGAAGAAGGTTCTTTCAAAATTAAAGGCTATGACGGCCCGATTGTCGAATGTGACAAATGCGGTTCGGATATGCACTTAAAACTTGGACGTTTCGGCAAATATATGGGCTGTACCAACTGTGACAACACTCGCAAAATTCTCAAAAATGGCGAAGTCGCACCACCACGAGAAGAACCAGTGGCATTCCCTGAGTTAAAATGCGAAAAATCGGACGCTTATTTTGTGCTACGAGATGGCGCAAGCGGTGTATTTATGTCGGCACACAACTTCCCGAAATCCCGTGAAACACGCGCCCCGAAAGTGGCAGAATTAGCCTTATACCGTGATCGTCTGCCTGAAAAACTACAATACCTTGCAGATGCACCACAACAAGACCCTGAAGGCAATGAAGCCATTATCCGCTTTAGCCGTAAAGAAAAACGTCAGTATGTGACCTCTGAGAAAAACGGCAAGGCAACCAAATGGATTGTGGATTACCTTGATGGCAAGTGGGTTGAGCGTAAGAAATAATGAGAAAAGCGGACTGATGTCCGCTTTTGTATTTTTAGCCTTACAAGCGGTCACTTTGTGCTTAGCATTTGCAAATTTCTATCCTAAACTGACCGCTTGTGTTGTTTAAATTTCTGTTTTTTCTTTATATTCACATAAATCTTCAATGATACAAGAGCCACAGCGAGGCTTGCGAGCAATGCAAGTGTAGCGACCGTGTAAAATCAACCAATGATGAACATCCACCTTAAATTCATCAGGCACCACCTTCAGTAACTTTTCTTCCACCTTAACCACATCTTTCCCTGGGGCAAAATTAGTACGGTTAGAAACACGGAAAATATGCGTATCGACCGCAATGGTCGGCTGCCCAAAGGCGGTATTCAGCACCACATTTGCCGTTTTACGCCCCACACCAGCAAGGGCTTCTAATTCTTCACGGGTTTGAGGTACTTCGCCATTGTGTTTTTCAATTAAATCACGGCAAGTTTTGATGATGTTTTCCGCTTTGCTGTTATAAAGCCCAATAGTTTTAATATACTCTTTTAGCCCATCAAGCCCTAAATCTAAAATCGCTTGAGGTGTATTTGCCACAGGATAAAGTTTAGCCGTAGCTTTATTGACACCCACATCTGTCGCTTGAGCAGATAAAATCACCGCAATCAATAATTCAAAAGGGGTAGAATACTGCAACTCGGTAGTGGGGTGTGGGTTTTCATTGCGTAAGCGAGTCAGTATCTCAATACGTTTTTCTTTATTCATCTGTTATCCTAAAAAAGCAAAATAGCCTTGATCCCATAGCATTTTAGCAACCATAGTAAAGGACATCACCACAATTAATGGGCGAATAATTTTTTTCCCTTTGGTCATAACCATTCTTGCGCCAAGGGATGCGCCAATAAATTGACCGATCATCATAAGAAAACCTACTTTCCACAAGATCGCACCGCCGAGCATAAAAAAGATCAGAGAAGCAATGTTGGATGTAAAATTCAATATTTTAGCATGAGCAACACTTTGGGTCAGGTTAAATCCAAGAAGTAAAACAAAGGCAAGGGTAAAAAATGAACCTGTAGCAGGGCCGAATAAGCCATCATAAAACCCAATTCCCATCGCTGCGGTACAAGCGAACATTGGATAACTCATTCTTTGGCGACGTTGTTCATCGCCTAAACTTGGACTTAATAAAAAGTAAAATCCAATAATTAAAATAAGAAAAGGAAGAACAACTTTTAGTGCATTGACATCAATGAGTTGTACTAAAATTGTACCAATTGCCGCACCAATAAAGGTGAGGAGGATTAAGAGCCAAATCTCTTTTAAATTAACGGCTTTTTTGCGTACAAAATAGAGTGATGCGGAAAAGGAACCTCCACACGCTTGCAATTTATTGGTTCCAAGTGCCATAGCGGGAGGAATTCCTACAGAGAGTAGGGCTGGGATAGTAATTAATCCGCCACCACCTGCAATGGCATCAATAAAACCAGCCACGAAAGCTGCAACAAATAAGATAATCGCAATATCAAGTCCAAGTTCCATATTTTTCCTTACACTTTATGCATTAATAATGCACCACCATTTCATCTCGGTGGAACACCACTGAACCAAATTCATAGCCCAAAATAGTTTCAATATCGCTAGATTTTTTGCCTTTGATTAGCGCAAGGGCATCGCTGTTATAACGGCTAATGCCAAGAGCAAGCACTTTGCCGTCAAGGTTGCAAATTTTTGCCACTTCGCCCCGTGCAAATTGCCCTTCGATTTTGGCAATACCTGCAGGTAAAAGCGATTTATGCTGTTCCACTAACGCTTTTTCTGCCCCTTGATCGATATAAATTGTGCCAGCAGGTGGTGCGCCAAAGAGCCACTGTTTGCGACCTTCGATTTTGTCGTGTTGGGCTAAGAAGTGTGTGCCAATTTCCGCTCCTTGTGCCACTTCAAAAATCACATTCGGACGTTCACCAGAAGCAATCGCGGTTTCAACGCCAGAACGAGTGGCAATATCGGCAGCAGTGATTTTGGTACTCATACCGCCTGTGCCTAAGGTTGTGCCACTTCCCCCTGCCATTTGGCGAATTTCAGGGGTGATTTTTTCAACAACAGGAATGCGTTTGGCATTTGGGTTTGAACGTGGATCACTGTCGTATAACCCTTCTTGATCGGTGAGCAAAATCAATAACTCTGCTTGAGCTAAAATCGCTACGAGTGCCGATAAATTATCGTTATCGCCGATACGAAACTCTGCTGTTGCCACCGCATCATTTTCATTGATAATCGGGATAATTTGTTGATCGAGCAAGGCGGTGAGCGTATCCCTTGCATTTAAGAAGTGATCTTTATTTTCAATATCTGCACGGGTTAAAAGCATTTGCCCGATTTTGATGTTATAAATGGAAAAGAGGCTTTCCCACACTTGAATGAGCTGGCTTTGTCCGACTGCGGCTAGAAGCTGTTTGGTTGCCAACGTTTTTGGCAATTCACGATGCCCTAAGTAATCACGCCCAGCGGCGACTGCCCCAGAGGTCACAATAATAATGCGATGTCCCTGTTCGTGCAGTTGAGCAACTTGTTTTACGATTTCTAGCATATGTGGACGGCTTAAACTTTTGGTGCCGTGGGTTAGGGTGCTAGTGCCTAATTTTACTACGATTGTTTTTGCCATAATAATTTGTAAAAAGAAAAGAAACTGTTTGCTATTATCTGCTAAAATCCTTTTCATTTCAAAAGAGTTATGTTGTTATGATTCAAATTAATGTAATTGTTGCCCGCACTTTGAATAAAGTGATTGGTAAAGATAATGCAATGCCTTGGCATTTACCTGTTGATCTCGCACGGTTTAGATCAAATACTGTAGGTAAACCAGTCATTATGGGCCGAAAAACCTATGAATCTATCGGCAGACTGTTGCCGAAACGCCCGAATATTATTCTTTCTCGCACAGGCTTCAGTGTAGAGGGGGCTTATTCTGCGACAAGCCTTGAACAAGCGGTCACTTTAGCGAAAAGTTTTGCAAATATAGATGAGATTATGATTATTGGTGGTGTAGAGCTATTTAAACAAGCCATGCCATTAGCGAACAAACTTTATCTTACGGAAATTCAAGCAGAGATTGATGGTGATACGTTTTTTGAGTTTGATGAGACTCAATGGAAAATAGTTGAAGAAAAATGGTCGGAGATTGATGAGCAAAATCCGTTTCGTTGTCGGTTTATGGTATTAGAAAGGAGATAGTAAGCTGATAAGATTTGCAAAATAAGGTGTCGATCTTACCGCTTGTTTTTCATTTTAATTATATTGTGGGGATATTATGAACGTGAACTTTTATGTGACTTGCCTTGCAGATGTACTTAAAGCGAGTATTGCCAAAAACAGTGTATTACTGTTAGAAAAACTAGGCTGTAAAATCACTTTCCTTGAAAAACAAGGGTGTTGCGGACAGCCTGCAATTAACAGTGGTTATACAAAACAAGCCCTTGAGGGAATGAAAAAGTTAGTGGAAACTTTTGAAGTCAATGATTATCCAATTGTTGCCCCTGCAGGTTCTTGTGTTTATGCAATTAAAACCTATCCTGACCATTTTGAACGCTTTGGCGAACCAGAATGGGTGGCTCGTGCGAAAAAAGTCGCTGACCGTTTTTATGATTTAACAGATTTTATCGTCAATAAACTGGGTGTTACCAATGTTGGTGCAACCTTAACAGGCAAAGCTGTTTATCACCCATCTTGCAGCCTATCTCGTAAATTAGGCATTGTGAATGAACCGATCACCTTATTACAAAACGTCAAAGGCTTAGAGCTGTTACCAATTCAAAATCAACAAACCTGTTGCGGTTTTGGTGGCACTTTCTCGGTCAAAATGGCGGAAATTTCAGGCGAAATGGTTAAAGAAAAAGTAGAGCATATTGCTGATGTTGAGCCAGAATACTTGATCGGGGCAGATGTGAGCTGTTTGATGAACATCGGTGGACGTTTGAGCCGTGAAGGGAAAAATATTAAGGTAATGCACATTGCCGAAGTATTAATGCAGGAGGGCAAATAAGATGTCATTAAAAACTAGCAATCTTGCCTTTAAAAAACGAGTGGACGATCAAATCCACAACGCAATGATGCGTAAAGCTGTAGTGAAAGCCCAAGAAACCATCGGGGCGAACCGTCAAAGAATGGTAGACGAACTTGGTCATTGGGAAGAGTGGCGTGACGCGGCAAAACAGATCCGTAACCACGTTCTTGCCAATTTAGATGCTTATCTCTACCAATTAAGCGAAAAAGTGCAACAAAACGGCGGTAAAGTCTTTTTTGCAGAAACTGCCGAAGAAGCGACCGCTTATATCCGTCAAATCGCCTTAGAAAAAAATGCCAAGAAGATTGTTAAATCCAAATCAATGGTGACGGAAGAGATCGGCTTAAACCACGTCCTTGAAAACGAAGGTATTAAAGTGGTTGAAACGGACTTAGGCGAATATTTACTGCAAATCGTTGGCGATAAGCCATCTCACATCGTTGTACCTGCAATTCACAAAGATCGCTATAAAATCCGTCAAGAGTTACACGAACAGCTAGGCTATAATGGCTCAGAAACGCCAGAAGAAATGACCGCTTTTGTGCGTCAAGTGATCCGCAAAGATTTCTTAGAGGCAGACATCGGTATTAGTGGCTGTAACTTTGCCGTAGCGGAAACAGGCTCTGTCTGTTTAGTCACTAACGAAGGTAACTTACGTTTAGCAACAACGGTGCCAAAAACTCATATCGCTGTAATGGGTATGGAACGTTTAGCCCCAACTTTCCAAGAAGTTGATGTGTTAATCACAATGCTAGCGAGAAGTGCGGTTGGTGCAAAACTCACTGCCTATAACACTTGGCTAACAGGACCACGTCTTGAAGGCGAAACGGACGGGCCAGAAGAGTTCCATTTAGTTATCGTGGATAACGGACGTTCAAAAATCCTTGAAAGCGAATTTAAAGAAGTTTTACGTTGTATCCGTTGCGGTGCGTGTTTGAACACTTGCCCTGCGTATCGTCAAATTGGCGGACACGGCTACGGCTCGATCTATCCAGGACCAATTGGATCGGTGATCTCGCCATTACTCGGTGGCTATGAAGAATTTAAAGAACTGCCTTATGCTTGTTCGCTTTGTACCGCTTGTAACTCCGTTTGCCCAGTGAAAATTCCACTGGCACAGCTTATCTTAAAACACCGTGAACATATCGCTCAAAATGGTATGACGCCAACGGCAGAGCGTTTGTCGATTTTCGGCTTCAACTTTGCTAACTCACACCCAACTTTATGGAAAGTCGGGGTGAATATCGGGGCAAAAGTGGCAGGTAAATTCATTAAAAACGGCAAAGCTCCAATTCAAGTAGGCGCACTTGCAGAATGGACAAAAGCCCGTGATTTACCGTCAGCTGAAGGCGAAAGTTTCCGTGAATGGTTCAACAACAGAGGATAAGAGAATGGATTTACAAAACCGTGAAAATTTTCTAAATAAACTGGCGGAAAGAATGGGCAGACCACGTCAGCTCGTACCTGAACCAATGCCGAAATTAGTCAATGATTATCCAACGACACGCTTAACGGATCGCACTCAAGCTCAATTAGTCGAGGAATTTGTTAGCTTTGCTAAAGTGATGATGACCGATGTGGCGGTGGTGAAAGAAGAAAATCTGATTGCAGAAGTGACCGCACTTTGTGATAAATATGGCGGTGGCTCGGTGATTATTAATAACGACAGCCGTTTAGTTGATTTAGGCATTACGCCAGCATTGCAAGCTAAATACGACAGCTATGTTTGGGATCACAATACAGATGGCAGTGTGAATATCGATAAAGCGGAAAAAGCCAATATCGGCGTGGTTTACGGCGAATACGGCTTAACGGAATCTGGCGGTATTGTACTGTTTTCAGATAAAGAATTTGGACGTTCAGTCAGCTTGTTACCTGAAAAATCCATTGTCGTCTTGCGTGCCAGCACCGTGCTACCCCGTGTGGCACAGTTAGCTAAAATCCTACACGACAAAGCGCAACAAGGTGAAAGGATGCCATCTTGTGTAAACATTATTTCAGGACCAAGTGCTACGGCAGATATTGAGTTAATCAAAGTTGTTGGCGTACACGGACCTGTGAATAAGGTTTATGTGGTGATTGATGATCTATAATTTACTTTTATCCTAGTACGCCTATCCGTACTAGGATAAATTTTTATAGCTTAATTCCTTTCACTAATTGATGAATTAATGTAGGACCTTGATAAACCATAGCAGAGTAGAGTTGTAATAGACTTGCTCCAGCATCAATTTTAGCTTGCCCTGATTCTACCGAATGAATACCACCGCTTCCAATAATTGGAATTTGTCCTTTTAATTCCTGTGAGAGTTGATGAATGACTTGAGTGCTTAAGTGATGTAGCGGTTTACCGCTCAATCCACCTTGTTGATCGGCAAAAGGAAGCCCAGCAACCGTATCTCGTGAGAGTGTAGTGTTTCCAGCAATCACGCCATCAATTTGATGACGGATTAAACTATCTGCCACAGAAGCAATCTCTTCATGAGTTAAATCTGGCGCAATTTTCAATACAAGCGGTCGGTAAACAGCAAATTTTTGCGAAAGCTCCGCTTGCTCCGCTTTGAGTGCACGCAGTAAATCATCTAAAGCTTCGCCATACTGTAAGGTACGAAGATTTTTAGTGTTTGGTGATGAAATATTGACAGTGATATAGCTGGCGTGTGGATAGACCTTACGCAAACAGATTTGATAGTCATCCAAACTCTTTTCAATCGGTGTTGTGGCATTTTTACCGATATTGATACCGAGTACGCCATCATATTTTGCTTGTTTCACATTCTCAATAAGGACATCGACACCGAGATTATTAAAGCCATTACGGTTAATAATGCCTTCAGCTTCTAGAATACGGAATTGACGTGGACGTGGATTGCCATCTTGTGCAACAGGGGTGACAGTCCCAACTTCAATAAAGCCGAAGCCTAATTTCGCAAATCCATCAATCGCTTCGCCATTTTTATCTGCCCCAGCGGCAAGACCAATCGGATTTTTAAAGCGTAAGCCCATGACTTCTACTGGATTGTTAGGTAAAGAACAGCTAGAAAAGGGTGTTTTCCCTAATAGTTTTAACGATTGAATTGCAAATTGATGGGCATTTTCCGCATCAAGTTGGAAAAGAAATTTTTTAATCAGTGAATACATAAAATGATATATGAAAAAGCCCAACCTTTCGGCTGGGCTTTAAATTAATGACTAAACATAGCAGAAATAGATTCTTCGTTGCTAATACGACGAATCGCTTCTGCAAGCATGCCTGACAAGGTTAATACACGAACTTTATTTAATGCACGAATTTCTGCAGATAATGGGATAGTATCTGTAACGATCACTTCATCTAATGCTTCATTGGCAAGGTTTTTCGCTGCACTTCCAGAGAAGACGGCATGAGTTGCATAAGCAAATACACGACGAGCTCCACGCTCTTTTAATGCTTCTGCTGCTTTAACTAAAGTACCACCCGTGTCGATCATGTCATCAACCAGGATACAATCACGACCAGCAACATCACCGATAATATGCATTACTTGAGCTACATTCGCTTTTGGACGACGTTTATCAATGATTGCCATATCAGAATCGTTTAATAATTTTGCAATCGCACGTGCACGTACTACACCGCCAATATCTGGAGAAACTACAATTGGGTTAACAAGATCTGTTTTCTTTAAGATATCTTCAATTAACACCGGTGAACCGAATACGTTATCTACTGGTACATCAAAGAAACCTTGGATCTGTTCTGCGTGAAGGTCACAAGTTAATACACGGTCAACACCTACGCTAGATAAGAAGTCTGCAACAACTTTTGCTGTAATAGGCACACGAGCAGAACGTACACGACGATCTTGACGAGCATAACCGAAGTAAGGAATTACAGCGGTAATACGACCTGCTGATGCACGACGAAGAGCATCAACCATCACGATTAATTCCATTAAGTTATCGTTTGTTGGTGCACAGGTTGATTGCACAATAAAAATGTCACCACCACGTACATTTTCATTGATTTGTACTTGAATCTCACCGTCGCTGAAACGACCTACTGTTGCATCACCGAGAGAAATATAGAGACGTTCAGCAATTCGTTTTGCTAATTCAGGGGTTGCGTTTCCAGCGAAGAGTTTAATATCAGGCATTTTGGATAAACCTCAAGTATAGATTAGGGAGATAAATTAAGGGTTTGATGTAAAGGTGAAACGTTTTTGCCTTGAGCTACAAAGCCTTCAACATCGGCTGGTTTCAGTGCAAAAACACGACGAGCCTCTTCTTCACAATCAAATTCGGCAAATACACAAGCACCAGTGCCTGTTAGCCGAGACGGTGCATATTGTACCAACCAATTAAGCAGATCATCAACCTTTGAATAATGATCTCGGACAACTTTTTCGCAATCGTTTGCCCAAGTTGAGTCTAATAATTGATCTAGAGTACGTTTTGGGGTATTTCGTGGTAGATCTAGATGTTTGAAAATGAGTGCCGTAGAGATAGATTCATCGGGTTTTAATACCAAATACCATTTTTCAGCAGGTTTACAAGGGGTGAGTTTTTCACCAACACCTTCAGCAAAAGCGGACATTCCACGCACGAAGATCGGCACATCTGCACCTAAACTTAATCCCATCTCAGCGAGTTGGATTAAGGAAAGCCCTGCTTGCCAAAGGTGATTAAGTGCAACTAAAACTGTTGCTGCATTGGATGAACCACCACCTACGCCACCGCCCATGGGTAAGCGTTTAGTGATGCTGATGTTAGCACCGAGTTTACAAGCGGTCTGATCTTGCAATAATTTTGCAGCACGATAAATCAAATTTTGTTCCGTAGGCACGCCTTCAATCTGATTAAGTAAGGTGATTGTTGGATCTTGGGTGATCTCAATCTCAATTTCATCGCCGAAATCCAAAAACTGAAAGAGCGTTTGCAATTCATGGTAGCCATCTGCCCGCTTGTTTGTGATATATAAAAATAAGTTTAGCTTGGCAGGGCTTGGAAACGTAAATTTAGCCATTAGTAAGCCCAGTTATCAATACGAATTTTTAAGGTTTGAGCACCGTTTTCAAGAACAATTAATTTCGGCAGATTTGGGGTGCGATCTTCATGATATTCCACAAAACTTGCCTTCCAAACTGTTCCATTCACGGCATAATCAAATTGTGACAGTTGGCGTTTTTCATTAACGATATAGTTAGCATTTTTTTCAGGTTGGCCTTTTACCCAATAAGCAAATTGATCAATAGGGAAAGAAACACCAATAATTTCTTCCATTAATGCTGCAACATCGGCTTCTGTGCGAGAACGTCCTTCGCTGTCCGAAATAGTCATACCGTAACTATTACGTTGTAATTTCAAAGATTTGCTTGAAAGATTTGATGACATGGTTAAACCGAAATTTGTCGGCATTTTATATTGCCAATCAAAATGAGATGAAAAGCGTTCTTCGGGGGAAATATATCCAAATTGTCCTTTAGCTGAATAAGCTTTGATTTGGGCTAATTGTGCAAGATGTTGTTGCCATTGTACATCATTATGGGGAATTTCTACCGTTGGTTTAGCTACTTCCGTAGGCGCATTCAGGACAGAATTACAGCCTGTCAGGGCAAGTAAGGTAGCAAGAGATAACAGTTTAACAATTTTTTTCATTGTAATCCTTCAAGGTTAAATTGAGATTAAATC
The DNA here is from genome assembly GCF_004519515.1 of Actinobacillus indolicus. Lineage (NCBI taxonomy): Bacteria > Pseudomonadati > Pseudomonadota > Gammaproteobacteria > Pasteurellales > Pasteurellaceae > Actinobacillus > Actinobacillus indolicus. The sequence continues at coordinate 244,604 of NZ_CP038145.1, read as the reverse complement.
TATAAAAAGTATAACATATTCAGCCGTACATCTATTCAAGTTCTGTGATTAAACGTGCTTTTAATGCACTTTTTTCATCATCAGACAGAGACAATCCTTGCTGGTTACTTACCACAAAGAAATCTTCCACTCGTTCACCAATAGTCGTAATTTTAGCATTGAGCAGATTTAATTTGAGTTCACCAAAAATATAACTGATATGATCTAATAATCCTTCTCTATCTAGTGTAAATAACTCAAAAGCGGTTTGATTTGGCTGAGAATTTGCTAAAAAACGGAGCTTCGTTTTACGTTTAAAAGATTGGTGTTTTACGGGTTTTTTATGAGAACTAAAGCTTTTAGTCGATGCTTGCGTTAATGCGTTCATCAATGCCGTATGAATTTGAGCACTACGCTCATCATCCAACGGTTGCCCATGGGTTTCACTGATAATAAAGCTATCCATGACAAGCCCATTTTCGCTCGTTAAAATTTGTGCATCGTGAATAGAAACTTTCTTTTGACTGAGCGTTTGGGCAATACGTGCAAAAAGTTGAGCTTGGTCTTTGCAATAAATAAAGATTTCCGTTGCGCCACGGGCATATTGATTGCTAATCAGCACCATCGGTAGTTGCGGATTTTGCACATAATGTAATGCATGCCAATAGAGTTGGGTAGGGCTGTGGCGGATAAAATAACCGTCAGGACAAGATTGCCAAAACTGTGTTAATAAGTCGTGGTGTTCTGCAGAAATGACTTGAGTTAATTGTTCAAAAGCCTGTTGGCGATGTTCTTGGCTTAGTTTTTGTTGATCGAGAGCTTGCTCATCACCCAACTGTAATTGCTGTTCGGTAAACTGAAAGAGTTTGATAAAAAGTGAACGTTTCCAGTCATTCCAAAGGGTTTCATTAGTTGCACAAATATCTGCCACAGTAAGACAAGTGAGTGCAGATAAAGCGGTCGGATTTCCGACAATTTTTGCAAAGGTTTTAACGATATCGGGATCGTGAATATCACGACGTTGTGCAGTAATTGACATGGTCAAATGTTCTGCGACCAGCCATGACATATAATCAGTATCTGCTTGGTTAAAACCGTGTTGTTCAGCAAAGGCTTTCATATCTACGGCACCTACTGTTGCATGATCGCCTTCTCTGCCTTTGGCAATATCATGAAAAAGAGCAGCTAGATAGAGTAGTGGACGATTTGGCAATAAAGGGAAAATTTTACAACAGAGCGGATGCTGTTCTGCATTCTCTGCTTGTAAAAAACTTTCCAGTTTTAGCATGACTCGAATAGTGTGCTCATCTACGGTATAAATATGGAACAGATCAAACTGCATCAGCCCTTGGATACCTTTCCATTGTGGCAAATAGGCAGTGAGTACGCCAAGTTGGTGCATGGGGACAATCGCTCGTTTAACGACTTGTGGCTGAGAAAAAAGCTGAATAAAGCGAGTTCGAGCCTGTGGGAGTTCACACAGAGGCTGAGAGATACTTTGTAACGCCAAGCGGAGCTGGCGCAAAGTGGTTGTTTCTGCAACGGCTTGAGTGTGTTCTGTTAAATGGAAAAAGAGAGCTAAAATCGATTCTGGTTGTTGTTTAAATAGTTGTGGGTTGCTACAAATTAAGGTATTTCCTTGAAGATAAAAGTGGCGATCAAGCGGTTGCTTTAGCTCATTTTTTTGCAAAGGGCGCAAGGTTTCTTGTTCAAAATGATCAAGTAGCAGTTGGGTCAATATCGAGATGGATTGAGTCGCTTGGAAGAAAGCTTTCATCATCGTTTCAACGGGTTGATTTCCTTCCCCTTGATAGCCAAGTTGTTCACTTAATTGTAGTTGGCGATCAAAGCGCAGGCGGTTATCGTAGCGTTTAAGTTGCAGATGTAGGGCAAAACGCATACGAAATAGTGTCTGTTGTGCTTGTTGTAGTTCAAGATATTCTTCGGGATAGAGTAATCCTTTTTCAAATAGGCTTTCTAAACTGTGAAGCCCATAATGACGTAGCATAATCCAAGAGAGTAGATGTAGATCTCGTAATCCACCTGGACTATGTTTTAAATCGGGTTCAAGGTTATAGCTGGTATTATGATAGCGGGCGTAACGCTCATTTTTTTCTTCAACTTTTGCGGTGAAAAAGTCTTGAATTGGCCAAAAATCTGCATGAAATAGGCGTTCCATTAGCTGCTGCCAAAGCTGTTCATTGCCGATCAGAAAACGGCTTTCAAACATATTAGTTGCCACAGAAATTTCCGCTTTGCCGACTTCAATACACTCAGCTAATGTGCGAATACTTGCGCCTAATTGCAACTTACTATCCCAAAGTAAATTAAATAGCGTATTGAGTTGTGATTGAGTTTGTTCATCTAAAGCTGTTTCACTTAACACCAAAATATCAAGATCAGAGAGCGGAAACATCTCTTTTCTACCATAGCCACCGACAGCAACTAACGCGAGATCCGTACGATCACTAAAACCAAATTGATGCCATAGTTTGAGTAGCAAGGTATCATAAAAGTCACTACGTTGTTTAAGTAAATCAAGGACATTTTGGCTCGTAAAATGTTGTTTTTGCTGGAGTGTGAATTCGATAAGCTCAGTTTTAAGTGATTGACAGTCGATCATAGCGGTGAGTTTTGGATAAAATTTTGCAAATTGATAGTAAATAAGATTAGGGCGAGCACATCGGCTCGCCCCTACATGATTATTTGAAGATTACATCATCTTTTGGATCGTATTTTGATACGTCAATAGATTTATTTTCTTCAAAGTATTTTTTCAACATTTCAGCATCAATAAAGCCCGTATTTACATAGCTTGGGTGTTTTTTCAGGATTGGATAACCGTCACCACCTGCCGCACAATAATCTGGTACAGACACTTTATATTTTTTGTTGAGATCGAGCGGTTTACCACCAATTTTCACCTCTGAAACTTGTTTTGCAGTACGGTCAACCACCATTGAGATTCCTGCAAATTGTGGATATGCACCCATATCAACATCTTTTAATGCCACCACATTTAAGTAATCAATTAACTCTTGGCCAGTAAGATCAACAGTCGCAATCATATTCCCGAAAGGTTGAACCGTTAAAATATCTTTATAAGTAACATCACCCTCGTTAATTGAAGCTCGGATACCACCTGAGTTCATAATACCAACATCAGCTTTAACACGTTCCATTTGTGACTGTGCAATTAAGCGACCTAAGTTCGTTTGGTGGAAACGGATCACTTTACGATCACCTTCTAATTTTCCACCTTTGACTTCACCCACTTTCACACCTAATAGTTTATCGCCTTCATCTTGATATTTTTTCAAGTGGTCGAATACGGCTTTGTCTTCAGGGATTTCAGCCTGGTAGAGTTTATATTCGCTCTTACCATCTGCTAATTTCACTTTCTCTTTTAAGTTGATTGGAATTAATTCATATTTAACAAGTTTCGTTTCGCCATTTTTGAATTCAAAATCCGCACGACCTAAGAATTTACCCCATTCGCCCGCTTGAACAATCCAAGTTCCGTTTTGGAAATCAGGTTTACACTCTTCACCTGGGGTATATTTAGCTTTAAATACGCCTTTTTCATCAACACAAACGGTATCGTGAGTATGGCCACCCACAATCACATCAAATGCACCTTTTTCTAAAGTTCGTGCTAAGGTCACATCACCTGGTGCATTCATACCGTGTTGTGCATCGTAATAATAGCCCATATGTGTTAATGCAATACGCACATCAGGCTGTTCTTTCATTTTATTTAGTTTGGCTAATGTTTTTTTCGCAGTTTCAATTGGATTTTTGAAAATAACATTATCAGTAACATCGGGATTACCTAATTTGGCAGTATCTTCCGTCGTTAAGCCTACCACTGCAAATGTCAAGCCATTTTTATGGAGTGTAGTGTAAGGTTCTACTAAAGTTTTATTGGTTTTTTTATTAATTACGTTTGCAGATAATAGCGGGAATTTAGCCCATTTTTCTTGCATATCTAGGATTTGAAGAGGAAAATCAAATTCATGGTTACCTAATACAGCTGCTTCAACCCCTAACATATTTAAACCTTCAATATCTGGTTTTGCATTTTGCATGTCAGATTCAGGTACGCCTGTATTGAAATCCCCAGCATGAAGTAGAATCACATCACCACCTTTCTCAGAGACCTCTTTACGGATAGTTTCAATGGCTGTTTTTTGTGCAGCAAAACCATATTCATCTTTATCATTTTTCCAGAAATGACCGTGAGTATCGTTTAAATGCAAAATAGTAAATTTATAGGTTTTATCCGTTTCATAAGCTACAGCAGCGGTTGCTGAACTAATGAGAGCAAGAGAGAGAAGTGTTTTTTTTAATTTCATAAAACCACCTTAATATTATGAATTAGCTGTGATATTTTAAGGACGAATATCTATAATCGCATTATGTACGACATGTTCATATAACTCGTCCATTTCTTCATTGGTAACGGCAATACAACCGTGAGTCCAATCTTTTAATAAATGTAAGCGGCCAATTGAACCACTGCCATTTCTTAAACCATGTATTTTGATTAAGCCACCCGCTGATTTATTATGTAAAGCAGCATAGGCTTTATCTTCTTCATTAGGATATGAAATTCCTAAATTTTTATGGTAAGCACTATTGGGGTTTCGTTCATTAATTTTGTAAACCCCTTCTGGTGTTTTTCCATCGCCTTCAAATTGTTTATGCCCAATAGGGCTAAACCCAAGAGAAATAGGATATATTTTGACTAAAGTTTCTCCTTCATAAGCCCACATTTGTCTTTTTGATTTAAAAACAACTAAACGATCAATGTTTGTGGAGGTTAACATTTTTTCATTCATTAATAATGGTTGTGTTGGTTGTTCCTTAAGAATAATCTGATCTATTCTTATATGAGTTTGATAATAAAAATATCCCCAAATGGAAACTAAACCAATTAAGAATATGGCTAATATTTTTAATATTATTGGAGAACGGAACATTTTAGAAAAACAAAATTAACAACCAAGTTAAGGCTGTAATGAGCATAGCAACAAAGACTGCTGCAGAACCAATATCTTTTGCTCGACCTGATAATTCGTGATACTCAGAACCGATACGGTCAACAACAGATTCTACGGCACTATTAAGCAATTCAATCACAAGAACTAACAATACAGAACCAACTAATAAAATCTTTTCAATTGATCCATCTCCCAAATAAAAACCGAGCGGAATCATAAAAAAGGAAAGCCACACTTCTTGACGAAATGCAGCTTCATGAATATAGGCACTCTTCAGGCCTTTCATTGTATAACCTGTTGCGCGAATGATGCGTTGAAAATCGGCTTTATTTTCGGGTTTCATTAAATACTCGTGATAAATGTAAAAAAATTGCCAACATTTTACCTGAAATAAAAGCATATCGGAAATAGATTATTGATGAGTTGAGTGAAATATTGAGTATAATTTTTACGAAAAATCCTTTTTTAAAAAAGTTCTATCTTTGCAAAAATCTTTACAAAAATTACCGCTTGTCTATTCCATTCTGACATTTTTTCCGCTAATCTCACAAACTCCTTTATTTAGGTAAATAGACGGCTAGCCGTTTATTTTGTTTTGTCTTACAGGAAATTTTATGAGTAACTCTTTATCTTCCAAAATCTTAGGCGGTAATTTAGTTTTACGTATCGCTATTTTTCTTGTACTCGGTATTCTACTCGCATTAGTAAATCCTGAGTGGGCGAAAAGTGTTGGCGTATTAGGCCAATTCTTCGTGAAATCATTGCGTGCAATCGCACCAATCCTTGTTTTTGCATTAGTTATTTCAGCGATTGCAAATAAAGAGATTGGTACAGATGGCCGTTTAAAACCGATTTTAGTCATGTATGTGTTAGGTACCTTTATTGCAGCTGTGACCGCAGTTGTATTAAGCTATCTTTTCCCAACAACATTAGAACTCGTTGCAAGTCCAGATGGTTTAGCTCCACCGCAAGGCGTAGGTGAAGTACTAAAAACCGTCATTTTTAACTTAGTAGATAATCCATTAGGTGCGATTACTAACGGTAACTTTATCGGTATTCTTGCATGGTCTATTGGTTTAGGTATTGCATTACGTCATGCAGCACCAAGTACAAAAGTGTTCTTAAATGATATTGCCGATGCGGTTTCATTTGTGGTTAAAGTGGTTATCGCTTTTGCACCAATAGGGGTATTTGGCTTAGTTGCTGAAACCATGGCTACGAATGGTGCAGATGCCTTTGTTGGCTATGCTCGTTTACTCGCTGTATTACTTGGTGCAATGGCGATTGTGGCATTTATCCTCAATCCATTATTAGTCTATTGGAAAATTCGTCGCAATCCATATCCACTAACTTTCACTTGCTTACGTGAAAGTGGTGTAACTGCATTCTTTACCCGTAGTTCTGCAGCAAACATCCCTGTAAACATGGGATTAGCAAAACGTTTAGGTTTAAAAGAAGAAATCTATTCAGTTTCTATTCCACTTGGTGCAACCATTAATATGGCTGGTGCAGCAATCACCATTACTGTACTAACACTTGCAGCAGCTTATACTCAGGGTATTACACCAGATCTTTGGACGGCAATTTTATTAAGCTTTGTAGCTTCAATCTGTGCTTGTGGTGCATCAGGCGTAGCGGGTGGTTCATTATTGTTAATCCCACTTGCATGTAGCTTATTCAATATTCCAAATGATATTGCAGCACAAGTTATCGGTGTAGGTTTCATCATTGGTGTTATCCAAGACTCAGCTGAAACAGCACTTAACTCATCAACGGACGTACTATTTACCGCAGCGGTAAGTATGGCGGATGAGAATAAGTAATTTCTACTAGTTTTATAAAGGGGCAATAGCCCCTTTATTTATTTTTGTGATCCCCGTCGAAAAACGTCATTTTTCTACTTTTCTCTCTCTTTTCGTCATTGGCATACTGTGATCTCTTTGATTAGGTATATTGATGATGTCTATTGATCGTGTCTGTTTAACGCTATTGTTCGGTTTATTGCCGTTGATTGTTCTGCCTGCTTCGTGGCTTGGCTATGTGGTGGTATTTTCTCTTGCCCTTGCATTATGGGGATTATTGCGTGAGAAATTGGGGATCTTGCTGTTGGGCGGTGTGCTAGCGGTGAGTTACGCTCATATTCTGCAACTTGCAAAAAAACATCAGGAACAGACCGCTGTTAAGGTGCAAGAGCTGGTGTTAGTTAAGCAAATTTTAAAACAGCAGGAGTATCAAACTGCTATCGTAGAGCGTGCTAATGGGGGCTATGTTTATGTTAATTGGCAAGCAGATACGCCATTGATACTGGAAGCAAGTTATAACGCGGAACTGGCATTGAAGCCTTTGTCCGCTCGCTTAAATGATGGCAATTTTGATCGACAAAAATGGTATGTGGCTCAGCATATTTCAGCAACAGCTACGGTCAAAAAAGCAGTAAAAGTAGGTGAACAACAAAGCTGGCGTGCAACTTGGTTTGATCGTATGCGAGAGCAGACCGCCCCTTTTGCAACACAAGGGTTACTGCTCGCCCTTGCTTTTGGTGAACGGGCGTGGTTAAGTCAAAGCCATTGGGCGATCTTTCAACAAACAACAACCGCACATCTAATTGCAATTTCAGGCTCACATATTGTTCTGGTGTATCTGTTAGCTTTTTGGGTGGCGAAAGCTGGGCAGTGGCTATTATTGCGGTTTCGTTGCCTGAAAGCGGTGGGATTGTCCTTGTATTTTGCAAGGGGAGTAGGGTGGTGTGTGGCGTTGGGATATAGCTTTTTGGCAGGCTTTCAAATTCCAACGGTACGGGCAATGGTGGCGATTTCATTGGTTTTGCTGGTGCAATATGCTCGTCGCCATTATACACCGTGGCAGTTATGGCTTCGTGGCGTGGTGTTGTTGGCTGTCTTTGATCCGCTGACGTTACTGTCCGATAGTTTTTGGCTTTCTGTTTTGGCTGTTGCTAGTCTAATTATTTGGTATCAGGCTTTTCCACTCAAGCGGTTTGATTTTGTCAAAAATATGCAAAATCGAGTGATGAAGTTGCTGTTAGAGCTGTTTCATTTACAGTTAGGCATTTGGCTGGTGTTTTCGCCGATCCAACTTAGTTTTTTTGATGGCACATCGCCTTTTGCTTTGTTAGCCAATCTTATCATTGTTCCACTTTATAGCTTTATTCTTATCCCATTGATTTTATTTAGTTTATTAACAGATAACCTATTTCAAACTTGGTGGCTTTGCCATCAAATTGCAACGTGGGGAATAGCGTGGATTGAGCCATTTTCCCACCATTGGCTCTATTTAAGTGTCGCTCAACAATGGGGATTAATATGCCTTAATTTATTGATTTTAATGGGATTATATGGTGCTGTTCAGCAACGTTTTTCTATTCGTTATGGGGTGGCAACCGTAGCATTGCTTTTAGGATTGTGGATCGGATTTCATTTTGTAAAAGATACACTTAAACCACCGCTTGTAAAATGGGTGAATTTTGATGTGGGGCAAGGGTTGGCAATGGGATTGATTTATCAACATCAAGGCAAACAGAAAGCTATTCTTTATGATACAGGTGTTGCGTGGCAAGGTGGCACAATGGCGGAATTGGAAATACTGCCCTATTTACGCCGTGAAGGGATAGTGGTTGAAGCTATTTTTGTTAGCCACGATGATAACGATCACGCAGGGGGCGTTTTGCCATTACTGCAAGCCTACCCAAATGCACGTTTGATCCTTTCGGGTAAAAATCATTATAGTCGCCAAGTTGCAGAGCCTTGTGTAGCAGGCAATCAGTGGCAATTCGGCACAATGTACCTTGAGGCGATTTATCCTTTGCAACTCAGTGAGCGAGCTAAAAATGAACACTCTTGTGTATTACGAGTGTCGATAGGGCAATATAGATTGCTTCTTGCTGGGGATAGTGGGATTGCGGAAGAACGACAATATGCAAGCCAGATCGGTAAGATCGATTTTCTTCAAGTAGGACACCACGGCAGTAAAACCAGTACCAGCCAAACTTTGTTAGCTCACACCCAACCCACTTGGGCGATTATTTCGGCTGGGCGTTGGAACCCGTGGAAAATGCCAAATAGTCAAGTTATTCAACGGCTTGAGCAGTATCAAGTGAAGTGGCTTAATACTGCTCAAGTGGGAATGATCCAAGTCGATTTTTATTCAGATAATTACAACATTTCCACCGCAAGAAACCGCTTTAGTCCTTGGTATCAGGGGATAGGGGCAAATGAATAAGTTGAGTTTTGTAGCCAAACGATTACAATATAACACTAGGAAGAAAAAATGAATGTTATTGAAACCACATCTATCTTTGACAATTGGTTAGATAATCTTAAGGACTTAAAAGCAAAAGTACAGATTGCAACACGGATCCGTCGCGCTCAAAATGGAAATTTTGGCGATCATAAATTATTACCTAATACAGGCGGAGTTTATGAGATGAGATTGGACATCGGACAAGGTTATCGGATTTACTATGGGCAAATAGGTAAAATTACCTATATTTTAACGAATGGTGGTGACAAATCTTCTCAATCTTCTGATATTGAAAGAGCAAAAGTACTTTTTGCACAATTAAAGTTACAAAATGTAGGAGAAAAAAATGATTGAAACAAATCGTTTTGACATTGTGAAATATCTTGATAGTGACGAAGCAATTGCTATCTATTTGACAGAAATTGCTGAAACAGGAGATAGCAATGATTTTATTGTTGCTTTAGGTGATATAGCAAGAGCAAAAGGTATTACAGAGATTTCACAAAAAACAGGTTTAGCACGAGAAAGCATTTATAAATCCCTTTCAAACGGTGCTAAACCACGTTTTGATACTGTGATGAGAATAATGCAAGCACTTAATCTTAAACCACAATATGCTGTTTCCTTAAGATAAGGCTGGAACATCCCCCAACGCATTTTCATTTTTCGTAATAAACATCGCATCGCCGTAGCTAAAGAAACGGTATTGACTTTCAACGGCGTGTTGATAAGCGTTCATACAGTTTTTGAAGCCAGCGAAGGCAGAAACTAGCATAATTAGGGTGGATTCTGGCAAGTGGAAGTTGGTGACTAGGGCATCAACGATACGGAATGTTTTTCCTGGATATAGAAAAATTGCCGTGTCTGAATAGAATGGGGTGATTAATTTACCTTCTTTTTCTGCCGCTTGTGCTGCACTTTCGATAGAGCGAACCGAAGTTGTGCCAACGCAGATCACTCGTTTGCCCTGTGCTTTGGTGGCAAGAATTTTATCGACAACGTCCTGCGATACTTCGGCATATTCTGCGTGCATTTTATGTTCTTCGATTGTTTCTACTCGCACGGGTTGGAATGTGCCAGCCCCGACGTGTAAGGTAACAAAGGCGGTTTGTACCCCTTTTTCTTGTAGTTTTTGTAGCATTTGATGGTCAAAATGCAAGCCTGCCGTTGGGGCTGCTACTGCACCTAACACTTTGCTATACACCGTTTGGTAACGCTCTTGGTCGGCATCTTCATCTGGACGGTCGATATAAGGCGGTAGTGGCATATGCCCTGCCTGTTGTAGCAGATCGAATAAAGGCTGTGCTTCTTCAAATTTTAGCTCAAATAACGCATCGTGACGAGCCACCATTATCGCTTTAAAGCCATTTCCTTCGCCTAATTTATCTTCCCCTAGAAAGATTTCAGCATTCTCTTTCGGGGCTTTTGATGAACGGATATGGGCTAAACAGCGATGTTCGTCTAATACACGTTCCACCAATACTTCTAACTTACCGCCACTGGCTTTGCGTCCATAAAGGCGAGCAGGGATAACACGAGTGTTATTAAAAATAAGTAAGTCACCGCTATGGATATGTTCAAGTAAATCATTGAATTGTTGATCTTGATATTCGCCTGTATTGCCGTTGAGATAAAGTAAACGGCTTGCACTTCGTTCAGCCGTTGGGTAACGAGCGATAAGTTCATCAGGTAGGTCAAAATGGAAATCGGTTACACGCACAACAGTTCCTTAATTAATCAAATAAAGCGGGACACTCATGAAGTGTCCCTAAGTGAAATTTAAAATTTGCAAATTTATAGTGAAATCTTACCGCTTGCAAGTTTAAAGTGAACTCGCGATTTCATCAATAGCCTTGCTGAGTTTATATCGATCATGGCGATACGTGACATCATCGGCATGTAAATCTCGTTGTAATACCTTGATATAGCTAGGTAATTCACTATTTTCACTAGGGGTTGTGATAACACCATTTAATCGGCCTAATCCAATTTGGTTTTCAATCCAAGTTACGCGTTCAGATAAAGAAAAATCCCCTGCAACCCCTTTTTCTTTACCAATATTGTCGATAAAAATCACTTTAGCATGACTTTCATTAATCATCTGTGCAACTTCTTGTAACAGAAGTGTTGGCATGATACTCGTTAGAAAACTGCCAGGACCTAAAATAATAAGCTCTGCCTGTTTGATGACATCAAGGACTTCAGGTGTCGCCTCTACGCAAGGTTCTAAGGAAAGCGCTAATGGTTTTTCTGATGAAGCATCTATAGAAACTTCACCGAATACTGTTGTTCCATCATGAATATGGCTAACTAAATGAACAGGAGATTCTGACATCGGCATTAAGCCCACTTTAACGTGTAATAAGTCTCTGACAAGATTTAGAGCCTCTAAAGGGCGGATTTTCATATCTTCCAATGCTTTGAGAATCAAATTACCCAAATTGTGACCTGACAATTCTCCAGAACCACTAAAACGATATTCAAAAAGCGCTGAAGCTACGGTAGGTTTTACGGTAATTTGGGTTAAGCAATTGCGTAAATCTCCCCATGCAATTCCACCATGTTGATGGCGAATTCTGCCTGTTGAACCCCCATTATCGGTTGTTGCGACAATACCTGTTAAATTTTCTTTCAAAAATGAAAGAGAAGAAAGGACACGACCTAATCCATGTCCGCCACCAATAGCAACAACACGATTTATAGATTTTAAATGTGGATGACGAGGCAGCATGTTTTATCCTTGTTCTTCAATGTCTGTATTTGCGGGTAAAGCATTAATGACCGCTTTTACCAAGGTTGCCAAAGGAATAGCAAAAAATACCCCCCAGAACCCCCAAAGGCCACCGAAAATAATCACGGCAACGATGATCGTTAATGGGTGTAAATTTACCGCTTCTGAGAATAAAAATGGCACAACAAGGTTGCCATCTAAAAGTTGGCTAATCACAAAAGCAAGTAGCAAGTAGTAGAAATCAGGGGATAAGCCAAATTGAAAGAGTGCAACTAACGCAACAGGAATTGTCACTAATACCGCACCAATATAAGGCACTAATACCGATAAACCGACCGCTACTGAGAGTAATAATGGATAGCGTAAATCAAAGAAAAGGAAAATAATATAAGTTGCAACGCCAACAATGAGAATTTCTAAAAATTTTCCACGAATATAGTTGGCGATTTGTAATTGCATTTCCCCCCAAACACGAGTAGCCAATCGGCGATTTTTCGGCATAAAGCGAGAAACAGAGCGTAAAAATAGGGCTTTATCTTTAAGTAAGAAAAAGACCATCAACGGTACTAAAAATGCATAAATACCTAATCCGACAAGGCTAACAAGGGAATTGAATGAAAACGATAATAAGGAGTCGCCAAAGGTAAGGATCTTTGTTTTTGCCGTTGCCATTAAGGAATCAAGCATTGCATAGTCAATCAATTCTGGATAATGCTCTGGCAGTGCTTCTAGCCATGCATTGAGTAAATTAAACATGCTAGGCAGATCTTTTAGGAAGGTCATTGCTTGATTCCACAGGCTTGGAAGCATTACCACAAACAAAAAGACAGAGAGAGAAATAAATCCGCCTAAGACAATCACTAAGCTGAGTATTCTTGGTAATTTGAGTTTGGTGGTTAGAAAGCGGATAGGCCATTCTAAAAGGTAGGCAAAAACAATGGCAATCAAAAGGGGCATTAAGAGATCACTAAAAAAGTAGATCGTCCCAAAGCCGATAATTAAAATGGCAAGAAGTGCGACAATTTGTGGATCAGTAAATTTCTGTTTATACCAATCCTTGAACATTTCAAACATAATCTATCCTGTCGTGTTTTGCGTTTATTTATTGTTATGATGATAAAAGGGTACGCCCAGCGTACCCATTTTTTATTTTTGACTACAAACTGCAATAAAGCCCAGTTGATTTTCAGGGTCATTAAAGGTCTGGAACATTTTCTTGAAAGTATCACGGTTTTCTGGTTTTAACGCATTACCGACCACTTTCATTGCCCCTAATACACCTTCATCTTGGATCAATCCTTTTGGCGATAATAAGCTCATCTCACCGCTAAAGGTTTCAACATTGCGGAAGCCACAATGAAGGAATGTATCTTTCCAATCCTGCTTATTTAATGGTGCTACGGTGATATTAATCGCATCACGTAACTTAGCGATCACTTCGTCTCGATTATCTCCATCAATAAGTAAATCGTGAGTGAGTAATAAACCATTTGGCTTTAATACGCGCAGGTATTCACGAATTGCCTTTTCTTTGGCCTCTTGCGGTAGCATGGTCAGCATTGCTTCGTTGATAATAATATCGAAACTATTATCTTCAAATGGCAGTTTGGTGGCATTTGCACGCTGAACTTGCACTAATTCTTCAACTTTATGCTCTTTAATGTTTTGTTGTGCTTTTTCTAAGGCTTCTTCATCAAGATCGATACCGATCACTTGGCAACCAAATTGTTGAGCAATTTCGATTGCGGTCGTTCCCATATTACAAGCAACTTCAAGCACTTTTTTATCTTTACGAAAATCGCCATTTGCAATGAGCCAGTCCGTTGCTACTTTGCCACCTGGGCGTAAACGTGTTTTACCCAAACGAGCTAAGAAATGGTGTCCAACTTCTTCTTTTTTCATATTCACCTCTTTGGATTTTGTAAAATTCTGCTTAATTCAGACCGCTTGTATTGAAAAGAAGTTCAATTTAGGCGGAATAATGTAATAGATTATACCGTTTTTTTATCTGTGCATATATACAATTAAACAGAAATTTGGCAAAATTTCGCACATATCTTCTAACAACAACGAAGATATATCATTCTTGTTTTAACAAAAAGGAAAAATAATGAAAAAATCAACAAAATCAGAATGCTACGCCCATCAGCGTGGTGAAATTCAAGAGAGTGCAATTAAAGCCTTGGTGACGGATAAACTGTTTAGAAGTCGAATAGAGCGAAACCGCAAAGGTAAAGGAAGTTATCAGCGTAATGCGAAACATCGCAAAGGGGAAAACCCATTTAAAAGTGTTCAGCAGAATGTTTTTAAATGGGTTTTTTCTTTGCTATTTTTTGACAAGTAATGCCACTGCTTCACAAGCAATGCCTTCGCCACGTCCAGTAAAACCTAATTTTTCCGTGGTTGTGGCTTTTACATTGACGCAAGAAATATCGCAGTTGAGATCGTCGGCGATCACTTGACGCATTTGGTCAATATAAGGTCGCATTTTCGGGGCTTGAGCGATAATTGTCACATCAACATTCCCCACTACATAACCCGTTGCTTGAACTTGGCGGTAGGCTTCAATCAATAATTTACGGCTGTCGGCATTTTTGTATTGCATATCCGTGTCAGGAAAGAGCTTACCAATATCCCCAAGAGCAGCAGCGCCAAGCAGAGCATCGGTTAAAGCATGTAGAGCAACATCACCGTCACTATGGGCGATAAAGCCTGTATGATAGGGAACGGCAACGCCGCAAATCATTAATGGACGATCTTGTCCAAAAGCGTGAACATCAAAACCGTGTCCAATTCTAATCATCTTATTATCCTCTTGTTAGATAAAATTCTGCGAGAGCTAAATCTTCAGGACGAGTGACTTTAAGGTTATCGCTACGCCCATTAATTAATAACGGGTGGAAGCCTGCAAATTCCATCGCAGAAGCCTCGTCAGTGATGGTTAAGCCTTGCTCAAAAGCCGATTGTAAAGCCTCTTTGAGCGATTTCGCTGGAAAGAACTGTGGCGTTAAGGCGTGCCATAGGGTTGAACGATCTTCCGTATGAGCAATCTGCGAGCCATTAGCCCGTTTCATCGTATCAATTGCAGGGGTTGCTAAAATTGCCCCTTGATTATCTTCAATCTGTAAAAGTTTGTCTAAATCTGACCGCTTAAGGCAAGGGCGAGCCGCATCGTGCACTAATGCCCAAGCGGTTTCATCTGTGATAGCATTGAGAGCATTAAAAACCGAATTTGCGCGTGTTTCGCCCCCAAACACAATCTGGATTTTGTCGGATTTAAGCAGATCAATATCGCCATAATAGCGATCCTCTTTAGATACCGCCACAATAATTTGGCTAATCGCAGGGTGTTCCAGAAAAGGTTGTAGCGTATGTTCCAACAGCGTTTTACCCAACAAAGTCAAATACTGCTTAGGCACAGCCACATTCATTCGGCTACCTACGCCAGAAGCAGGAATGATCGCAATGATTTTTCTCTTGCTATTCATTAACGTTGCTCTCTTGGGACAATGCGATAAAACGTTTCATCCGGTTTAACCATTTCACGATCAAGCCTTGCCCGTTCTTCAAGGGCATTTACGCCATGTTTTAAATCCTCAATTTCTGCTTGTATGAGTTGATTACGAGCAACTAATTTTTCGTTTTCAGCTTTTAGTTCTGCCACATTTTGTTCAATCTGTTGGTAATCAAACCAACCATTTTGCCCAAACCAAAAAAAGTATTGAAATATGCCCAAAATGAGAGCAAGTGAGACAATTAATAATCGCATAATGATTTCCTATAAAAAGACAACACTATTTTACAACGAAATGCAGAAAAACCTATCTAGATCAAAAAAATTATTTACAGATGTTTAAAAATTTGAAGTATGTAACATTTTTTTTTGGAGAATCACTCTATAATTACCCTAGTTTTTAAATTTAATCTTTAATCATAATGAGGTGAATCTATGTTAAATCGTGTTGAACAAGAACTTGCACTTTTAGGCATTACTAACGTTAAAGAGATCGTTTATAACCCAAGTTATGAACAACTCTTTGAAGAAGAGATGAAACCTGAGTTAGAAGGTTTTGAAAAAGGACGTTTAACGACTTCAGGTGCGGTCGCTGTTGATACAGGCATTTTCACTGGTCGCTCACCAAAAGATAAATTCATCGTATTAGATGAAAACACCAAAGACACTGTTTGGTGGACAAGCGATGCAGTGAAAAACGATAACAAACCAATGAGCCAATCAACTTGGCAAAGTATCAAAGAACTTGTTACCAATCAATTATCAAATAAACGTCTATTTGTTATTGACGCATTCTGCGGTGCGAACAAAGACAGCCGTGTTGCAGTGCGTATTGTAACAGAAGTTGCGTGGCAAGCACACTTTGTAAAAAATATGTTTATCCGTCCATCAGAAGCGGAATTAGCGAACTTCACACCAGATTTCGTGGTAATGAATGGTTCAAAAGTAACTAACCCGAACTGGAAAGAGCAAGGTTTAAATTCTGAAAACTTCGTAGCATTCAACATTACTGAGAAAATCCAATTAATCGGCGGTACTTGGTACGGCGGTGAAATGAAAAAAGGTTTATTCTCATTGATGAACTACTGGTTACCATTAAAAGGCATTGCATCAATGCACTGTTCAGCAAACGTGGGTGAAGATGGCGATGTAGCGGTATTCTTCGGCTTATCAGGCACAGGTAAAACTACATTATCAACCGATCCAAAACGTAAATTAATCGGTGACGATGAACACGGTTGGGACGACGATGGCGTATTCAACTACGAAGGTGGTTGCTATGCGAAAACCATTAACCTTTCTGAAGAAAATGAACCGGACATCTATCGTGCGATTAAACGTGACGCATTGTTAGAAAACGTTGTTGTTCGTGAAGATGGTTCAATTGACTTCGCAGATGGTTCAAAAACAGAAAATACTCGTGTTTCTTACCCAATTTATCACATTGATAACATTGTTGAGCCGGTATCAAAAGCAGGTCACGCAACGAAAGTGATCTTCTTAACTGCTGATGCATTCGGTGTATTACCACCAGTATCTAAATTAACGCCAGAGCAAACCAAATACTACTTCTTATCTGGTTTCACAGCGAAATTAGCAGGTACAGAGCGTGGCGTAACTGAGCCAACTCCAACATTCTCAGCGTGTTTCGGTAAAGCATTCTTATCATTACACCCAACACAATATGCTGAAGTGTTAGTAAAACGTATGGAAGCAGCAGGTGCGCAAGCATACTTAGTGAACACAGGTTGGAATGGTACTGGTAAACGTATCTCAATCAAAGATACTCGCGGAATTATTGACGCAATTTTAGATGGTTCTATCGAAAAAGCAGAAACCAAACAGTTACCAATTTTCGATTTAGCTGTTCCAACAGCATTACCAGGCGTAGATCCAGCAATCTTAGACCCTCGTGATACCTATGCAGATAAAGCTCAATGGCAAGCGAAAGCGGAAGATCTAGCGGGTCGTTTCGTGAAAAACTTTGAGCAATATGCAACAAATGATGAAGGTAAAGCATTAGTTGCAGCAGGTCCAAAACTCTAATTTAATCAATTAGATATGAAAGGCTAGGTTGTTACCTAGCCTTTTTCTTTTATCTTTATTATTTGACTGTTGCTACCATCATAATCATCATGAAGCTGACAACGGAAAGGATAAAATGTTTGAGAGAGAACGGTTGCCCTTTTTTAAAGGCTTTAGTTGCAAAGTAGATATACATCACTAAGAAGAAGAGTTTTGCCAAAATCCAAGGCTGAAACCCCAGTGCAAAGTAAAGCCAAATCGCAATACCAGAGACTAACAGTAAAGTGTCTGTGATATGCGGTGCAATTTTTAATAATTTATAGGCACGCCAATCGACCATTTTGGCTGAAAGTATGCCACGAAGTAGCAATAGCATTAAGCTGATATATGCTAGACCAATATGCACATAAAAAATATTTTCCATTTGCAATTATTCCTGTTCAACAATGACTGATTTTAAATATTGAAAAATTTCGCGATAGTTTTTAGGTGGTTTATTCGCTTGTTTTTCCTTTTGAGTTGCACGTACTAAATTACGCAAATGCTGACGATCGAGATTTGGATATTCATCGACCAAGGCATTGACGGCATTGTCCCCATTTTCAACAAGATCATCACGAATCAATTCGAGTTTATGCAGTAACGCTTGTTGTTGATTATGGCGATTTTCCACTTTATCCAATGCTTCTTGAATTGGCTCATGATCAACATTTCTTAATAATTTACCAATATATTGAATTTGGCGACGGCGTGCTTCTAAACGTAAACGTTGGGCTAATTCGATTGCATCACGTAGCGTATCGTCAATAGGCATTTTCGCTAAATTTGCTGAATTCAGTTCAATGAGACTTGCTCCCAGTTTTTTTAAATGTTCTGCATCTCGTTTAATTTCACTTTTACTAACCCAGATAATTTCTTCTTCATTATCTGTCCAATCAATTTCATCGCGCTGTTTTCTAGCCATGATAATTCCTTCACTTTCATAAAAATTTGCATAGTCTAGCAGAAATTTCAGGTAGAATGACGGGATTCGTTAAAAACAAGCCAATTTTGCAAAAAAATAGCGGAATCTGACCGCTTGCATAGGAAAAATTATGTCATTGACTACAAAAGAAGAACTCCAATATCAAGAAAAAACCTTAAGAGATGCCGTGGCAATGGCATTAGAATTCGCTCAAAAAGCAGGTGCGACGGCAGAAGTGGGTGTGACAAAAGTCGCAGGGCTTTCTGTTTCAACACGTTTAGAACAGACAGAAAATATTGAATTTAACAATGATGGTTCATTGGGTATTTCGGTTTATGTGGGCAAACGTAAAGGCAATGCTTCGACATCAGATTTGCAACCAAAATCCATTCAACAAGCGGTCGAATCAGCCTTAGCGATTGCAAAATATACATCAGAAGATGAGTGTGCAGGGTTAGCAGATAAAGAGCTGATGGCATTCGATGCACCTGATTTAGATTTATATCACCAAGCCGAGATTAATGTCGATCAAGCGGTAGAGCTTGCGATTGAAGCTGAACATTATGCACTACATAGTGATGAACGCATTGTAAATAGTGATGGTGCAACCTTTAATTCTCATAGTGGTATTCGTGTTTATGGGAACACACATGGGTTGTTGCAAAGCTATTTATCAAGCCGTTATTCCCTTTCTTGTAGTGTGATTTCTGCCTATGAAGATCAGCTAGAACGAGACTATGAATACACCATTTCTCGCCAATTTGAACAGTTAGCTTCGCCTGAATGGGTTGGTTGTCAAGCGGCGATAAAAGCGGTTGATCGTTTAAATCCACAAAAATTATCCACCTGTGAAGTGCCTGTTATTTTTTACAATGACATTGCAACAGGGCTCATTGGGCATCTTGCGGGGGCGATTAGTGGCGGTGCTTTATATCGTAAAGCGAGTTTTTTACAAGATAAATTAGGTGAGCAAATTTTACCTGAATGGTTTGAATTAGAAGAAAAACCACATCTTCTACGCCAGCTTGCTTCATCACCGTTTGATAGTGAAGGCGTTTATACCCGAGATCAGCAAATTATTAAAAATGGCGTGTTACAAACTTATTTACTAACGACATACAGTGCTAAAAAGTTGGGAATGAAAAGCACAGGGCACGCAGGAGGAATCCATAACTGGCTGGTTAAGCCTAATCGAGTGGGTGGATTAGATAGCTTGTTAAAAGAGATGGGAACTGGGCTATTGGTGACGGAGATGCTTGGCAGTGCTATCAATGGGGTGACAGGGGAATATTCCCGTGGCGCAGCAGGTTTTTGGGTTGAGAATGGTGAAATTCAATATCCGGTTGCAGAAATTACGATTGCAGGGAAACTACAAGATATGTTCAAAAACATGGTTGCCGTGGCGGATGACATCGAGCATCGTTCAAATATTCAAACTGGTTCGATTTTATTAGAAAGTTTGAAAATTTCAGGAGAGTAAATTTATTTTTTTAAGTGGAATTGTAAATTTTGCGTTTAAATTAAGCATATCATTATCTTAACAACAGATGTTGATCTTTTTATAATCGTTCAAAATGGTTTGTTATTGACTTTAAAATACATTTGTTTACAATGTTGTTGTTTTGTTAGGACACCTGTCACCGCAGAACAACAGTCGTTAACTAAGAAAATTTTATTCATTTTTCCTTACGCCAAACACTCCCTGTTTGGCTTTTTTTATTTTTATGTAAATTAATGTGATCTAGCCCTCATTTTCGAATGTTTACGATTGCTTTTGTTTTTGGCTTAAATAAACTTAACTTCGAAAGCAATCGTAGTTTGTAGTGGTTGTTTTGATGTAGGAGAGAAAATGAAAAGTGGCGTAGAAAGACGTTCTGATATTTTAGCGTTATTACAGAAAACAGGCAGTCATCGAGTTGAAGCATTATCTCAGCATTTTGGAGTGTCAGCGGTTACTATCCGTTCAGATCTAAATATGTTAGAGCAACAAGGCTACATTACGAGATCACACGGCTTTGCTGTATTAAATTCTAGATTAATTGCAGAACTTTCTGTTGCCGATAAACGTAATAATTATCCCGAACTCAAACAACGGATTGGAAAACTTGCAGCGTCTTTATTAAAAGAAGGCGAACGAGTAATTTTAGACTCAGGAACAACAACGAAAGCAATCGTAAATCATATCAATGATCTTAACTTGACAGTATTGACAAACGGACTTGATGTCGCAATGGCATTGGTTTCTTGTCCAAACGTTGAAGTAAGAATGACTGGTGGGGTTTTACGGAAAAATGCGATGTCGTTTTCGGGAGTAATGGCAGATAACAATTTGCAACACTATCGCTTTGATAAAGTCTTCTTAGGTGTTGATGGCTTTGATTTGCAAAAAGGAGTAACAACCTTTAATGAGCAAGAAGCTCAATTAAACCGTTTAATGTGTGATGCCGCAGATCAAGTGATTGTAGTCGCTGACTCAAGTAAATTTGGGCAGTATAGTAATTTCGTTATTTGCCAAGCAAATCAAATAGATGTATTAGTTACAGATAATAACATCCCACTAAGCTATCAAGAATATCTTGAAAATATGGGTGTTCAAGTATTAATTGCGTAATTTCATTCTCTTTCCTTATAAATAAATCCATTTATTTGTGAGGGAAATGCAATGATTCTCCATATTGCTAACCAAACATTAGAAAAACAGAACGCTTTTTGGACAGCAAAAGAAATCGCTCAACAGCCAGCAACTTGGCGTGAAACCTTTTCTATTGTAACGTCTTCGGATGTCGTTTCATTTACTCAACCACTTGTAGAACGAGCAAAAAAGGGTGAGCTTCGGATTATTTTCACAGGTGCAGGCACATCGGCTTTTATTGGTGATGTTGTTGCCCCCATTCTCAGTGAAAAATTAGGTTGTGTCGTCGAAGCTATTGCAAGCACAGATTTAGTTTCAAGTCCTTATCAATATCTTTTTGCAGATAAACCAACTTTACTTGTTTCATTTGGTCGTTCTGGTAATAGCCCTGAAAGTATCGGTGCAGTGGAGCGTGTCAATGACATTGTCAAAGAAGCCTATCATCTTGCGATTACGAATAATGTCAATGGTGCATTATTTGCAAAATGTACACAAAATCCGACCGCTTACGCCTTAGCATTACCTGATTCAACCCACGATAAAGGCTTTGCGATGACATCCAGTGCAAGCAATATGATGCTTGCAGCCTTGTTATCTCTTGCTCCAGATGCCTTTAGTGAAGAATGGGTAGAAAGTTTTGTTACGGTAACAGAACAACTTTTAGAACAGGATCTACTCGAAATCCAACGTTTAGCCCATCTTCCATTAAAACGGATCGTCTATCTAGGCAGTGGACATTTCCAAGGGCTTGCCCGTGAAACCTCTTTAAAACTGCTTGAGCTGACCGCAGGTGAACGCCTTGGCTTCTTTGAGTCGTCAATGGGCTTCCGTCACGGACCAAAATCCCTTGTTCAAGATGAAACCCTAATTTTTATCTTCTTATCTCAGCAACCTTATACCGCACAATATGACCGTGACCTGTATCAAGAGTTAGTCAGAGATAAAAAAGCCAGAGAAGTGGTGTTATTAGGCGATACAAGCGGCTCGATCCACGCTGAAATTCACAAATTAGATGACGCAGCACGGATTTTCCCATTCTTAGTAATCGGGCAACTCTATTCATTTTATAGCTCGCTCTATCTTGGCTACACCACGGATAACCCTTGTCCGACAGGCGAAGTTAATCGTGTGGTGCAAGGTGTAACGATTTATCCATATTGATATACAGGAGGAAAAGATGGCAATTTTAAATGTACGCATTGATGGA
Source organism: Actinobacillus indolicus (assembly GCF_004519515.1). Taxonomy (NCBI): domain Bacteria; kingdom Pseudomonadati; phylum Pseudomonadota; class Gammaproteobacteria; order Pasteurellales; family Pasteurellaceae; genus Actinobacillus; species Actinobacillus indolicus. Next base: position 222,292 of record NZ_CP038145.1, on the reverse strand, counting down.
CGTTTAATCCACGGTCAAGTGGCAAACTTATGGACGTCTTATCTCAATATCACTCGCATTATGGTCGTCGATGAAGTCGCGGCAAATAATGACATTGATAAAGCAGGCTTACGCTTGGCTTGCCCAGCAGGGGTGAATTTAAGCGTGTTGCCTGTGGAAAAAGCAGCTGCCAACATTAACGAAGGGCGTTATGACTCTCAACGTGTTTTGTTGGTGACAAGAACCCCACAAACGATCTTACAGCTTGTGGAGGCAGGCGTAAATCTGCCGGAAGTAAATGCAGGGAATATGCCTAAAACGGATCTAACACGTCCTATCAGAAAAACAGTACACGTGACTGAAGACGATGTGGAAGTGTTTAGAAAACTTTCTGAAAAAGGCGTGAAGCTCACCGCTCAGTTAGTGCCTAATGAAGAAAAAGTCGATTTAATGAAACTTTTATAGAGGAGTAACGATTATGATCGAATGGTGGCAAATACTTTTGATAACGCTCTATGCGTTCTATCAAATCCTAGATGAAATCACGATTGTATCTAGTGCTGGTTCACCTGTGTTTGCAGGCTTTATCACAGGTTTAATTATGGGCGATTTAACAACAGGATTGTTAATCGGCGGTTCAATGCAATTAACTATTTTAGGTGTAGGTACTTTCGGTGGTGCATCTCGTATTGATGCAAACTCGGGTACTGTTATCGCAACAGCATTCTCTGTTGCAGCTGGAATGGATCCACAATTAGCTTTAACGACCTTAGCTGTTCCAATCGCAGCGTTAATGGTTTATACCGATATTTTAGCGAGAATGTCTAACGTATTCTTCGCTCACCGTATCGACAAAAATATCCAAGACCACGCTTATAGTGCAATCACAGTAAACTATCTCTGCGGTGCAATCGCTTGGGGTCTATCTCGTGCATTACCAATCTTCTTAGCGTTAGTGTTTGGTGGTCCATTTGTGGCAAGCCTGGCAGAAGCAATGCAAACAGGCTTCTTAAAAGTTATCGCAGATGGCTTAACCCTTGCAGGTGGCGTATTACCGGCGTTAGGTTTCGCAATCTTACTTCGTTACTTACCGACAAAACGTCACATTGCATACTTAATCCTTGCATTCTCACTCACAGCAATCTTCATTACTCTCTTCGGTAACATCAATGCTGTCGGTGCATCAACAGGTGTAAGCAACTCAATCAGCAGCGTACCAATGCTTGCAATGGCAGCAATCGGATTTGCATTCGCCTACATTGTTTACCAACGTAGCGTAGAAGGTGGCTCAGCCCCAGTTGCAAAACAAAATACCACTTCTGACAAAGGAGAAATTGAAGATGACGAACTCTAATCAACAAGTCGGAAATCCAAAAGGCTACAAATTAACAGATGCGGACTTCCGCCAAATCAATATCCGTAACTTATTCTTCAACCAAGTTGGTTGGAACTACGAACGTATGCAAGGCTCTGGCTATTTATGGATTATGTTGCCACAGCTACGCAAAATGTATGGCGACAACACACCTGAATTACAAAAAATGATGGTGATGCACAACCAATTCTTCAACACCAGCCCATTCTTTAACACCATTGTTAAAGGTATCGACTTGGCACTTGAAGAAAAACAAGGGGTGAAATCACTTGAAGCCGTTGCAGGTATCAAATCAGGTTTAATGGGACCATTTGCCGCTATCGGTGATGCCCTATTCGGCTCACTCGTCCCAGCAATTATGGGGGCGATTGCTGCAACAATGGCAGTAAACGGCAACCCGCTTGGTGTCGGCTTATGGGTTGCGGTAGCGATTGCCACAATGGTATTCCGTTGGGTACAACTCAAAATCGCTTATCGTGAAGGGGTAAATTTAGTGACCAACCTAAGTCACCGCTTGAACGCATTAACCAACGCTGCAACAGTGCTTGGGGTATTCGTTGTGGGGGTAATGTGTGCCACGATGGTGAATGTCAAAGTACCGTTTGTCGCCACTATCGGTGAGAAAGTCGTTTCCGCCCAAGCGAACTTAGACCTTATCTTACCAAGATTAGTCCCTGCGTTAGTCGTGTTCTTCATCTACTGGTTACTCGGCAGACCGAAAATGAACTCTAACAAAGCGATTATGATCATCATCGCCCTCTGTATCTTGCTCTCTTGGGCTGGATTGTTGGCTAAGGGCTAATAAAAATTCGTAGGGGTGGGGTTTATCCCCACCCGTTACCACCCATTTGGACGGGCGGGGATAAACCCCGCCCCTACAAGAACTGTAGGGACGCCACGCTTGGCGTCCTAAAACAAGCGGTCAAATCCATTCAATATTTTACATCTAGAGGTAAAACCTAATGAAAGCAATTTATATCTTTGATTTTGATGGCACACTTGCAGATACACTTCCATTAGCTTTTATGTGCTTTAGAGAAACATTTCTAAAATTTAATGGTGAATTACTGAGCAATTTAGAGATTGAACAACATTTTGGCGGATCGGAACAGGCTATTATCGAAAAAGTCGTAAAAGGTAGCCCTGAGCAAAAACAACAAGCGGTAGAGTTTTTCTATCAACTTTATCAAGCCAACCATTCACTTTATGCGGATTGCCCTGAAAAAATTCGCACAATGCTTAGTAAGCTTAAACAAAAAGGGAAAAAAATTGCGGTATTTACGGGAAAAGGCAGACGTAGCCTTGACTACTCTCTAACGGCTTTAGGCTTAACCGATTATTTTGATTTAACTGTCAGCGATGATGATATTGAACATTCAAAACCAGCCCCAGATGGATTGTTAAAAATACTTGATCATTTTGAATTAACTTCCGAACAAGCTATTTATTTTGGTGACAGCCAAGCAGATGTAATTTCAGGGCAACAAGCTAATGTAGAAACAATTAAAATTGAATGGATTAGTAATCCAACTTCGCAAGTAATTATTAAGGAGTAACTATGCCTTTCCAAATCGGCGAAAAGGATTTCCTACTCAACGGAAAACCGTTCAAAATCCTGTCAGGTGCAGTACATTATTTCCGTATCGTACCGGAATACTGGTATAAAACACTCTATAACCTAAAAGCAATGGGGTGTAACACGGTAGAAACTTATGTGCCGTGGAACTTACATCAACCACAGCCTGATCAATTTAACTTCAGCAAGCGGGCGGATTTAGTCAAATTTTTGCAAACAGCAAAAGATCTAGGGCTGTACGTTATTCTTCGCCCAACACCCTATATTTGTGCGGAATGGGAGTTTGGCGGATTGCCTGCGTGGTTGCTCAATATCCCGAATATCCGCTTACGCCAAAACGATCCGTTGTTTATCGCTGAAATCGACCGCTATTTCCAAGAACTGCTTCCACGCATTGCTCCCTATCAAATCACCCAAGGCGGTAATATCTTAATGATGCAGATTGAAAACGAATACGGCTCGTTCGGCAACGACAAAAACTACTTGCGAGCCATTCGGGCGTTGATGTTAATTCACGGGGTGAACGTACCGCTTTTCACGTCAGACGGTGCGTGGCAGAACGCCTTAGAAGCTGGAGCGTTGATCGAAGATGATATTTTGCCGACGGGCAACTTCGGCTCTCGTGCTAATGAAAATTTAGATGAGTTACAACGTTATATCGACAAGCACGGCAAATCTTACCCGTTGATGTGTATGGAATTTTGGGACGGCTGGTTTAACCGTTGGAAAGAGCCTCTGATCCGCCGTGATGCTCAAGATTTGGCGGACTGCACCAAAGAGCTACTTGAACGGGCGAGTATCAATTTCTATATGTTCCAAGGCGGAACGAATTTTGGCTTTTGGAACGGCTGTTCCGCACGGTTAGATACCGATTTACCGCAGGTGACCAGCTATGATTATGATGCCCCTGTTCACGAGTGGGGCGAGCCGTCAGAGAAATTCTACCTGCTACAAAAAGTGTTAGGGCAGTACCCTGATGCCAGCCCGATTGTCGATCCGATTTTGCCAAACATCACTGCTTACCCACCGCTTGCAGTACAAAATGAAGTGTCGCTGTTTGGTACTTTAGACACAATCAGTGAATGTTACGAAAGTCCATTCACTCAAACAATGGAACAGCTAGGGCATTACTACGGCTACCTGCTTTATCGAGCCAAACCGACGGCATACAGCGGTGAGATCAAGCTGAGAATTTACCAAGGCAGAGATCGTATTCAAATTTTCAACGATAAACAAAAAGTCGCCACCCAGTACCAACACGAGATCGGCAATGAAGTGATGTTACAGACACCCAATGGTGAGTTTCAACTTGATCTGTTAGTGGAAAATATGGGACGGGTTAATTACGGCGGTAAGTTGCTTGCACCGACACAACATAAAGGGATCGGTGCAGGGGCGGTGCTTGATCTGCATTTCCACACAGGCTGGCAACAGTATGCGATTGATTTTGACCGCTTGGAAGAGATTGATTTTGATGGCGAAAAAGATAGTCAAGCTCCGTCGTTCTATCAATTTAAGTTACACCTAGACCAAGAACCGCAAGATACCTTTATTGATACCCGTGCATTCGGCAAGGGGGTGATTGTGGTAAATGGTGAGAACTTAGGGCGTTACTGGAATGAAGGCCCGACTTGTTATCTCTATCTACCAGCCCCGTTACTGCATAAAGGTGAAAATGAGATTATCGTCTTTGAAACGGAAGGAGTGAAGATCGATACCTTAACATTTAGCGATAAGCCGATTTATAAAGAGTTGAATACGAAGAATTTATAAGGACAACCAAAAAAATATCGTCAAACTTCCCCCTTTGAAAAAGGGGGATTGAGGGGGATTTAAAGATCTAAACAGTTAATCGCACTATCTTAAAATCCCCCCTAGCCCCCCTTTTTCAAAGGGGGGAATAAAAAATTCAAAACTACCAAAAGGAGCAACTATGAGCTTAATTTTAATCAGTCACGGAGAGTTTGCGGAAGGCTTACTGGATACTGCCGAAATGATTTTAGGCAAAATCGACAATGCTCAAACCGTCTGCTTATATCCACACGAAGGCAGTGAAGATTTCCAAGTGAAATTTGAGCAAGCACTGGCGAATGCAAGCGGTGAGATTGTGGTTTTTTGCGACATTATGGGCGGTACGCCGTGTAATGTGGCAATGCGTTACTTGCCAAAATTATCAGGACTATATAGCGGAATGAATTTACCGATGGTGATTAGCTATGTGAGTGAAGAAGGCACGGACGGCTTGCTGGAAAATGCCAAAGAGCAAATTCACGATGTGGCTCAACAACTTAAAAACTTAGCGTTAGGCGATGATGAATAGGAGTAGCAGTATGTCTAAACAAGATTTAATGAAAAAACTTTGTACCAAAGAGGGCATTATTGCTGCTCTTGCGATTGACCAACGTGGTGCATTACGTCGAATGATGGGCGATGATATTACCGCACAACAGGTCAGCGAATTTAAAACGTTGATTTCTCAAGAATTAACCCCTTATGCGTCGTCGATCTTGCTTGATCCTGAATTTGGCTGGGCGGCTTCAGAGAAACGTGATGCAAATTGCGGATTAATTATGGCATACGAAAAAACAGGCTACGATAAAACCGCTGTGGGTCGTTTCCCTGATTTGATTGATGATGTGTCTGTCTATCGCTTAAAAGAAAAAGGGGCGGAAGCGGTTAAATTGTTGATCTATTTTGACATTGATGAACCGCACGAAATTAACGATCGCAAAGCTGCCTTTGTTGAACGTGTTGCTTCTGAGTGTAATGCAGAACAAATTCCGCTGTTCTTAGAAATTTTGACCTACGACGGTTCAAACGAAGATAAAGTCTATAACGCCAAAGTGAAACCACGCAAAGTGATCGAAGCGATGAAGTTCTTTGCGGATAAACGTTTTGGGGTAGATGTCTTGAAAGTAGAAGTACCTGTGGTAATGAGTTATGTGGAAGGCTTTACTGACGGTGAAGTGCTTTACAGCCAAGCGGAAGCCGCAGCATTCTTTAAAGAGCAAAGCGAAGCAACGGATCTACCGTTTATTTTCCTAAGTGCAGGGGTGTCAGCCAAACTGTTCCAACAAACCCTTGAATTTGCTCACCAAGCAGGTAGCCAGTTTAACGGCGTACTGTGCGGACGTGCAACTTGGGCTGGCGGTGCGGAAGCCTATAAAGCCGAAGGTGTTGAAGCTGCTCGCCAGTGGCTTAAAACACAGGGTAAACAGAATATCAGTGAGTTGCTTGAAGTGTTAAAGCATACGGCAACACCGATTTAGTCGTTTATAGGTATAGTAGACAAGTGGTCGGATCTTGTAAATTTTTTACAAAATCCGACCGCTTGTTGATCTGTCTTAATTGTGTTTATCAGTGTCCAGCGCTATTTTTCGACATAAAAATCTTTAATGTAGTAAGTCCCTTGCGGGCTTTTACCTTCATAGCCTTTTACTTTCGGATTTTTAATAAATAATCCCGCATAGTGATAAATTGCGACAAACGGATGATGACTATTTAATTCCGCTTCTGCTTTGGCATAGATTTCCGCACGTTCAGCTTCATCTTTCGCATAGTAAGACTCATTGATTAACTGATCAAATTTCTCACTTTTGAAACCAATTTTATTTTGGTCACTGTTTGAGAGATAGTAGGTTAAGAACGTACTCGCATCATTATAGTCTGCCATCCATGCACTGAAAGCTAAGGTGTAATTTTTCTGAGCTTTGGTATCTAAGAACGTTTTCCATTCCATATTTTTCAGCGTGATGTCTGTCATTCCATCTAAGTTTTTCTTCCACATAGAGGTGGCAGCTACCGCAATATTTTTTAAGCCTTCGTTTGTGTTATAAAGCAACTCAGTTTTGAGCGGATTAGCTTTGCTATAACCTGCTTCAGCGAGTAATTTTTTTGCTTCTTCATTACGTTGGGCTTGCGTCCAGCTTGCATATTCAGGCTGTTTGATTTTTTCACCTGCGCCAATGTAATGTGGTGTAAAGGTAAAAGTTGGCGTTTGACCGAAACCAAGCACTTTATCCGTAATCACTTCACGTTCAATCGCAAGATCTAAGGCTTTACGCACACGAATGTCATCAAACGGTGCTTTAGCTAAGTTCATCTCATAAGTGAATGTACCGAGTTTGCGTGATTTATGAATTTGCGGATCATATTCTTTACGGAATTTCGCATCTTTATAGAGTGTTGACGGAATATTCGCAATATCTAAATCACCTGAACGGAAACGTGCAATACCTGAACTCTCATTTAATACATAGAAGGTGACTTTATTAACCACGGTTTCTTTATCGTTCCAGTAAGTCGGGCTACGTTCAAAGGCAATTTTTTCATTAAGAACCCGTTCAGCAATTTTATATGCGCCGTTACCAACGAAATTTTCAGGGCGAATCCAGTTATCGCCATGTTTTTCAACGGTTGCACGATGAACAGGGTAGAGTGATGCATGTTGAGTTAAATCTGCTGCATAAGGCACTGGAGCGGTTAAGGTGAGCAATAAAGTATGCTCATCAACCGCTTTTACCCCTAAGGTGTCTGGTGATTTTTTGCCCGCCACAATATCCGCTACATTTTCCATTTTCATAAATTCTAAGTAGGTCGCATAAGGCGAAGCGGTTTTCGGATCGACTAAACGTTGCCAAGCATAGACAAAGTCATGGGCGGTAACAGGATCGCCATTTGACCACTTAGCATCTTTACGTAAATAGAAGGTCAATGATTTATTTTCAGGACCATATTCCCAACGTTCTGCGACACCGGGTACAAGATGATCTTGTTCATCTGTATTGACCAATCCTTCAAGAAGCTGGCGGGCTAATAAACTTTCCCCTGTGCCTTCCATTTTTTGTGGATCAAGCGTAGCCGCTTCAGCAGTGGTTTGAATACGTACTTCTTGTTTATCAGCAAGGACAACGCCTTCAGGTACTTTAGCCGCAAGTGCATTGCCATTGATAGCAACGAAAATGGCGCAACTTAGCGCAGAAAGATTGACAAGGCTTTTACTTTTAGTCCAAATAGTGTGTTCTGTGTTCTGCATAAATTATTCCTTTTTGCAAGTAAAATATTCAGAAAATGTCGAAATGACAACCATATAAATAACTAATTTTTAAAGAAATGTAAATGTTTTTGTTTGTGTTTGTTATAGGTAAAAAGTGTCAGCATGTTTTCTAGGGAGATAGTCGATATTTAATTTTTACAAGCGGTCACTTTGCGTAAATTTCTTACAAATTCCGAAATAACAGGCGATTTTTCAGAAAATCTCTGTATAATAGTCAAGTTTTATTTCTTCGCATTTAATAAGGCGGCTATCAAAAGTAATCTTGATGGAAGATAAGATTACTTTTGCTAGTCGCAATTTTTAGGAAATAAAACCAACAATAAACCATTCCAAAAAATTCAAAGGAACATAACAATGACTCCAATCGTCAAACAATTTAAATACGGTCAACATACCGTAACATTAGAAACAGGCGCAATCGCTCGTCAAGCGACAGCTGCTGTGATGGCAAGCATGGACGACACCACTGTTTTCGTAACAGTAGTAGCAAAAAAAGACGTGAAAGAAGGTCAAGACTTCTTCCCATTAACTGTAGATTATCAAGAGCGTACTTACGCAGCAGGTCGAATCCCTGGTGGTTTCTTTAAACGTGAAGGCCGCCCGTCTGAAGGCGAAACCTTAATCGCTCGTTTAATTGACCGTCCAGTTCGTCCACTTTTCCCTGAAGGTTTCTTCAACGAAATTCAAGTGATTGCAACAGTGGTTTCTGTTAACCCACAAATCAGCCCAGATTTAGTAGCGATGATCGGTGCTTCAGCTGCATTATCTTTATCTGGTGTGCCTTTCAACGGTCCAATCGGTGCGGCTCGTGTTGGTTTCATTGATAACCAATTCGTCCTAAACCCAACAATGTCTGAGCAACGTTTAAGCCGTTTAGATTTAGTGGTTGCAGGTACAGACAAAGCGGTATTAATGGTTGAATCTGAAGCAGATATTTTAACTGAAGAACAGATGTTAGCTGCGGTGGTGTTTGGTCACGAACAGCAACAAGTGGTGATTGAAAACATCAAAGAATTCGTGAAAGAAGCGGGCAAACCACGTTGGGATTGGGTTGCTCCGGAACCAAATACAGACTTAATCAATAAAGTTAAAGCGTTAGCAGAAGCACGTATTGGCGACGCTTACCGTATTACTGAAAAACAAGCACGTTACGAACAAATTGACGCAATCAAAGCAGAGGTTATCTCAACATTAACTGCTGAAGATGAAACCGTATCTGAAGGCAAAATCATTGACATCATCACTGCATTAGAAAGCCAAATCGTACGTAGTCGTATTATCGCAGGTGAACCACGTATTGATGGTCGTACCGTTGATACCGTTCGTGCATTAGACATTTGCACAGGCGTTTTACCACGTACGCACGGTTCAGCGTTGTTTACCCGTGGTGAAACACAGGCATTAGCAGTTGCAACATTAGGTACAGAGCGTGATGCACAAATCATTGATGAATTAACAGGCGAAAAATCAGATCGCTTCTTATTCCACTACAACTTCCCTCCATATTCAGTAGGCGAAACAGGTCGTATCGGTTCGCCGAAACGTCGTGAAATTGGTCACGGTCGTTTAGCGAAACGTGGTGTGTTAGCTGTCATGCCAAGCGCGGAAGAGTTCCCGTATGTTGTGCGTGTGGTTTCTGAAATTACCGAATCAAACGGTTCTTCTTCAATGGCTTCTGTGTGTGGTGCTTCTCTTGCGTTAATGGACGCTGGTGTGCCAATCAAAGCGGCTGTTGCTGGTATCGCAATGGGCTTAGTAAAAGAAGAAGAGAAATTTGTGGTACTTTCAGACATCTTAGGTGATGAAGACCACTTAGGCGATATGGACTTTAAAGTAGCGGGTACCCGTGAAGGTGTGACTGCATTACAAATGGACATCAAAATTGAAGGGATTACCCCTGAAATTATGCGTATCGCATTAAATCAAGCAAAAGGTGCACGTATGCACATTTTAGGCGTGATGGAACAAGCGATCCCAGCACCTCGTGCTGAAATTTCTGACTTCGCGCCTCGTATTCATACCATGAAGATCGATCCGAAGAAAATCAAAGATGTGATCGGTAAAGGCGGTGCGACAATTCGTGCATTAACTGAAGAAACTGGCACATCAATTGACATTGATGATGACGGTACCGTGAAAATTGCAGCAACAGACAACAATGCAGCAAAACGTGTGATGGAACGTATCGAAGAGATCGTTGCAGAAGTCGAAGTCAATGCGATTTACAAAGGTAAAGTCACTCGTGTAGTTGATTTCGGTGCATTCGTATCTATCCTTGGTGGAAAAGAAGGCTTAGTGCATATTTCTCAAATCACTGACGCTCGTGTAGAACGTGTGGCAGACTACTTATCTGTAGGCCAAGAAGTCCAAGTGAAAGTGGTAGAAATCGACCGTCAAGGTCGTATCCGTTTAACTATGAAAGAGTTAAATGGTGAATCTTCAACATCAGAAGTTGTTGAAGAAATTCAAGAACTTGCGGAATAATTTCATTCGGGGTACAGACGCTGTACCCCTCAATATGACGCAATTTAATTTTCGCTAGATATTTTTATCTCAAATCAAAATTTCACCTAAGGTTTTATTAAATGCAGCAACGTATTAAGTTGTTTAATTTTCGTTTTTACTTACTTAATTTTCTTGCATTACTCTTTTTGACGGGGTGTGTTAATCGTGCCTCTGATATTATTGCGCCAGAAAAATTGCCTCTTGCAGAGTTAAACCCACAGCTTCGTTTTGAACAAGAGGTGATGGTTGTTCGTTTAACTCAGGTATTACAAGAAGCAAAATTAAGTCAGGCAGAACGAGCAGAATTACTCTTTGAAAGAGGCGTAATTTATGATAGCTTAGGACTTTGGTCTTTAGCTCGCTATGACTTTACACAGGCTGTAGAATATAATCCTAAAATGGCAGCAGCTTATAACTATTTAGGTTTATATTTGTTGCTTGAAGATGATTACGATAGCGCAATCGATGCGTTTAATGCCGTATTAGAATTAGACCCTAATTATGACTATACTCGTTTAAATCGTGGCTTAGCGTTCTATTATAGTGGTCGTTATTCTGAAGCAGAGCGTGATCTTCAAAAATTCTATGAAGCAGATAAGACAGATCCTTATCGCGCTTTATGGTTATATTTCAATGAGTTAGAAATTGATTCTATAGATGCTAAACAAAAATTAGTCGAACGCTCAAAAAGCTTATCGAAAGATTTTTGGGGAACAAACATTGTTTCTTACTTCTTAGGAGAATTTACTCTTGAACAACTTCGTTTAAAAATGAATGCACAAGCTGAAGCAAATACTGCCACTTATGCAGAAATTTTAACCGAAACTTATTTTTATCTTGCAAAACAAACACTCAAAATGAATCAAGTTGCGGAAGCTGTGAGTTTCTTCCGTCTCGCAATTGCAAATCAGGTGTATAACTTTGTTGAGTATCGTTTTGCGTTGTTTGAATTAGCTCAATTAAGAGCGAAACAAACACAAACAGATCCCGTTGTTGTTGGGAAAAATTAGGACGACTCAAGCGGTATGATTTGTAAAATTTTTTGCAAATCTCACCGCTTACACTGTGTGACAAGTTATATAAGGCATTGATTTGCTTTCTATTTATTTTTCTTACCTAAAAAGCTCAACAATATAATTTTTATTCTATGTTCACTTCCCCTCTCCCGTTTACGGGAGAGGGAGGAGCAAATCTGTAAGATTTGCGGAGGGAGAGGGCATCACCCTCTCTCTGCTCAAAATAGCCTTATGCTATTTTGAGCTGTCTCTCCCCCGTAAACGTGGGAGAGTAAAGTGAACTTCCATTCTATTTTGGAATTTTATGACTGAAACAACTTTAACTTTTGCCGACTTAGGCTTACCACAATCTATCCTTAACGCTGTCACTGAAATGGGCTATGTAACTCCATCTCCAATTCAGCAAGCTTGTATCCCACATCTTTTAAATGGTCGTGATGTACTGGGTATGGCACAAACGGGGAGTGGTAAAACAGCGGCATTCTCTTTACCTTTATTAGCCCAAATCGATCCAGAACAACGCCATCCTCAAATGTTAGTCATGGCGCCAACCCGTGAATTAGCCATTCAAGTGGCTGATGCTTGTGAGCAATTTAGCAAAAATATGAAAGGCATTCGCACGGTCACGATTTACGGCGGTCAGCGTTACGATATTCAAATTCGTGCATTAAAAAACGGTGCGCAAGTTGTGGTGGGAACCCCTGGGCGTATTCTTGACCATATTCGTCGTGGCACCTTAGATCTTTCTATGTTGAAAGCGATTGTACTAGATGAAGCGGACGAAATGTTACGTATGGGCTTTATCGAAGATGTGGAAACGGTCATGGCGGAACTGCCTGAAGATCACCAAACGGCACTTTTCTCAGCAACGATGCCAGAGCCAATTCGCCGTATTACCAAGCGTTTTATGAAAGATCCGCAAGAAGTTAAAATTCAAGCAACCCAACGTTCTGCACCAGATATTGCACAAAGCTACTGGTTAGTGAACGGCTTCCGTAAAAATGATGCGTTATTGCGTTTCTTAGAAGTGGAAGAATTTGATGCGGCGATTATCTTTACACGTACTAAAACGGGCACCATTGATATTGCTGAACTCTGTGAACGTAATGGCTATCGTGCTGCCGCATTAAACGGCGATATGACCCAACAAGCGCGTGAGCAAGCATTGGACAAATTAAAATCAGGCCGTTTAGATGTGATTGTCGCAACAGATGTTGCTGCGCGTGGTATTGATATTGAACGTATCAGCCTAGTCGTAAACTACGACATTCCACTTGACGCAGAGTCTTATGTTCACCGTATCGGTCGTACTGGTCGCGCTGGGCGTTCAGGTCGTGCATTATTATTTGTAGAACCGCGCGAACGCCGTTTATTAAAAAATATTGAACATTTAATCAAAAAGCCAATTGATGAAGTGCCAGTACCAAATCACGAAATTTTAATGGAAAAACGCCGTGAGAAATTTAAAGCACGCATTTCATTACAATTAGAACATCACGATTTAGAGCTTTATCGTGAATTATTAGAAGATTTATTCACGGCAGACCAAGATCACGAAGAGTTAGCGGCAGCAATGATGATGATACTTCAAGAAAAACAAAAACTCATTCTTCCGCCAGATCCTGAAATTCGCCCAGCACGCGGTGAACGTGGAAAAGGCCGTGAAAATCCACGTTCTGCTGAACGTCGTGGCGGTCGTGAACATCGTGATAATAACGGTGTTGCAATGGATCTCTATCGTATTGAACTTGGTCGTGAAGATGGCGTTGAAGTACGTCACATTGTCGGAGCAATTGCTAACGAGGGCGATATTAACAGCCGTTATATTGGCCATATCAAACTTCATGACACATATTCGACCATTGAATTACCGCAAGGTATGCCGAAACATTTAGTTGAACACTTTGCCCATAAGGCACGTGTATTAAGCAAACCGATGCAGATGTCACTTTTAGGTTCAGCAGGTAGTGCAACTAATGCAACACCTTATGAAGATAAAGGCGGTAGAGGAAAAGGTCGAGGCGATCGTAACGAACGCGGCGGACGTGGTGGCAGAGATGGTCGTCGTGAAGAACGTGGCTTTAAAGACCGTAAAGAAGGTGGATTTAAAGAAAAACGTTTTAACGACCGTGGTCGTCGATAATCTGAAGTATTGACAAACCTCAAACAAATAACGTTATTGTAGGGACGCCACGCTTGGCGTCCTTTACAAAGACAAAGTTCGGTTTATGTTCACGGACGCCAAGCGTGGCGTCCCTACCATCTTAATTCAATTATGTTCATTCAACCCACCCAATCCCATTGCGATTTAACCTTAACCGAACAAGATTTTCACTTTATGCAATACGCCTTATCCCTTGCAGATAAAGCCGAAGCGGAAGGGGAAATTCCCGTTGGGGCTGTGTTAGTCGATAAAATGGGCAATATTATAGGGGAAGGGTGGAATCGTTCCATTATCTTATCTGATCCAACTGCTCACGCAGAAATTCAAGCAATCCGAATGGCAGGAGAGCAATTGCAAAATTATCGTTTATTAGATACAACGCTTTATGTCACCTTAGAGCCTTGCACCATGTGTGCCGGTGCGATTTTGCATAGTCGTATTGGGCGTTTAGTCTTTGGAGCGTCTGATTATAAAACAGGTGCTGTCGGCTCCCGTTTTCACTTTTTTGAAGACTATAAAATGAACCATTTTTTGCATATTCGAGGTGGCGTAATGGCTACGGAATGTAGCCAAAAAATCAGTGCGTTTTTTAGAAAAAGAAGGGGAGAGCAAAAACAACAAAAAGGCTTACAAGCGGTCTGATCTTGTCTAATTTTTGCAATTTTGGGTAATCAAATCTTCAATTGCATCAAGACATTTCTTTTTTCGATATTCTGTTTCTTCAATTTGTGCAAGATAGTAAGGGCGATCTACATCACTGGCTTGCTGGCTTTGTTCAATCAACCACGAAATTTTATCATTTAAAGCTCTTAACGCCTTTTGATATTCTTCCAATCGCTTTTCATAAGGAAGACGATGAATATTTTTCGGAAAGCGATAGCTTGAGCGAAATGTCTTGATATTTTGTTTATGTGTGATTTGGGTTTCAATGGCTTTTTGTAAGCTGTCAAATTGCTCGACAAGTCGTTGAGTTTGAAATGCAAGTAAATGACTATCCCTTTGCGTTTCAATTTGCTGACTGGTTGCTAAAATTTCTTGAATAAATTGCACTACACGACCTTGATTGAAAGAAAAACAAGGGTGTGAAATGTTGATATTTTGCTCTGAAAAGGCTAAAAAGGGCGCCAGTTTTTGTTGTATCTGTTCGGTAAATCTTGTCATTTTTCATCTCTTTTTCTTTTTTCTTATTATAAATTAAGCATTAAAGGATTACTAATCTTAAATTTTTGTATAAAAAAACGGCTTAGGCTCAATTAAATTGTAAAATTGTGAATTAGTTCACATAAATTTTTAAAATAAAAATTGAACTATTTTAAATACATGATTTGTCTTTATAATCAAATAGTTACGCTATTTTTCAATGTGGAGTAATGCTCAAAAAAAGCAAGGAAAAATACTCTCTTTGAAGTGTTGTTTTATATAACTGTATGATTTTAAATGAAAAAGTTATATTTAAAACCATAAAAAGAATATATTGACACGATCATCCAAATTTGCCATTATTCGCCCGCAATCAGCATTTACCCAAACTTACATTACGGATGTAAATGTCAGATACGGAGAATTACTCTTTTACCTTAACGAGAGTAATTTTAGCTAAACTAAAAATATTTAAGGTGAACATTATGAAAAAAACACTAGTAGCATTAGCAGTAACAGCATTCGCAGCTTCAGCATCAGCGGTAACTGTGTATGAGAATGAAGGTTCAAAAATCGATTTTGATGGTTCTCTTCGTTTAAAATTAGATAAAAACTGGACTAAAGTATCAGGCGAGAAATCACAAGCTGGTCACACAGGTTTAGGTAATGATGGTTCACGTTTTGGTGTACGTGCTAAACACCAAATTGCTGAAGATTTCTACGCATTAGGTCGTTTAGAATTTCGTTTCGATAGTAATGTAAAAACATCAGATAAATTTGGTGATTTAAATACTAAACGTGCTTATGTGGGTTTAGGTAGCAAACAATATGGTGAATTAACATTCGGTCGTCAAATTACTATCGCAGATGATATTGCACAAGTTGGTTTCGACTATGTATATGGTGCATTTGATAACAACTTAACAACAGCGGGTAACTCTGTTGTTCGTTATGACTACAAAGGCATTGATGGTTTACAAGTTGGTGTGAACTATAACTTCGGTACTGAATATAATAAAGATAAAGATGGTAACTTTACCGATATTGCTAAAGGTAAAACTAAAAATGGTTATGGTGCAGGTGTAGTATATTCATTTGCTCCAGCAGAAGGTCAATCTGCAACGGTAGCAGCAGGTTACACACGTGATAACTATGTAACTGAAGCAAATGGTCGTCATTATAAAGATGCATGGGCAGTAGGTTTCAAATATGGTATTAATCAATTAACTGCAGGTTTCGATGTAGCTGGCGATTATACTAAAAACCGTCCAAAAAATGAAGATATTCGCCACTTAGGATTCCGCGTAGGTGCGAAATATCAAGTGACTCCAGCAGTATCTATCTATGGTAACTACGGTCACGGTCAACAAAAAGTTAAAACTACTTCAACTGAAACAACTAACTATGATCGTTTCATGTTAGGTACAGACTACCAATTACATAAAAATGTGTTAACTTACTTAGAAGGTGCAATTACAACAGCTAAAGTTAAAGGTGGTGACAAAACTACTAATAGCGGTGTTACTGTAGGTTTACGCGTATTCTGGTAATCAAACCATAGCTTATTAAGCTGATAAAGACCAGCAACTTCGGTTGCTGGTTTTTGTTTTTGTGGAAAGTGTAATTGAAAATTTCCCTCTCTCCCGCTTGCGGGAGAGAGACAGCTCAAAATAGCGAAGGCTATTTTAAGCAGAGAGAGGGCTTTCGGAGATAAAAAAAGGACTACAAGCGGTCAGATTTCAGAAAAACTTTGCGAAACCCTCTCCCTCCGCAAATTCTGGAGAATTTGCTCCACCCTCTCCCGCAAGCGGGCGAGGGGATTTTACTTCAACATTTTACGATAATCCCTCTCCCACAAGCGGACGAGGGGAATGGTACTTCAACGTTTTGAAATACATTACTCTCTCCCGCTTGCGGGAGAGAGACAGCTCAAAATAGCGTAAGGCTATTTTGAGCAGAGAGAGGGCTTTCGGAGATAAAAAAGGACTACAAGCGGTTAGATTTTTGAAAAACTTTGCGAAGCCCTCCCTCTGCAAATTCTGGCGAATTTGCTCCACCCAATACTCGCTACGCTTGCTAGCTTTAGAGGGGGAGTGTTTTAATAGCATCTTTTTAAGACGATCAACCCGCTTACATTGTTTTTTGCTTGTATTACGAGAACAGCCACACTATAATTAGAACCCTTACACAATCTGTGTAATCCTATGAGAGCACTTCTGGTTTCTCGCAATAGCGTTCGGTTTACTTGGTCAGGTTCGGAAGAAAGCAGCCAAAATTGAAATGTCTGTGTGCCGAGAGTTGGCTGGAAGTGCTCTCACCCTTTTGGTTACACCTATTTGCAAAAAATTTAACATATCCGACCGCTTGTTGTTGTCTTTCCTTTTGTCTATCTTTCTTTTACACTGACATAAAATCATTGAAAGAGGAAGCATCATGTCACAAGCATTAAATCGATTAATTCAACTCCTAACTTTAGAGCATTTAGACGATAATTTATTTCGTGGAGAATGTGAAGATGATGGCTTACCGCAAGTATTTGGCGGACAAGTCGTTGCTCAGGCACTATCGGCAAGTATGAATGTGGTTGATGAAAGCCGTCATCTACATTCCTGCCATTGCTATTTTTTACGTGCAGGAGATGTTCATTACCCTATTATTTATGAAACAGAGATACTACGAGAGGGCAATAGTTTTACGGTGGTATCAATTAATGCAAAACAGCACAATGAAATTATTTGTCGAGTAATGGCTTCTTTTCAGGTTAAAGAGAAAGGATTTGAGTATCAGGTTCACTCTCCTGTTGCGGAGCGACCAGATTCATTAGTTTCAGAAAATGCGTTAATTTCATCTCTCGCAATGATGTTGCCTTCGCCGATGAAAGAAAAATTTCAAAAAGAGCGAGCATTTGATGTGCGTTTAAAATATGCTAATAACCCTTTTAAGGGTGAAAAATTACCCTCAGAGCAGTTAGTATGGGCAAAAACTAACGGTCTTGTACCAAAGGATAATCGCTTGCAACAATGTTTGCTAGCGTATTTTACCGATTTTCATTGTATCCTCACTATGCTACAGCCACATGAACGAGGATTTCTTCAACAGGGATTAAAAGTTGCAACGTTGGACCATAGTATTTGGTTTCATCGTGATGTGGATTTAAGTGATTGGACTCGTTTTCAATTAGATACGCCAAATGCATCGGGATCTAGAGGGCTTGCAAGAGGGCAGGTTTTTGACCTAGCAGGCAATTTGGTCGCAAGTTATCAACAAGAAGGGTTAATTCGCGATCAACATCAAAATTAAAAAAATGTGAATTAATATAATTTTTTCTTGATTTATTTTTTTTTTTTTTAGAATCTGGAAGTTTTTCATCGTAATCATGGAAAACAGTCAAATTACTTAATTAAAAATTTTATTCAAAAACTTTTTGCCTAAGCAGGATGTTTAGGCATTTTTCTTTCTCATTTAAATCCTCAATTTAATTTAAACTTCCATACATTTATTTCTTATTTTTCATAATATGATTAATTTATCTCCTATTATTACGTCTATTATGATTTATTTATTACTAAATTGGCTTAAAAATAAACTAAATGTAAATAAAACTTTTTAAGTTCTTGATTTTTATGCTTGATTTATTTTTTTTAGAATGGATAAGTTTGTCGTGAGTCATCTCGACAAACAATCAGATAATATTAAACATTTTATTCATAATACCTTTTGCCTAAGCAGGACTGCTTAGGCTTTTTTGATCTCATCACAAATTTCCTTTAAAATCGTATAAGTTTATTCTTTATTTTTTATAATATGATTGATTTTCGTCCTTTTTATCAGCAAATTGCGACTAGTCGTCTTTCAGACTGGCTAGATACCTTACCTTTACAACTCAAACAATGGGAAAAACAGACACATGGCGATTATGCTAAATGGGTTAAAACCATTGAACATTTACCAAATTTGTCTGCAACATTAAATTTATCCAATAAAGTTGAATCAATTTCTACACAGCCGTTAAGTGTAGGAGAAACACAACGTTTAGTTCACCACTTAAAGCAGTTGATGCCTTGGCGAAAAGGCCCTTACCATTTACATGGTATTCATATTGATTGTGAATGGCGATCAGACTTTAAATGGGACAGAGTGTTGCCACATCTTTCGCCTTTAAAAGATCGTATTATTTTAGATGTAGGCTGTGGTAGTGGTTATCATATGTGGCGTATGGTGGGGGAAGGAGCAAAAATGGTAGTGGGAATTGACCCAACAGAGCTGTTTTTGTGTCAGTTTGAAGCAGTACGTAAGCTACTTAATAATGACCGTAGAGCGAATTTAATTCCTTTGGGAATTGAGCAGATGCAACCACTGCACGCATTTGATACAGTATTTTCAATGGGAGTACTTTATCACCGTAAATCGCCACTAGATCACCTTTCTCAGCTGAAAAATCAGTTAGTCAAAGGGGGAGAGTTGGTGTTAGAAACATTAGTGATTGATGGTGACGTGAATGATGTGCTTGTTCCAGCCGATCGTTATGCAAAAATGAAAAATGTTTACTTTATTCCTTCCGTGCCAGCATTGATTAATTGGTTAGAAAAAGTAGGCTTTAAAAATATTCGCTGTGTAGATGAAGCTGTCACGACATTAGATGAGCAACGTAAAACAGAGTGGCTTGAGAATGAGTCATTAATTGATTTCTTAGACCCACAAGATCATTCAAAAACCCTAGAAGGCTATCCTGCTCCAAAACGTGCAGTGATTATTGCGAATAGTTAATCTAATCTTTTCACTATTTGTAAAACGATTCTGAAGGCACTTATTCTTATTAAGTGCCCGAAGGATATTATTTGTTTATAATAAAAAATCCCCTGTCTTTCGACAAGGGATTAAAATGTGGTGCCAGTGGTCGGACTCGAACCGACACGCTTTATGGGCGGCGGATTTTGAATCCGCTGTGTAATCATCGTCTTTGCACAAAAAACTCAAAGAATAAAGGAATAAATCCTGCTCCCAACAACAGTATGAAGAGCAGGATTTATTCTACTTCTTTCTGTTTTCTTGTAAAGTCTAGAAATAGATTTTTGTGTAAAATTTACAGAAGATCACATTTTTATAGAGAATCTACACAATTTCGGATCATTTCACAATTATATTCTATATAGCTTAATGTTACTTTTATGTCACTATGCCCTAATAACTGTTTAACATTGTATACATTGTCTACATTTTTCATTAGTTTGGTTGCTATTGTATGCCTGAAACGATGGCTAGAAATAGGGAAACCAACATTTTTTGAAATGACTTTAGTTAAATGACTAATTTGATCCCTAGTTGTTTTTTTATGCCTACTTCTTGTATGAGATGATACGAGATTTAGGTTAAATAATTGATCTGCTTGTGTTGCATTTCTTTGACGCAATTCAAAAATAAGCCTATTTAAATAAGGTAACAGTTTTCTCGAAATCGGGATTTCATGGTAATTATGATTTTTATTGATATGAGATGAAATCTTTATGATCTTATTATCTAAATCAATATCCCCTATTGTAAGCTGAATAAGCTGACTTCGCCTCATACCTGTATATCTTAATGTTTGGATCAGTGCTAAGCTAAACCAGTTAGGTTGTAATATTTCAGGAAGCTCTCTACTATTGGATAAAAAGTCGATAATACGGATAACTTGGTCATCAGTTAATGTTTTCTTTTTAACCCTATCCTCAGTAATAAACACTTTGGAAAATGGATTCTTTTCTAGAGATAAAAATCCATTTTCTATACCAAAATTATAAACACTTCTCAGATGCCTTGCATACCCATTCCAAGTTATTGGTTTGGCTGTTTGTAAAACCTTATTTCTCCAGTTAATGACAAACTCTATTGTGACATCGTTTGGATTCACCCCTGGGTAGGTTTTTTCTAGTAGGTTGAATATCTTGCGATATCCCAATTCAGTATAAGGACGTAATTTTTTGTACAAAAAAATTTTCTAACAATTGATGGAAGGTCATTGTAAATCTCCTTGTAATTTTAACCACTGATTATTTAACAATATCTTATCTCCAATAAACAATTTCACATCTTCAATCAGATATCCATTTAAAAATGATTGTTTATTAGGACCAACAATAGAACAAGTCCAAATATTTCTGCTATCGTCACTTGTATGCTGACGTTTATGTACGCCTAAATTTTGGAATTGCTTTTGTAGTAACTCCCAAGATTTTTTATCTGTAGAATTAGCTACTTCCTTTAAATATAGCTGAAATATACTTGGAGTAACAAGAAATATATGCTTTTCTACAATATGTAATTTAGCATTTGGTCTATTGATGACCAGTCTTCCAGAAAGAACCCCTGCCTTAACCCACTGTATGAACTTCTGAGCATCTATGCTGTGTTCATTGTAAATTTTAGGACTATCTTGAGTAAGTTGAGCGACATCGCCTAAGTATTTTTGTTCTGAGGTAGTAATTTGTGTACTGTTTTCTTGAGTAATATTTACAGTTTCATTGAAAGCAGGCTCATAAATATTGGAATCCTGTAGAACTCTCTCAGTAACTGGAGAAAACATATCAAGTACATAATCTATTTCCATAGATTCATTTGATTTATGAAAATTTTCGCCACTTAATACTAAGTCATTTGATACAGTCTTTGTTGTGGTTATGAACTGTTCTTGTTCTTCATTTTGGACGACTAACTCTGATGTTTCAGTTTCTAGGGTTTCGGTTGGTTCAAACTTAAGAGCTGTGGCAGTTGTGACTTCACCTTTTTCATTAACAATATCAATTCGACCATCAAATACTTCGGGCCTATCATCTAAGTTATCCCAAATAATTTCTGGAGAAACTTTTAACAAAGTAAAAGGTTTTGGTGGAGCCCATCCAGCATTAGATATAACTCTACCATTCCAAATGGCAGTAGCATTATCTGTTTTTTGAATCAATCTATGAGTTTGTAATTCATCAAATATTTTTCCATTTTGAGCTGGAACTGATACTCCTTGTAACATTAAATATGAACGAATATTATCAGCTGTACTTTTGCTCATTAGCCATAAACCATCCTCTGTTAGCCATCCATCACAGCCCCCTTTAGGTGAATTAAGCTTAAATTTTTCCACTACATTTCTTAATGCTATGTGTAGTTGTTTCGCAAAAGATAATTTCGTTTTTTCAGATAATTTCGATGGATCACCGCCCAATGCCATGGTAACGCTAATTTGATCTGCTCTTTGTATAATTTCTGATAGAACTCCTGACTTATCAGGGTGTCCAGAAATGAAATACATTAAACTCGAAAAAGCTTGTGGAAAAGGAGCAACCCAGTCAAACGCTTCTTTAGGGATAAGATTATTTGCAAAGAAGCTGCCTAATATAGAGTGTAATGAATAGTCTCTATTTTTAATATATCGGAAATTATATGGTTGTGCAGGCTTACCTTGCCAAGGAAACCACCTTGCACCATTTTGTAGAATAATCTCAATATCTACAGCAATTTTGCCTATATCGTGTAATAATGCAGCATAAATTACAACTGCAGTCCATACGTCTCTTTGTTTCGCTTGTTCCTCGGGAGCTGAGTTCTGAGGTAAAATGTAGCTTTGTCTTAGTTTAGTTGCAATAGATATTACTTCAAGCCCGTGATCAAGCATTCCGCCTATATGAGAGTGATGATGAGATTCTGATGCTGGAAGAAGCTGAACTATTTCAGCATATTTTTCTATAGGAGTCTTATACAAAACATTGAACATTTGTGGCTCCATAGATACGTTCTGCCAAATAGTTTTTAGATACTGTTGACGTAAAGGAGACGAGAGTAATTTATTAGCAGATAAAGGCTCGTACCATCCTATAGATAATTGTTCCATTGATGTGTTTGTTGCTACTGATTTTGTTTTTTTTATAAGTGTTCTTAGAATCTTTATCATTATTTAACTTCCTTATAACTTTTAGATTATTAGAGCAATTTTTTAGAAGTGAAAAAATGATAAATTAATGAAACTATTTTATCATTTTCTTAAAATATATATTTAATCTACTATGAAGGATATACTATGATTAATTCCTCTCAATTAAAATCTAATCTCATTCAAACTCTAAAATTCTTTAAGTACCGATATGTTGAGAAAAAGGGGTTAGAAAACTACTTCAATCTTCGCCTTTCCAAGTGAATGTAAGAACGTTTTGGTTTAGGAAATAGGCACTTTTTTTTGGAAACATCTAAGTAGGCATTGTATTGAGTGGAGTTTCCGTAAAAGTCAGGGGATTCGTAGCTCTTTTGAAGGGAATGAACTTGCACAATTATTTAGTAAATTAAGTCATACACACATTTGGATACCTAACTCTAAAAAATCTCTAGAGGAAAATACAACACTATTCTCAAAATGTTGAATTTTATGTTTAATCTGTTGAGCTACTAGCATAACTATCCCATATCATAAAAAGTAATATAATTCATGCTATATTAGCATTTAAAAAATGAAATTAATTCTTTCTAGTTTTTTATAGGGAAAAAGCATTTAATATGAAGAAAATAAATGAGAATGTATGTAAAATAGCTATTAAATCGTTTTAGTATATAAGATTTATGTAAAAATATAGAATACTTTAGAACATCAATATTTACAAAGCTATAAAAATATAGAGATTTATAGGTGAATCTTTTAACTATTTTATTTAGAGAAAAATTCAATTTTAACTATAAGGAATTTACATGTTTTCTTAGCATTTCAGGATCATTATGAATATATGTTAACGTTACAGTAAGATCTTTATGCCCAAGTAATTGCTTTACTGCATAGATATCTCCAGATTGCTTTAAAACCTCTGTCGCTGTAGTATGTCGAAAGCGATGTGATGTTACTCTAAATCCTATAAATTTGGAAATATGGCGAAAAAAATGAACTAGTTGCCCTTCTGTCATATTCTTATTTCTTGATGTAGTGACTAGTGAAAAACGATTAATATTAAACAATTGCTCATCAGAAGTAACACTTCTAGCTCTTAATTCTAATATTAATCTTTTTAAATATGGGTATAATTTATCTGAAATTGGAATTTCATGGTGTTCATGATTTTTATTTGTTTCAGCTCTTATATTTATAATTTTACTTGTCATATCTATATCAGAGATTTTTAGCTGTAAGAGTTGAGATTGCCTAATAGCAGTATATCTCAAAGTGTAGATTAAGGCCTTGGTAAAATAAGCTGGTTGCAAATAATGTGGTAATTTTTCTTCATTTTCTAAAGAGATTTCTAAAAAATGAATCTGCCTCTCAGTTAATAGCTTTTTCTTTGGTTTATCAGGTCTTACCATAAGACCTTTAAATAAATTTTTAGGATACTCAAATAACTCATTATCTATAGCATAATTAAAAATGGCTTTAAGGTGTCTAACATAGCTATTCCAAGTAATTGGAGTCATTTTACCTAGACAGTGTTTTCGCCATTCTAACAAGTCAAATTTAGATAATTGTTCTGGTTCCTTGTTTGGATAAAATTTAATAATCTGTACTATTACATTTTGATAAGAGCGTCTAGTTGCAGGTCTGTGATTTCGCTCCAAGAAAAATAGACACAATAATTGCTCAAAACTCATATTACACCCCATAACTAAGTGGTCTTTAAATAACGGTAAATTTAATGTAGACTAAGGGAATATTCTTAGGTTAGACTTAATTCTTTAACTTAAATAAATCTATGTTTAAGTTAAATCAAAACAACTTTAACTTAAATGAAAGGTAAAGTCAATGAGGTAATATGAAAGAATGGTACACTCTTAAAGAGCTTTTGGCTGTTGGTGGACTCCCTTCCACTCCACAGGGTATAATCTTGTATGCTAAACGAGATAAGTGGCGTAGACGACGTGTCGCAGGAGTTAAAGGTAATATTTTTGAATACTATGTTTATGATATGCCAAAATCTGTACAATGTAGTTTAGGTGTGACCCAGGAGGCTTTATTACAGCAAGAGGTAATTGATGATATTCAAAAAGAAAATGAGAATTTCCTAAACAAAATACTCTCTGATATAAAGAATGTTTTAGTTAATAATGGGGTATCTAAAATTAGAGAGAATTCAAGTGTCACTAAAGAAGAGGAAGCTTTATTAAGTTATTATAGAAAGAGTTCAGAAAAGGATAAGACAATAATTCTTAATATGGCAGAAACAATATATAAAACATCTAACAATTAGACTTTAATTCTTTTATACCACCAAGTATAAAGTTTTTTATAGCACTAGAAGTTCTAATAGCTGTTAAGATGCTAATTTCATTTTCTGTAAGAATTATAGGGTTAGAATAACCTAGCAAGATATAGTTAATATCCACACCAATATTTTGAATCTTTAAAAGATAATCAATACGAGGTAGAGATATATTTTTTTCATACTTAAATTGAGCTTCTGCACTAATATTAATTAGTTTACTAAAATCCCGTTGAGAGAGCTTAAGTCTTAGTCTCTCAGTTTTGATACGCTCTCCTACAGTTGTCATACCCCTCCAAAAAAATAATCTGAAATATTTAGGCTAATTTACCCGAGAGAAACAAGTGGCTCTATAAAAAACTCTTTTTAGCTTTTAGAGAAATATTTTATCTACTATGCCTACTAATTCGACAATCTTTTGTCTAAAAATTGACATTTATCAATAATAATATTATCAGCTGGTTGTGTGGTTCAACTTTTTTGAGGGGTGAATAATGTTAAAACTAACTCTCCAATGACACATTCTCCCCATTCACAGCAACCATTTTATCTCCTTGTACCAAGATTTTATCTTTAGATATAGAGATATAAGCTCCTTTTGTTTTCAATACCTTGAATTGTCAAACCAAGTGCAACGATTTTTTGAAGTAAACTTCATAAGGTGTTTTCCAACCCAAACATTTACGCGGTCGTAAATTCAGTTTATTGACCACCTGTTGAATATCAACTTCGCTCCACTGATTGATGTCTTGGTGCTTCGGAAAGTATTCACGAAGTAACCCATTTGTATTTTCATTCGTTCCCCGTGTCCACGGTTGATGCGGCTCGGGGAAGTAAAATTCTACACCCAGTGCTTCTGTTACCAAACGATGTTGGGCAAATTCTTTACCACGGTCTGGCGTAATTGACCGCAATATATGTGAATCCAGCAATTCAATCATGGCTTTTTGGACTGCTTCGGCTTTTTTGGCAGGAATTTTCTTCACCAACTCAAAACGACTTTTGCGTTCCGTCAGCGTCAGCAAACAAGCTCCACCCGCTTTACCCAGTACGGTATCGGCTTCCCAATGTCCAAAGCGACTGCGATTTTGCGCCGAAATGGGACGGTCGTTCAAATGGTTGGATATCTGAATTTTGCCACGTTTTTCATGATGATTTTTTGTATGCCGTGTTTTGCCTTTTTTTCCAATTTTAATCGTGCGCTGATTTGTTCAGGCGACCAGTTTTGCGTCAAGAACTTTTCTTGCACCAAATTGAAATATTCAGGCTGCTCTAATTTGCGCTGTGCTTTGCTATTTTGACGATGCTTCAAATAGCTGTTTTGTGCGTTCGTTGCACTGTAGCTTTCTAGAGCGTGTCGTTTCAGCTCGCGAGAAATGGTGCTGGAGCTACGTCCAGTGCTTTGGCAATTTCTGCTTGTTTTTTGCCCTGTGCGAGTAAAATCATTATCTTTTCTCGCTCGTTTATTGTAAGATGTCGGTAGGAAGTACTCATCATTTGGAAGTGGTTTTTGTGTGGAAACAAAATTATATTCTAGTTGATGAGTACTTCTTTTTTGTTGCACTTGGATTGTAAATTCAGCAGCCATTTTACTCTCCGTTGTAGTTTATGGTTGATTCTCGATTGGTTGCCTAACGCTTGAGTTAAGCCGCGCCGCGAAGCGGCGTCGGCTTGAACGAATTGTTAGACATTATTTGCCGACTACCTTGGTGATCTCGCCTTTCACGTAGTGAACAAATTCTTCCAACTGATCTGCGCGCGAGGCCAAGCGATCTTCTTCTTGTCCAAGATAAGCCTGTCTAGCTTCAAGTATGACGGGCTGATACTGGGCCGGCAGGCGCTCCATTGCCCAGTCGGCAGCGACATCCTTCGGCGCGATTTTGCCGGTTACTGCGCTGTACCAAATGCGGGACAACGTAAGCACTACATTTCGCTCATCGCCAGCCCAGTCGGGCGGCGAGTTCCATAGCGTTAAGGTTTCATTTAGCGCCTCAAATAGATCCTGTTCAGGAACCGGATCAAAGAGTTCCTCCGCCGCTGGACCTACCAAGGCAACGCTATGTTCTCTTGCTTTTGTCAGCAAGATAGCCAGATCAATGTCGATCGTGGCTGGCTCGAAGATACCTGCAAGAATGTCATTGCGCTGCCATTCTCCAAATTGCAGTTCGCGCTTAGCTGGATAACGCCACGGAATGATGTCGTCGTGCACAACAATGGTGACTTCTACAGCGCGGAGAATCTCGCTCTCTCCAGGGGAAGCCGAAGTTTCCAAAAGGTCGTTGATCAAAGCTCGCCGCGTTGTTTCATCAAGCCTTACGGTCACCGTAACCAGCAAATCAATATCACTGTGTGGCTTCAGGCCGCCATCCACTGCGGAGCCGTACAAATGTACGGCCAGCAACGTCGGTTCGAGATGGCGCTCGATGACGCCAACTACCTCTGATAGTTGAGTCGATACTTCGGCGATCACCGCTTCCCTCATGATGTTTAACGCCGTTTGCCCCTTAATCGCCTGGATAATCCTCGGCCAGTCTTCATGATGCAACTCATGTCCCGTGCCTTCGAGTGTCAGCATTTTTGAACCACGAATCGCATCTTTCAGTGCCAACCCATGCACATAAGGAAGTACAGGATCCTCCGTGCCGTGAATGATCAAAGTTGGTACAGCTATCTCATTTAATCTCCCGAGCCATCTCTCGCCACCACCTAAAGTAGTGTGGTTGAATGTTGTCAGGATATTCGGAGTGCGATCAAAATTTAACTCAGCGATATTTTGTATCTTCTCAGCGTCAAAAGCATGCGCAGTACCTGAGTTGATTCGCCACGCTCCGACCTGATACGCGACGACAGCATCTCTATCAGACCAATCCAGCGATTCCGCCCGTTGGTGATACTCAATGATGGCAGGATCAAAAGCGGGCATATCAGGATCTGCATCTGCAAGCCGTTCTGAAGCAATCAGCGTCAAGCTCTTCACACGTTTCGGATACTTGAGAGCTACAAGCTGGGAAAGAAATCCCCCCAAAGACATGCCGACTAAATGAGCAGCTTCCAGACCATAACCATCAATGACGCGAACCACATCATCTGCTAATTCTTCAACGGAATATGGAGCTTGACCTGGCTCATAGCTTGTTGATTTCCCGGTATCACGGTGGTCGTACCGGATCACATAGCGACCCATTTTGGCTAGTTGGGAGCAAAACTCATCAGGCCACCACACCGCAGACGACATTGCCCCCATGATCAGGATAATGGGTTCATGGGCCGGGTCGCCGAATGATTCGGTATAGAGTGAAATCGCTTTATCAACAACTACCTTTTCTTTCATACTAAAATTGCCTTCGAGTTTTACGTACAACATTTGAATATCGCGCATGCGCGTTTTCCGCCTCATATTTCCCATCAAGATGTATTCGTAATTAATTAATATCCTTAGTGAAATTCCTGAATCCGAAGAAAGTCACAAGGACGCAAACGTGCATGCGCGATATACTTCTATCATTGCACGTTATCCCTTGAATTGTCAAACCAAGTGCAACGATTTTTTGAAGTAAACTTCATAAGGTGTTTTCCAACCTAAACATTTACGCGGTCGTAAATTCAGTTTATTGACCACCTGTTGAATATCAACTTCGCTCCACTGATTGATGTCTTGGTGCTTCGGAAAGTATTCACGAAGTAACCCATTTGTATTTTCATTCGTTCCCCGTGTCCACGGTTGATGCGGCTCGGGGAAGTAAAATTCTACACCCAGTGCTTCTGTTACCAAACGATGTTGGGCAAATTCTTTACCACGGTCTGGCGTAATTGACCGCAATATATGTGAATCCAGCAATTCAATCATGGCTTTTTGGACTGCTTCGGCTTTTTTGGCAGGAATTTTCTTCACCAACTCAAAACGACTTTTGCGTTCCGTCAGCGTCAGCAAACAAGCTCCACCCGCTTTACCCAGTACGGTATCGGCTTCCCAATGTCCAAAACGACTCCGATTTTGCGCCGAAATCGGACGGTCGTTCAAATGGTTGGATATCTGAATTTTGCCACGTTTTTCATGATGATTTTTTGTATGCCGTGTTTTGCCTTTGTGGCGTAGTTTACGACTGGCTTTGCGTTCTCCTATATCAAACAGCCCTGAATAAATACCACGATAAATGGTTGAATAACTGATTGATAAATTAGATTGTTCTAATTTCAATCGTGCGCTAATTTGTTCAGGCGACCAGTTTTCTGTCAGAAACTTTTCTTGCACCAAATGGAAATATTCAGGCTGCTCTAATTTGCGCTGTGCTTTGCTATTTTGACGATGCTTCAAATAGCTGTTTTGTGCGTTCGTTGCACTGTAGCTTTCTAGAGCGTGTCGTTTCAGCTCGCGAGAAATGGTGCTGGAGCTACGTCCCAGTGCTTTGGCAATTTCTGCTTGTTTTTTGCTCTGTGCGAGTAAAATCATTATCTTTTCTCGCTCGTTTATTGTAAGATGTCGGTAGGAAGTACTCATCATTTGGAAGTGGTTTTTGTGTGGAAACAAAATTATATTCTAGTTGATGAGTACTTCTTTTTTTGTTGCACTTGGATTGTAAATTCAGCTTTTTAATTTTTTAAAAAAGATTAAAATTTGTTCATCATGATAGTAGATTTGGTTTTGTGGTTCTTATGTTGTTTTTAGAAGACAAAAGAAAAATTAACGCCCTTTGCCCTTGTCTTGGTCGTGTTCTTGTTGTGGTGTTCTCGTTCTGATTTCATAGTCTTGTTGAATGCTATATGATTTCTTATCAGCACTTAGACTAAGTGTGTAGCCTTTGCCGACTTCAAGTTCGCCAATTCTGTGAAAAACAATGCCGTCCGTTGTTTCTTGTAGGCTCATCTTATCATCTGATTGGATAATCTTACCTCTGTAAGTTTGTCCTGCTCTTGCGTGTTTGTCTGCTCCGTGTTGTTTGGCAAGGTTATCCAGCTCCGCCAATTCGTTTAGCTTGATTGACAAAAACGCCTGTTTGCCCCTTTCGTGGTAACTAGGGTCATCTTTGGCTAGTTGTTCGTTAGCCTGTTTTCGGTGTTCGTCTGTAATGCCATTGGCTTTCATCTTGTCGTGTTGCTCTTTGACTGCGTTGTAAGCATTCAAGGCTTGTTGTTTATCTTGTCGCCATTTGTCTTTACCAAAGAATAACGGTTCATTGTCCCTTAGTTTTTCAAAGGTGGCTAGGATTGGTTTAGCCTTAGTTCTCAATGCTTTTAGCTGATTTTCTAGGATATTTTGGGCGATTTGCTCCAATCGGTCGTTAAATTCTCGCAAAAACTCCATAGTCTGCCGATACTGTTCTGATGACAATAGATTAGAATTTGCGTTATTTTGCGTTTTAGGCGTGTTTGTTGGTGTGGGTGCTACCTTACTACCATTTTTATTTTTGATAGGTCTTGTAGGCTCTATGAGAGCGTTTTCAGACGTTTTATTAGTTAATCTTTCGCCTGATTTTGATATTTGGCGATATTCTTGGCTAGAATTGCCTGAATATCCTGTCCGCTGTTCGTTGCTCGTTTGGCGACTTCCTGACGAAATTTCTCGTCCGTTGCCATTCTCTCGCTCGCTTTCGCTGACTTGTTCAACCACTCTTGAACCCAAGAGTTGTTTTGCTCGTTCATCTGATTTTTCCTGTGTCTGTGATTGTGTGGATTTTAAGGTTTGGTAAGCCAAAACTTGCTCGTTATACGCCAAGGAGGACACCCGGCGCAAGGTGCTGGTAGGCGCGTGGATACTCGGCAAGGTTGAAAGCGGCGAGTGGCCAGAACAGCGCCTGCTCGATGGGTTGGATAGCTACCTAGAGCGCGACCATGATCGGGCGCTGTTCGGACTGCCACCCAAGGGGTCGATTTGCGGCCACACCTTTGCGGTAAATGAAAAAGGTATCGTTAACACGGTGAATAACATCCGTGCAGTGTATCGTCCGCAGGGATTACCGCGTCAGATCCTGGCTCGCGCCTCGCTGAATGCGAACACCCTCGACGAGGCCATCACTATACTTACCGGCCAGCCGCGATCCGGGGCGTTTCACCATACGCTCGGGCAGCTGGGCGATGCGCGGCTGTTCAGCGTTGAGGCCACCGGTCAAGGCTGTTCCGTTCTACCCCTGACGACGGTAACCGGGCATGCCAACCATCTGGTGCATGCGGCACTGGCTGGCGTTGAGCAGATCGTTACCGACAGTTCAGCGTCGCGGCAGTTACGCCTCGTGCAGTGGCGGGAAACGCAACCTCCGTTTGACGCCGCGGCGGCAAAAACCATTCTCTCAGATACCCATGACGCAGAACTGCCAATTTACCGGCTGGCTGCCGACGATCCGGATGAGGAGAACACCCTCGCCACGGCAGTTTTCACCCTCGATGCCAACCACGTCAGGTGGCAAATTTTCGACATTAACCGCGACGATGCTAAATTTCATGGAGAAGTGCGTGGGTGAAATAGCCGGTCGTCAGTCATAAAGGGCAGGGGAGTACCGTTGGCCCGGCGTTCGATAGTACCGTCCGGATACTGCCAGATATCGGCGTCCAGGGAGATGTCCTGAAGCGCGGTGTCCGGAATTTCAGGTTTGTGTCTCTACAAAGACTAACTATCAGAAAAACTCATCGAGCATCAAATGAAACTGCAATTTATTCATATCAGGATTATCAATACCATATTTTTGAAAAAGCCGTTTCTGTAATGAAGGAGAAAATTCACCGAGGCAGTTCCATAGGATGGCAAGATCCTGGTATCGGTCTGCGATTCCGACTCGTCCAACATCAATACAACCTATTAATTTCCCCTCGTCAAAAATAAGGTTATCAAGTGAGAAATCACCATGAGTGACGACTGAATCCGGTGAGAATGGCAAAAGCTTATGCATTTCTTTCCAGACTTGTTCAACAGGCCAGCCATTACGCTCGTCATCAAAATCACTCGCATCAACCAAACCGTTATTCATTCGTGATTGCGCCTGAGCGAGACGAAATACGCGATCGCTGTTAAAAGGACAATTACTAACAGGAATCGAATGCAACCGGCGCAGGAACGCTGCCAGCGCATCAACAATATTTTCACCTGAATCAGGATATTCTTCTAATACCTGGAATGCTGTTTTCCCGGGGAGCGCAGTGGTGAGTAACCATGCATCATCAGGAGTACGGATAAAATGCTTGATGGTCGGAAGAGGCATAAATGCCGTCAGCCAGTTTAGTCTGACCATCTCATCTGTAACATCATTGGCAACGCTACCTTTGCCATGTTTCAGAAACAACTCTGGCGCATCGGGCTTCCCATACAATCGATAGATTGTCGCACCTGATTGCCCGACATTATCGCGAGCCCATTTATACCCATATAAATCAGCATCCAGGTTGGAATTTAATCGCGGCCTCGAGCAAGACGTTTCCCGTTGAATATGGCTCATAACACCCCTTGTATTACTGTTTATGTAAGCAGACAGTTTTATTGTTCATGATGATATATTTTTATCTTGTGCAATATAACATAAGAGATTTTGAGACACAACGTGGATTTGTTGAATAAATCGAACTTTTGCTGAGTTGAAGGATCAGATCACGCATCTTCCCGACAACGCAGACCGTTCCGTGGCAAAGCAAAAGTTCAAAATCACCAACTGGCCCACCTACAATAAAGGGGTCGTTTGCGGGAGAGGGCGAAATCCTACGCTAAGGCTTTGGCCAACGATATTCTCCGGTAAGATTGATGTGTTCCCAGGGGATAGGAGAAGTCGCTTGATATCTAGTATGACGTCTGTCGCACCTGCTTGATCGCGGCCGCGATAGCTAGATCGCGTTGCTCCTCTTCTCCATCCGCGTTCCAAGCTGCGGAAAGGCACCCATAAGCGTACGCCTGGTCGAGCAGGCGACGCGGATCGACGTCCAGCGCACGAGAGAATGCGTCCGCCATCTGTGCAATGCGTCTAGGATCGAGACAAAGGTCGTCTCTGTCAGCCGGATCGTAGAACATATTGGCGGCGCCAAAGCCCACTTCACCGACCAGACCGACGGGATCTATCACCAGCCAGCCGCGACTGGAGAACATGATGTTTTCATGATGCAGATCGCCATGTAGCCCACGCAGTTCCGAGGCATTGCTCATCATTTGATCGGCTATAATCGCCGCGTGGACGTAGTCAGTTTGACAACCTGCGTTTTGATCATCGCGCGCCCGCTGAAACAAAGCTGCAAAGCGATCCCGGATCGGGAGAAGGGCAGAAGGCAGGGGTTCCTCAGATGCGGCATACAGCTTCGCCATCAGTTCCGCTGCAATTTCGGTCGCCTGGTAGTCGCCGTGCTCGGCAACGATGTGAGAGAGCATTCGCTCCCCGGCATATTCGAGCAACATCAGATTGTTCTCACGACCGAGCAACCGGACTGCTCCCCTCCCATTGCGCCATACCAGATAGTCGGCCCCGCGCAGTTCATCAGCAATGTCTTCTATAGGTTTCAATCCCTTGACGATTGCAGGAGTCCCGTCTGGCAATGAAACTTTCCAAACGAGGCTGGAAAAGGTGTCCGCAATGAGAACAGGTTGCGAAACGTGCCAATGAGCAGGAAAAACAGGCGGCATGAACATCAACCCCAAGTCAGAGGGTCCAATCGCAGATAGAAGGCAAGGCGTTCGCGGTCGGGGGCTTCGATCCCCAATACATTGAATAGGACAGCGAAGGCGCGCTCTGCTTCATCTGGCGCTGCCCAGTTCTCTTCGGCGTTAGCAATCATGAGTGCCAAATCGGCATAGCGATCTGCTGTTCCGAGCCGCCCAAGGTCGATCAGACCCGTGCATTGAAGAGTTTTAGGGTCCACCATGAAGTTCGGCATGCAGGGATCACCATGGCAAACAACCATATCGGTGCGCTCTTGGTCGAGCCGCACCGGTAGCTCTCGTTCGACACGAGCCAAAAGATCGAGCTGCGGCGTACTCTTGTCCTCGTCCGGTAAGAAGTCGGGATTGACGGCATTGCGGGACACCACATCAACGGCGCGTCCGAACATTCGCGACAGCCTGCGCTCAAACGGACATTGATCAACCGATAGGCTGTGAACAGCGCCAAGTTGCTGCCCCATTGACGGCCACGCTTTGAGCAAATCCGCTCCAGACAGATCAGCCGCCGGTACTCCCGGAATTGCCGTTATCACCAAGCATGCACCCTCCTGTTCCTCCTGCCAGTTGATCACCACGAACCCGATTTCCTCGGGGTCAAAGATCAGCGATTTGGAACGCCGATCGCGCAGCCGCTTAGCGAGCGTCGTCTTTCCGGCGCCGAAAGGTCCGTTGATCCAGATTATCATTGTCGACGGCCTCTAACCTGAAGGCTCGCAAGAGCGCTCGACGGCCTCGTGCGGAGGCACGATCGGAGTGGTTCCGAAATGCTTCTCAAGATAGGTGACGCCGAACGTCACGATGTCCTGCGCGTCGAACAGGTAGCACTGAGCAAAGCCCACGACACCTTCTCGATGGCGACCGAGCTTCACGTAAGCATTTGCTATAGTTTCAACCGCATCCGGCTTTCCTTCGATAGCAAAGCAATCGAGAATGCCGTTTGAATCGTAATCCGATGCCGTTTTCCAGGCGACTTCACCGTCTCTTCCAAGCATCGGCATCTCATACGTCACCCACCGTTTGTTGGGGATATCGGCAACCGCCTCGGCGTAGTGCAATGCGGTAACGGAGTTTAGCGGCGCACCCAACAGCAGGGCCTTCCCGCCAAGGCGAACGAACCGCTCGACGGGCGATCCTTCCCCCAAGGCGTGACCGAGTTCGTGAGGCTCCGTCAGCGTTTCAGCCAGCGGACCAACCGCGACCATCGATGCATCGGGGTGCGCGCTGCGCCGCGCGCCGGGGGCTTGAACCAGAAATTGATTCAGCAGGCCGAACCCACGGTAAGTCCCGGCTGTTGCGGGATCGAACGGCAGCCAGGTACGGCGGGCTTCGTCATCCAGCCGAGCGCCATTCAGAGTCTCCTCGTAGGGTGATCGGTCCCACGACGCGTATCCCATCACAGTGCCAGTCGGCCCAACCGCGGAGCGTAACGCGGCAACGACCGTCTCCGCTCCTCCTTCGACCGGACCAATCGCTTTAAGTGAGGCATGTACCATCAAGAGGTCACCGGTTTGGACTCCGAGTTTTTGAAGCGCCTCCGTTATTGCCTTCCGCGTATGCATCGCGATATCTCCTCTAAACTGCAAAACACTATACCTATCGAGATATCACTCTACTATACCTATCGAGATATAGAGGTGGTCCCACTTGTTTGAACAACTAAAAGCGTATTTATAAGTGATATTCCGCTCTAGTTAAGCCACCTTGTTTTGTTGGGGTAGCTGATCATAGTAAAACTCATTTGGTGTCATTTTGTCTAGACTCGAATGAGGTCGTTTCAAATTATAAAACTCAAAATATGCACTTAATTGCTTTTTCGCATCTGTGACACTGCTATAAGCTTTGAGATACACCTCTTCATATTTAACGCTCCGCCATAATCGTTCAACCATCACATTATCTACCCATCGACCTTTACCATCCATACTGATTTGAATGCCATTTGATTTCAATACATCAATAAATGCATCACTGGTAAACTGGCTGCCTTGGTCTGTATTAAATATTTCAGGTCGACCATATTTTTCAATCGCTTCATTTAAAGCCGAAATACAAAAATCCACCTCCATACTAATCGATACCCTATGCGCAAGTACCTTGCGGCTATGCCAATCAATCACAGCACATAAATAAACAAAGCCTTTTGCCATAGGGATATACGTTATATCCGTAGACCACACTTGATTACTGCGCTGAATAGCCAACCCTTTGAGCAGATATGGATATTTACGGTGAGCTTGATTAGCCTGGCTTAAATTTGGTTTGCAATATAACGCCTGAATACCCATTTTCTTCATTAAAGTACGTGTATGACGTCGTCCTATATGATGTCCTTGACGATTCAACAAATCACGCATCATACGACTGCCTGCAAAAGGATATTGCATATGTAATTCATCAATACATCGCATCAACCCCAAGTCAGAGGGTCCAATCGCAGATAGAAGGCAAGGCGTTCGCGGTCGGGGGCTTCGATCCCCAATACATTGAATAGGACAGCGAAGGCGCGCTCTGCTTCATCTGGCGCTGCCCAGTTCTCTTCGGCGTTAGCAATCATGAGTGCCAAATCGGCATAGCGATCTGCTGTTCCGAGCCGCCCAAGGTCGATCAGACCCGTGCATTGAAGAGTTTTAGGGTCCACCATGAAGTTCGGCATGCAGGGATCACCATGGCAAACAACCATATCGGTGCGCTCTTGGTCGAGCCGCACCGGTAGCTCTCGTTCGACACGAGCCAAAAGATCGAGCTGCGGCGTACTCTTGTCCTCGTCCGGTAAGAAGTCGGGATTGACGGCATTGCGGGACACCACATCAACGGCGCGTCCGAACATTCGCGACAGCCTGCGCTCAAACGGACATTGATCAACCGATAGGCTGTGAACAGCGCCAAGTTGCTGCCCCATTGACGGCCACGCTTTGAGCAAATCCGCTCCAGACAGATCAGCCGCCGGTACTCCCGGAATTGCCGTTATCACCAAGCATGCACCCTCCTGTTCCTCCTGCCAGTTGATCACCTCGGGGCAAGCCACACCTCGACCTTTGAGCCAAATGAGGCGGTCACGCTCTCCAGCGAGCTCACCGCGGCGGGAAGCAGGTGCGATTTTCGCGAAGGCATGCCCGTCACCACGTCGAAAAACAAAATCACCGGATTCTCCGCCTCTGACAGGCAACCAGTCAGAATGCGATTCACCAAAAAAAATATTAGTTCGATTCAATGGAGGTTCCTTCAGTTTTCTGATGAACAGGGCTTCACTAGATATGAAACCCTTTAATTTAACCTGAGCTTATTTTAATTTACTGTTACACAACTCTTGTAGCCGACTAATAAAGCGTGCAACATGGAAGCCATCACAAACTGCATGATGAACCTGTACTGAGAGCGGCAATAACAGTCTATCCCCTTCTTGCTGATATTTTGCCATTGTTATAATGGGTGCAAAATAATCGGTAAAATTAGCAACATTTAAATTAAAGCTATCAAAATTAACCCAAGGTAATGCTGAAATATTTAAATGATTTTCTGGTGTTACCCCTTGAGGAAATAACTTGGTATCACTTTTATAACGTTCCATTACCGATAAATAATTCACCATAAATTGATCAATATCGGATGAGTATGGGCAACTCAGTGCTGAAAATGTCTCTGTTTCTTGATGGAATACGGTGAATTGTGGGTCGACTGAATCCCATACGATCAATTCATCATCTTTTATCGCCATTCTCAACTCATCAAATTGATTCACGGCCTGAGCAATCAGATAGATCATTACCGGATAAAACTTATACGCTGAATCATCCAATGACTTTTTTAACGTCGTGATATCAATTTTGCTTGTTAAGCTAAAACCACATGGTAAACGATGCCGATAAAACTCAAAATGCTCACGGCGAACCCAATTTTTTACATCAAATTTTGTATAGTTCATAACATATCCCTTCTGAATTTTTTTTCTGATGAAGCGCGAATATAGAGAAATATCCCGAATGTGCAGTTAACGAATTCTTGCGGTTTCTTTCAGCGCCGCCAATACCGCCAGCCCGTCGCGCAAGGGGCGCGGCTCGTGTGTGCGGATGAAGTCAGCTCCACCTGCGGCGGCGGCAAGCTCTGCAGCGAGTGTCGCGGCCCCGACATCCCCCGGACCACGGCCTGTGAGCGCGCGCAGAAAGGATTTGCGCGAAACAGACAGAAGCACCGGCAAATCGAAGCGCAGCCGCAATTCATCGAACCGCGCCAGCACCGAGAGCGAGGTTTCGGGAGCAGCCCCCAGAAAAAACCCCATGCCGGGATCAAGGACAAGGCGGTTGCGTTTGATACCGGCACCCGTCAGCGCCGCGATGCGCGCGTCAAAGAACGCCGCAATGTGATCCATGATGTCGCCAGCGGGTGCCTCGCGCCGATCTGCCTGCCCGTCTTGCACCGAATGCATAACGACGAGTTTGGCAGATGATTTCGCCAATTGCGGATAGAACGCAGCGTCTGGAAAACCGCGAATATCATTGAGATAGGCCACACCACGCGACAAGGCATAGGCTTGCGTCGCGGGTTGATAACTGTCGAGCGAGACGGGAATGCCATCTGCCTTGAGCGCGTCCAGCACCGGCGCGATACGCGCGATTTCTGTGTCGGACGAAACAGGCGCGGCGTCGGGATTGCTGGATGCCGGACCGAGGTCGATCACATCTGCCCCCTCGGCCATCAGCTTACGCGCCTGCGCAATGGCTGCGTCTGGCGCCAGATACCGGCCTCCATCGGAGAAACTGTCCGAGGTTATGTTGACGATGCCGAAAATGATGAGCGATTTATTCATGGGGGCTTCTATAATAATAATAATAATAATAATCGAGCATGAGTCTCATACGGATGCTCGGGTCGAAAGGGAATCCCCAGGCGAGTAACCTGTTTGCGGTGATCCATTAGCTGCAGGAGCAGAATAGCATACATCTGGAAGCAAAGCCAGGAGTTTTTTAATATCTATGGGGCTAATTGACTTTGAAGAATCTAGCCTAACTTCAACCTAAAACCTTAGATTTGCGCTGTGCTTTGCTATTTTGACGATGCTTCAAATAGCTGTTTTGTGCGTTCGTTGCACTGTAGCTTTCTAGAGCGTGTCGTTTCAGCTCGCGAGAAATGGTGCTGGAGCTACGTCCCAGTGCTTTGGCAATTTCTGCTTGTTTTTTGCCCTGTGCGAGTAAAATCATTATCTTTTCTCGCTCGTTTATTGTAAGATGTCGGTAGGAAGTACTCATCATTTGGAAGTGGTTTTTGTGTGGAAACAAAATTATATTCTAGTTGATGAGTACTTCTTTTTTTGTTGCACTTGGATTGTAAATTCAGCCCTAAATTTTCACTTTTTCTAACAAAATGAATTTGTTAGTTGAGCTGTAAAGTATGAAATACTTGCTTTGCTGCATCTTCTACTAATTTATTGTTGAATTTGGCTTCTTCGGTAAATTGCGTACTCATGATTGCCATCACAATCGGTTTGCGATTTGGTATGCGAACCACCGCAATATCATTGCGTACACCATATTTACCCGCCCCGCTTTTATCGTACACTTTCCACGATGTTGGCGTAGCAGCGCGAATCAATGGATTGCCTGTTGCGTTATTGTCCAACCAATTCCACAAAATCGTTTTTTGCGATTCGGTTAATGTGTTGCCCAATAAATACGCATTTAAATTCATCGCCATTTGTTTGGGTGTACTCGTATCACGAATATCGTTGGGTTTGGCTTGATTTAAATCGGGTTCTAGCCGATTGGTATGGGTTACGTTATCGCCTAATTGTCGCAAAATACGTTGATATTGTTCCACGCC
This sequence comes from Actinobacillus indolicus, assembly GCF_004519515.1. NCBI lineage: Bacteria > Pseudomonadati > Pseudomonadota > Gammaproteobacteria > Pasteurellales > Pasteurellaceae > Actinobacillus > Actinobacillus indolicus. Next base: position 182,842 of record NZ_CP038145.1, on the reverse strand, counting down.
ACCCAATTCTTTGAGCAGCAAATTGGTCGCGCTGTTGTCGCTAAACCGCACGGCTGCTTCACATAATTGGGCAATCGTCATGCCTTTGCCAACGTATTTTTGGGTTTCGGGAGAATAACTAACCAAATCTTTTTGGCTATATGAAATGGTACGATTTAAATCTTTTTCAGGCAGCGATTGCAACACCGCCCCAGCCAACAACGCCTTGAAAGTGGACGCATAAGCAAAGCGTTCATCTGCACGATAAGACAAAGAATGTCCCGTTTCTGTATCCCATACATAAACGCCAATTCGGGCTTGATACTGCTGTTCCAAATTCGCCAAAGTCTGTTGAAAGGTGGCTTGTGTGGCTGATTGTTGCACAGGCGCACTAGCAGGCTGCGGATTAGACGTTACCGAATGAACAGAATTGGGCGAACAAGCCGTTAATGTCAGCAATAATAATGTGCCGATTTTTAACTTATTTAACATAAATTATCCTTTGATTTTACTAAATAAATTTCTTTTCAGGCAGCCTGAAAAATAATTTTACCAATCACGCGGGGCAATCAATTCTTCACCATCTGCGTCATCAAAACCATAAGCTTGGGCAATAAATTCCATGGTTTCGCCAAAACAATCACGCGCAACCGTTTCAATTTCGCTGTCATTTTCATCAAATTCATCTTGCAATTCATTGAGTTGCTCGGTGGCTTCGTGCGTGATGGCATACAGCGCGTCTAAATTGTCGGGTTGTTCTTGTTCAATGCGTTGGCACACATTCAAAAAAATGGCTTTGCATTTGTCCACCAAAAAATTGGGAAAATAGCCGTCATCATACATGCCACGCAGAAAATCGTATGATTGAATTTGCGGATTTTGAATGTTCATCTTGTTTCCTTATTTTATGGGTTATGAATGTTCAGGCAGCCTGAAACGTATTATTCAATAATAAACAAAGGTTCGCCAAATTCCACAGGCTGACCGTTTTCCACCAAAATTTCTTTAATCACGCCTGATTTTTCGGCTTCAATTTCATTCATCAATTTCATGGCTTCAATAATGCACAGCGTGTCGCCTGCTTTAACCGTTGCGCCTACTTCCACAAACGCAGGTGCGCTTGGGCTTGGTGCGCGGTAGAACGTGCCAACCATAGGCGATTTTTGCGCTTGGCTCAAATCACGCGCAGCAGGGGCTGACGGTGCAGCCGCCGCAGCAACAGGCGCAGCCGCTACGGGTGCAGGGGCAGGCGCAACAGGTGCAGCCATTGGCGCAGTCGCATAAATGGTTTGAGCAGGTGCTGGCGCAGCCACGGTGCGCGTAATGCGGACTTTTTCTTCGCCTTCGGTAACTTCAATCTCGGCAATTCCTGATTCTTCAACCAAATCAATCAGTTTTTTTAATTTGCGTAAATCCATTTTCAATATTTCCTATTAACAAGGTTTTGTGTGGGGCGCAACGCATTTCAGGCAGCCTGAAACGTACATTGCGCGGAAATTCGGATAATTTGTTTGTAGAACAAAAAAACAGATTTTGGCGAATTTAAGCGCAAAAGTCTAGCAATTTAGCCTTGAATTGTCAAACCAAGTGCAACGATTTTTTGAAGTAAACTTCATAAGGTGTTTTCCAACCTAAACATTTACGTGGTCGTAAATTCAGTTTATTGATCACCTGTTGAATATCAACTTCGCTCCACTGATTGATGTCTTGGTGCTTCGGAAAGTATTCACGAAGTAACCCATTTGTATTTTCATTCGTTCCCCGTGTCCACGGTTGATGCGGCTCGGGGAAGTAAAATTCTACACCCAGTGCTTCTGTTACCAAACGATGTTGGGCAAATTCTTTACCACGGTCTGGCGTAATTGACCGCAATATATGTGAATCCAGCAATTCAATCATGGCTTTTTGGACTGCTTCGGCTTTTTTGGCAGGAATTTTCTTCACCAACTCAAAACGACTTTTGCGTTCCGTCAGCGTCAGCAAACAAGCTCCACCCGCTTTACCCAGTACGGTATCAGCTTCCCAATGTCCAAAGCGACTGCGATTTTGCGCCGAAATGGGACGGTCGTTCAAATGGTTGGATATCTGAATTTTGCCACGTTTTTCATGATGATTTTTTGTATGCCGTGTTTTGCCTTTGTGGCGCAGTTTGCGACTGGCTTTGCGTTCGCCTATATCAAACAACCCTGAATAAATACCACGATAAATGGTTGAATAACTAATGGATAATTCAGATTTTTCCAATTTTAATCGTGCGCTGATTTGTTCGGGCGACCAGTTTTCTGTCAGAAACTTTTCTTGCACCAAATTGAAATATTCAGGCTGCTCTAATTTGCGCTGTGCTTTGCTATTTTGACGATGCTTCAAATAGCTGTTTTGTGCGTTCGTTGCACTGTAGCTTTCTAGAGCGTGTCGTTTCAGCTCGCGAGAAATGGTGCTGGAGCTACGTCCCAGTGCTTTGGCAATTTCTGCTTGTTTTTTGCCCTGTGCGAGTAAAATCATTATCTTTTCTCGCTCGTTTATTGTAAGATGTCGGTAGGAAGTACTCATCATTTGGAAGTGGTTTTTGTGTGGAAACAAAATTATATTCTAGTTGATGAGTACTTCTTTTTTTGTTGCACTTGGATTGTAAATTCAGCCGTAAAAAATGCCCTCTTGGGTTATCAAGAGGGTCATTATATTTCGCGGAATAACATCATTTGGTGACGAAATAACTAAGCACTTGTCTCCTGTTTACTCCCCTGAGCTTGAGGGGTTAACATGAAGGTCATCGATAGCAGGATAATAATACAGTAAAACGCTAAACCAATAATCCAAATCCAGCCATCCCAAATTGGTAGTGAATGATTATAAATAACAGCAAACAGTAATGGGCCAATAACACCGGTTGCATTGGTAAGGCTCACCAATAATCCCTGTAAAGCACCTTGCTGATGACTCTTTGTTTGGATAGACATCACTCCCTGTAATGCAGGTAAAGCGATCCCACCACCAGCCAATAAAATTAAAACAGGGAAAACTAACCAACCTTCAGATATAAACGCTAAAAAGGCAAATGCACTACTATCTGCAATAAATCCGAGCAGTACTGCCGTTTTTTCGCCCCATTTAGTGGCTATTCTTCCTGCCACAAAGGCTTGGAATACTGAGTGTAAAAGACCAAGACCCGCTAATGAAAAGCCAACCATCATGCTATTCCATCCAAAACGATTTTCGGTAAATAGCACCCACACCGTTGCGGGAATTTGGCCTATCAATTGCGCTGAAAAATAAATAATCAACAAAATGGGCATCGTTTTAAATAAAGTGATGTATACCGAATTCGATTGCGTCTCAACCCCTACTTCGGTATCTGTATTATCACGTGTATTTTTGGTTTCACGGAACCAAAACATAACCACAAGGAAAGCGACAATATTTAGCAACGCAGCGATAAAAAAGGGACTATGCGGTGAAATCTCTCCTGCAAAACCACCAATAATAGGCCCCGCTATTAAACCAAGCCCAAAACTTGCCCCTAACCAACCGAACCACTTCACGCGTTGAGAAGCTGAGGTGGTATCGGCAATGACCGATGCCGCGACAGCCCCAGTAGCTCCTGTGATCCCTGAAAGCAAACGGCCTAAATACAGCATCCAAAGCGCACTTGAAAAAGCCAGCAATAAGTAATCCAGCGATGCGCCTATTAATGACAACAACAGCACTGGGCGCCGACCAAATCGGTCAGACATTTTTCCAAGCCAAGGAGCAAAGATAACCTGCATTAACGCATAAAGTGCAAGCAATACGCCAAAGTGGTTAGCGATATCTTCCGAAGCAATAAATTCACGTAATAACGTTGGCAAGACTGGCATGATAAGGCCAATCCCCATGGCATCGAGTAACGTAATTACCAATGCGATCTTTGTCGAACTATTCATTTCACTTTTCTCTCTCACTGATAGGGAGTGGTAAAATAACTCTATCAATGATAGAGTGTCAACAAAAATTAGGAATTAATGATGTCTAGATTAGATAAAAGTAAAGTGATTAACAGCGCATTAGAGCTGCTTAATGAGGTCGGAATCGAAGGTTTAACAACCCGTAAACTCGCCCAGAAGCTAGGTGTAGAGCAGCCTACATTGTATTGGCATGTAAAAAATAAGCGGGCTTTGCTCGACGCCTTAGCCATTGAGATGTTAGATAGGCACCATACTCACTTTTGCCCTTTAGAAGGGGAAAGCTGGCAAGATTTTTTACGTAATAACGCTAAAAGTTTTAGATGTGCTTTACTAAGTCATCGCGATGGAGCAAAAGTACATTTAGGTACACGGCCTACAGAAAAACAGTATGAAACTCTCGAAAATCAATTAGCCTTTTTATGCCAACAAGGTTTTTCACTAGAGAATGCATTATATGCACTCAGCGCTGTGGGGCATTTTACTTTAGGTTGCGTATTGGAAGATCAAGAGCATCAAGTCGCTAAAGAAGAAAGGGAAACACCTACTACTGATAGTATGCCGCCATTATTACGACAAGCTATCGAATTATTTGATCACCAAGGTGCAGAGCCAGCCTTCTTATTCGGCCTTGAATTGATCATATGCGGATTAGAAAAACAACTTAAATGTGAAAGTGGGTCTTAAAAGCAGCATAACCTTTTTCCGTGATGGTAACTTCACGGTAACCAAGATGTCGAGTTAACCACCCTTTAGATTCATAAAGCGAAAATAATGCGGCTCCAACGTACCCACCTAAATGGAAACGGCGTTCACTCCAATCTAAACACGCACAACAGATTTTACGTGAATGTTTGGAAGGAACGTCAATTCCCATTTCATGAAAATATTGAATACCACTTAATGTGATCATTGAACCATTTTCAGTGATCCATTGCTGTTGACAAAGGGAATCATAGATCTTAACGGCAACTTCGCCAGCTAAATGATCATAGCAAGTACGTGCTTTTCGTAAATGCACTGGCGTGGAAACTTTGGCATGTACGCCATGGTTTAAGGAGATCCCCATCATACTTTCCATCAATTCAGCAATATCTTTTCCTGCTAGCCGAAAATAACGATGCTTGCCTTGAGCTACTACTGTGATTAGCTGGCAATCTAATAATTTAGATAAATGACTGCTCGCCGTTGAAGCTGATATATTCGCCACAGAACTTAGCTCAGTGGCCGTCCAAGCTCGCCCATCCATCAAAGCACTGAGTATTTTAACTCGTGAAATGTCAGACATAGCCGCCCCTATCGCGGCTATTGAGGACTCAAAGGTAACCTCTTTTCGTATTAAATTAGCCATCGCAAGTTCACTTTATTGCCCAAGGGAGCGTAACAGATGCAGCCATACTATCATTGTCCGTTATTAATATCAGTTGGTTAGCATGGTCACTGTATTGCACTAAAATATTAATGTTATTCTCCGCCAATACTCGTGCTATTTCGCCAAGTTCCCCCGGTTTTTCCTGTTTTAACTTACGAATTAATGGTGTCCGGATCGCAAGTACTAACAGTCCAGCTTGCTCTAGCGCTATTTTAGCTTCCTTTCCTTGTTCAACAAGAAAATGAGCATGGCATTCATCACCAACCGTAAATATCCCTCCCCCTTCCAATCCAATACCTTTATTACCTAATGTTTTTCCTAGTAATGCTAATTGTCCTATTTGATTATCTAAAACAACGTGAACATCAAACATTATCCTTGTCCTTTTTAAATGAATATTCGCGAGTAATATGAGCAATACTAATTTTGTAAAAATCAAATATTGACTCTCGCCCTTCTTGTTGAGCTTTCGCATGTAAAACATGATTTTTCCATTGCAGAACTGCGTATTCGTTTTCCCACCAAGATAGCGATAACATTTTTCCTTCTGTAGCTAGACTTTGAAAACGTTCAATTGAAATAAAACCAGCTACATGACTTAATAGTGGTCTTAACTCCTCAGCTAAAGTCAAATAGCGAGTTTGTTGGTCGGGTTGTATTTGCACCTCAAATATTACAGCAATCATATTTTTCTCCGTTATTAATCAACAAACAGAGTAATCCACCCGAAAATTAACACTTCGATAAGCAACGAAATATAGAAAGGTCATGCTGCTGTTTTATGTTGTATATCACACTTCTTTAAATTGGCACTGTTGCAAATAGTCGGTGGTGATAAACTTATGTCGATCACTCCACGATTTACCGCTGGGTTCAGCGTTATGCGCCTGAAATGGAAAAACGGCTGCGCTGGTACTGGCGTAACCCTTCCGATCTTTGCCCGTGGCACATGGATGAAACCTACGTGAAGGTCAATGGCCGCTGGGCGTATCTGTACCGGGCCGTCGACAGCCGGGGCCGCACTGTCGATTTTTATCTCTCCTCCCGTCGTAACAGCAAAGCTGCATACCGGTTTCTGGGTAAAATCCTCAACAACGTGAAGAAGTGGCAGATCCCACGATTCATCAACACGGATAAAGCGCCCGCCTATGGTCGCGCGCTTGCTCTGCTCAAACGCGAAGGCCGGTGCCCGTCTGACGTTGAACACCGACAGATTAAGTACCGGAACAACGTGATTGAATGCGATCATGGCAAACTGAAACGGATAATCAACGCCACGCTGGGATTTAAATCCATGAAGACGGCTTACGCCACCATCAAAGGTATTGAGGTGATGCGTGCACTACGCAAAGGCCAGGCCTCAGCATTTTATTATGGTGATCCCCTGGGCGAAATGCGCCTGGTAAGCAGAGTTTTTGAAATGTAAGGCCTTTGAATAAGACAAAAGGCTGCCTCATCGCTAACTTTGCAACAGTGCCCTCAAAAGTTGCAATCAATAATTTATTGAAAAAGATTGAAAGGTGGTGGTAAATAATGTTACAATGTGGGAGTATCAGTTTAAATTCTTCGTGAAATAGTGTTCTTTTAAGCTAATAAAAAATGCACGTGGAATTTAGGTCAAAGAAAAGTAAAGAAAAATTTATTTATGGAGGTAAAAAAGGATGAGTCAAGTTGTTGATTTTTTAAATGAAGCAAAAACTTTTTATTTTGCAACCGTTGAAGGAGACCAGCCAAGGGTCAGACCGTTTAATGCAGCCATGGAGAGGAATGGCAAGGTCTATCTTGGTACAACCAATCAGAAAAAAGTTTATCAGCAGTTATTGGCAAATTCAAAGGTGGAAGTCTCAGGTATGGCAAAAGGAAAATGGATTCGGCTCACCGGCGAAGCCGTAATTGATGATACCGTGGAAGCAAGGGAAGCAATGCTTGAAGCAAATCCGCCTTTGAGAGATTGGTATAGCGCTGATGATGGGAAATTCACCGTATTTTATTTGAAAAACATGCAGGCAGTTTTATATTCCTTTACAGGAGATCCGGAGATATTAGATAATTAATCAAAACATGCAGCCCAAGTGTAGAATGAACTGACCCCCATAAGTTAGACTAAAAATCTAACTTATGGGAGGTCATTTTTTATGGCAAAATACAGTTATGAATTTAAGTTACAAGTTGTTCAAGCATATTTAGATTTTTATTTTGTCCGTTTTGTCTAGCTTACCGAAAGCCAGACTCAGCAAGAATAAAATTTTTATTGTCTTTCGGTTTTCTAGTGTAACGGACAAAACCACTCAAAATAAAAAAGATACAAGAGAGGTCTCTCGTATCTTTTATTCAGCAATCGCGCCCGATTGCTGAACAGATTAATAATAGATTTTAGCTTTTTATTTGTTGAAAAAAGCTAATCAAATTGTTGTCGGGATCAATTACTGCAAAGTCTCGTTCATCCCACCACTGATCTTTTAATGATGTATTGGGGTGCAAAATGCCCAAAGGCTTAATATGTTGATATAATTCATCAATTCCCTCTACTTCAATGCGGCAACTAGCAGTACCAGCAATAAACGACTCCGCACCTGTACAAACCGGTGAATCATTACTACGAGAGCGCCAGCCTTCATCACTTGCCTCCCATAGATGAATCCGAACCTCATTACACATTAGAACTGCGAATCCATCTTCATGGTGAACCAAAGTGAAACCTAGTTTATCGCAATAAAAACCTATACTCTTTTTAATATCCCCGACTGGCAATGCCGGGATAGACTATTATTCTCCCCGGAGCCACTACGCTGACCCGGTTGATTTCAGAGGTAAGGGAAAAGGCGACGTTGCGCCTGTGGAACAAACTGGCACTGATACCGTCAGCCGAACAGCGTTCACAGCTGGAGATGCTGCTGGGGCGGCACTGTTGCAAAGTTAGCGATGAGGCAGCCTTTTGTCTTATTCAAAGGCCTTACATTTCAAAAACTCTGCTTACCAGGCGCATTTCGCCCAGGGGATCACCATAATAAAATGCTGAGGCCTGGCCTTTGCGTAGTGCACGCATCACCTCAATACCTTTGATGGTGGCGTAAGCCGGGAAGTGCTTGTCCCAACCTTGTTTCTGAGCATGAACGCCCGCAAGCCAACATGTTAGTTGAAGCATCAGGGCGATTAGCAGCATGATATCAAAACGCTCTGAGCTGCTCGTTCGGCTATGGCGTAGGCCTAGTCCGTAGGCAGGACTTTTCAAGTCTCGGAAGGTTTCTTCAATCTGCATTCGCTTCGAATAGATATTAACAAGTTGTTTGGGTGTTCGAATTTCAACAGGTAAGTTAGTTGCTAGAATCCATGGCTCCTTTGCCGACGCTGAGTAGATTTTAGGTGACGGGTGGTGACAATGAGTCCGTGTCGAGCGCTGATTTTTTCGGCCTTTAGAGCGAGATTTATACAATAGAATTTGGCATGAGATTGGATTGCTTTTAGTCAGCCTCTTATAGCCTAAAGTCTTTGAGTGACTAGATGACATATCATGTAAGTTGCTGATAGGTTTCCAGTTTTCCGCTCCTAGGTCTGCATATTGTACTTTTCCTCTTACTCGACTTAACCAGTACCAACCCAGCTTCTCAACGGATTTATACCATGGCACTTTAAAGCCAGCATCACTGACAATGAGCGGTGTGGTGTTACTCGCTAGAATGCTCGCAAGGTCGGCTAGAAATTGGTCATGAGCTTTCTTTGAACATTGCTCTGAAAGCGGGAACGCTTTCTCATAAAGAGTAACAGAACGACCGTGTAGTGCGACTGAAGCTCGCAATACCATAAGCCGTTTTTGCTCACGAATATCAGACCAGTCAACAAGTACAATGGGCATCGTATTGCCCGAACAGATAAAGCTAGCATGCCAACGGTATACAGCGAGTCGCTCTTTGTGGAGGTGACGATTACCTAACAATCGGTCGATTCGTTTGATGTTATGTTTTGTTCTCGCTTTGGTTGGCAGGTTACGGCCAAGTTCGGTAAGAGTGAGAGTTTTACAGTCAAGTAAGGCGTGGCAAGCCAACGTTAAGCTGTTGAGTCGTTTTAAGTGTAATTCGGGGCAGAATTGGTAAAGAGAGTCGTGTAAAATATCGAGTTCGCACATTTTGTTGTCTGATTATTGATTTTTGGCGAAACCATTTGATCATATGACAAGATGTGTATCTACCTTAACTTAATGATTTTGATAAAAATCATTAGGGGATTCATCAGCACGGAGTTACTATTCAGACCAACTTGGTGTGGGCTGGTTGGGACAAGGCTGGTCGGTACCGGGATGTCAGCGTGTTGAGCGTCAATCTCGAGGTTTTGTGTATATTGATGAACAAGGTCGAGAGATATTACTTCCTGAATTAACGGCAGGTGGTGCCGGTGTGTTTATTCAGGCAGAGCAAATGTGGGTAACGTTGTTGGCGAATGGCGAGATTGAAATCAGTGGTTTAGACCGGTCTTTGACGTTCTGTTTTAAATCGTTGCGTGGGGATTATCGCCATTTTGCCTTAGTGCGAGTGTATGACAGTCACGCCAATCAACAGCAGTTTTACTATGATGAACGAGGTTTGCCGCACAAAATTATGGATGGTAACGGTCGGGTTTTCCGATTGGTATTTGAGGCGGTATCTGAAAACCGCTTACGTCTTGTGTCGGTGGCGTGGCAGCAAGCAGAAGATACGGCATTAACGCATTTACTGGTACGTTACCGCTATAACCTTGAGGGGGATTTAATTGCTGTTGAAAATGCACAAGGCGAAAAGGTACGTCAATTTGCTTACCAACATCATTTATTAACCTCACATCAAAATGCGGCGGGTTTGGTTTCTCGTTATGAGTACGATAAATATGAGCTGGGTGGCAAGGTCATTCGCAACCGCACGAATTTAGGCGAAGATTGGCAATTCCGTTATTTCCCGAACTATACCGAAGTGACGGATAATCTAGGTCGCATTGAACAATACCACTTTGACCATCATCAAGCGTTGGTCAAACGGGTGTTTGCAGATGGTAGCACACAGCAATTTGAACGAGACAAGTTAGGGCGGCTACTGTCACAAACGGACCGTGCCGGACGAAAATCCGAATTTCGCTACAATGCACAAGGGCAGTTGGTTGAACAGATACGTTCAGACAATTAAAGACAGTATTATGGTTATGACAACCAAGGTCGCTTAATTGAGCAGATTGATATGATGGGACATACAAGCCGTTATGCTTATGACGGGCAAGGCAATCTGATAATGTTTACCAATGCAGAAGGGGAAAGTCAGCATATTGTGTATAACGAGAAAGGTTTACGCACGGCAGTGATAGACCCTTTAGGCAACCGCACGCATTTTCGCTACAACGCCCAACACCAACTGGTGGAAACGGAAGATTGCTCGGGCAATCGCACCGCTTTCCGTTACAATGAATGGGGACAGCTTACGGGCATCACGGATGCGGAAGGAGATCACACCACTTACTGTTATGACGAACGACACCAGCCGGTACAGGTCACTTACGCAGACGGTAGCACGGCACATTTTCACTACGACTTCGCCGGCAGACTGACCACTTATACGGACAGCAAGGGGAATAGCACCTACTATCGCTACAGTCTTGATGATTTCAAGTGAAATTAAAAGGGGCATAGTAGACAAAAGTGTTGGTAAAAAGTGGGCTAAAGCCTTATAGTACAAGACTTTAAGCCCACTTTTTGAAATATGAACAAAAAACTGTCCTTTTTGCCTTAAGAACAATATCCAAAAGTATGGAAAGAAAAATAATATTCAGAGATACTTTTGTTCATCCTGTCATAAAACCTTTTCTTCCACAAATAAATTAAATCCAATAGATATTTGGACTGATTACACCATAGGAAAACAAACCTATAAACAATTAGCCGAAAAATATCGCTGTTCCATTAGAACTATTCAACGTTATATTGAAAAATCCCCCAAAGCTAAATTAATTCCTTTACAACAAACCTATCTCAAGATTATTGCAGACGTGACCTTCTTTGGTCGTGAATTTGGTGTATTAGTTTTAATAGATACCTTATCTAAAAAAGTCGTTTATCATCGTGTCGTAAAAACAGAAAAAGACCTCTATTATAAGCTCGCATTGAATATACTTCGAGAAAAAGGCTATATGATTCAATCCATTACAAATGATGGACGTAGAGGGCTATTAAAGGATTTATTTAATACACCAATTCAAATGTGCCACTTCCATATGGTCGCCATTGTGATGAGAAAATTAAGAAAAAAGCATCAATCACAAGCAGGTAAAGAATTAAAGATTATTGTAAAAACGCTAAAAGAAAGCCACAAAAATGAATTTTATTTAAGATTACATCAATGGTATTTAAAACATAAAGAGTTTTTAGATGAACGGTCTGAATATCCCAATGAGAAAGGATATTTTCCTTATAAACACCGTAATGTAAGAGAGGCTTATACCAGTTTAAAATACTATATGAAATATTTATTCACCTTTGAAGAATATGCTCACTTAAATATAGAAAAAACAACAAATAGGTTGGAAGGGTTATTTAAAGAACTGAAACAGAAATTATCGGTTCATAGCGGATTAACGAAAAAGCATAAGATTATGTTTATAAAGGATTTTTTAAATAAAAAGAGTTGGTAATAATTAGGAAAAATAATTAAAACCAACACTTTTGTCCATTAGAGGCATAGTTTGCAAAAAAACCAACACTTTTGTCTACTATGCCTTATTTTTCCAATATGACCAAAACCGTGAGCAGGAGCGTTATACCTATGATAGTTGTGGCTATCTCACCCAACAGGCACAGGCAGAATATGGTTTTACCCGAGATGAACTAAACCCTGAATACTCACAACAACGCCTTATTCAACACAATGATATTTACCAACAAGGGCATAAACTTAATCGGTTAAATCATCATTATTGCTCACAATAGAAATGTAAATTTGATTTAAGAGAATTTAAAAAACTATAAGGAGTTGCATAAAAAAATAATATCTCTATAATACTCATAGGGTGGATACAGGGACTCTTTCTACGAGTCGCACCCCGCTGCTTCAGAAATGGAGTTTGCCCAGAGCATATTTTAATAGCGACCTGCCCTATACTTGTTATCTATAAGTGTAGCTGAGCCCCGACCAGTCTAGATTGGTCGGGGCGATATTTTATCTATATCCTTCTTTAGCTCCTGAACTACTGGATTTTGGACTTTTTATAAGATCAGAAAGCAGTTTAAAAATAGTAAATGATGGAGTATTTGAGGGGATTGGATTATCTTCTGTTCCTGTTCCTTCTCTCACAAAATAGGCTGTCAGAACGTGCAATCGCAATAAACGGTTTTCTTTAAAAAAAGTCACGCATATCTTATATGGTTCAATTTTGTTAGTAAAATTATTCATTTTATGAATCGTGAAATACCGTTTTTGATCACTTTTATAAAATCTCAACTGTCCTAAAATATCTTCGGAAAATAATATATTCCTCAACTCTTTGGATGCTAAGTATCTTTCAACGTCAAATTGACGAGTATCTCCAGAAGAATCCTTTACTAATATAGGTAGTGAAAATGGTGAATCATTCTTCGTAAAACAGTGCAATCCGTAAGTAACAACGAGTTTATAATCCATTTTTTTACTATGAATGATTAGTTCGTGTGCATTAAGATGACTCATATCAAAAGAGGTATTCTCGTACTCTTGTGATTCCCACTTCTGTATGGCTTCTATATGAAATTTTTTTGTCATTCTTTTTTATAGTTCAAATATTCGCTTGATAATATTGTGTGACACTTTAGATGTTTTATCAAGCCTTTTAGCCCTTTAGCCTTTTCATAAGTAAATGAACCTTTTTGGGTAAGCCCGCTCCACTTCAGTGGAGCGGGTTGCCCTTGAAAAATTTACCCTTATTATCCCTTAGCCTTTTCCTTTTTGCCACTATTCTTCATATATATAAATTTCAAGCTCATGGTCAGTTTCATCATCTATGTTATTGTCATAAGAATCTTTATTATCTAACCGTGATCCAAAACGTAACTCAATAGCCTCCTTTTTTTGCTCGTCTGATAAAAACTGCCAATAGTTACACTGTAGTTTTCCGTCGTCCCCAAGTTCCCAAAGCCCCGCATAATTATAATTAGAGTACTCTGGTTCAGCATGACATATTTTTCCAATTCTTGGTTCAATATTTTGAGCATGAGAAAAATTTTCTAAACAGCACAGTACGGGAAATATGAGTAAATATTTCATAATAGAAAGATATGTTGTAATTTTGTTGTGACAGTCTAAAAGTTTGTCATTCTGTTTAAGAGAGAAAAGTAATCATAGATTTGGAATGATTCTTGGGGAAAACTATAAAATTTGTGTGAAGAGTTTATGCTGGTTCAGCATGTTTAAAAATATCAAAATTAATACTGTCATTTGAGTATAGTTCAAAGCTACTAGCATAAATAACTTAAATACTACCACCATATAGCAATTAAATAGAGTTAAATGGTACAGGCATAATTTATAGATCTAAATGAAGGTACATAAATGTTAACCGCACGAATTTATATAAGAGTACCGTAGTCTGTAAAAATGTTTAGATTTTTATATATACCTAAGGTAGCACGCATAAATTCACGAGCAGATACCAACTCTGGTCTTAGTGGAGAAAGGATAAGATCGCTAGCAAGGACTGTCATATCAACCGTAATGCCCCGTGTACCTCTAGTGTCAACTATGATTAAATCATAGCCATCAATTTTTTTAACAAGTTGATTGAACTTTAGGATACCACCTGGTGTACTTGTAAGAACGGTAGAGAGCTTATCTAGTGGGTCGTTAGATTGGATTAAATCCAAATTAGAGAATTCTGTCCGAGATATGATCTCATTTAATGGAAGATCAGGTCGAGTGAAAAATTCATATAATCCAAAAGGTGCGGAATCTTCAATATGATAATAAGACGATAGGGTAGCTTGAACATCAGTGTCGATCATTAAAGTTTTAATACTGTGATCAGCACAGAAAGCACCTATATTTGCGACATTAGTTGATTTTGTTACTCCACCTTTAGTGGACATTACAGTAACAATAAACGGTTTGATAGACTGTAGCATACAAATCTCTCCATTTTAATTAGTAAAGAAATCTGTTTTTTGTGCAGTCTAGTACGATGGTGCCTGAGGTCGGACTCGAACCGACACGCTTTAGGGGCGACGGATTTTGAATCCGTTGTGTCTACCGATTTCACCACTCAGGCATTGAGGTGGTATTTTGGATTTCTGCCAGATTTACTAGCAAGATGAATGGGTGCATTATAGGGGGCTTCGGTTAAGGTTGCAAGTAAAAATCGTGTGGTTTCAATCGGTTGTTTTTATTTTCAACACTAAGCAGTATAAATGCCGATTAAAATCGCAATGAAGATCCCCATGCCTACATAATGATTATTTAAAAAGGCTTTGAAACAAGCTTCTCGTTCACGTTGTTTGGTGAGTTTACATTGATAGATAAATAAGGTAGCAGTTAGCCCTAATGCAACGAAATAAGCGGTTGAATAATGGCTTATTTTTCCAAAAATCGTAAGTAGGATTAATGCGGTAGCTTGTAATAAGGCAATGATTTTATTGTCGTATTGAGCAAATAAAATTGCGGTTGATTTTACGCCGATTCGTAAATCATCATCTCTATCCACCATTGCATATTGGGTGTCGTAGGCAACCGTCCAAGCGAGATTAGCAAAAAAAAGTAACCAACACTCTAGGGGTAATGTTTCAGTTACTGCTCCGTATGCCATTGGAATTGACCAACCAAATGCCATTCCCAGTACAAATTGGGGTAAATGGGTGTAACGTTTCATAAAAGGATAAACGGTGGCTAAACCAACAGCAATCACAGATAAGCCGATAGTATAAAGGTTTAGCTGTAATACCAATAAAAAAGCAACCAAAATCAGTGTAACAAAGAGTATTTTGGCTTCTTTTGCCGTTGCTCTACCTGTGGCGAGTGGGCGTTGTGAAGTTCTTTGTACGTTACCGTCAATATGGCGATCGGCATAGTCGTTGATGACACAGCCTGCCGCACGCATGATAATCACGCCAAGAACAAAAATGATTAAAATAGGTAAAGGCGGAATGCCATCTGCCACCGCAAATAACGCCCATAAGGTCGGCCAAAGTAATAAAAAAGTACCGATTGGCTTATCTAAACGCATTAATTGCATATAAGCCAACCATTTGTCTTGACTAAAATGTGATTTCATTCTTATTTTTCGTTACAAATATGCACAGTAACATCACTGTGAATAAGATGGTTTTGCAATTCTATTGGTAATGGGCGATCGGTAAAGAGATAATTCACCTCTCTGACATCACCTAAACGCACAATCGCATTGCGAGTAAATTTAGAATGATCGGTAACAAGAACCACATTGCGGGCATTTCGCATTAACGCACGTTTAACTTGCACTTCGTGGTAATCATAATCCATCATTGAACCATCTGATTCTATCGCACTAATACCTAAAATGCAGTAATCTAAACGAAATTGATTGATGAAATTGACAGTTGCTTCACCAATAATACCACCATCGGGACGTAGTCCTCCGCCTGCAATCGTAATTTGAAAATCCTCTTTCTCTTTGAGGATATGGGCAGCATTTAAGTTATTGGTGACAATACGTAGGTCTTTGTGAGAGAGTAATGCAAAAGCAACCGCTTCAGGTGTTGTACCAATATCGATAAAGAGAGAAGAACCATTCGGAATCAGTCTAGCGACACGCTGACCAATATATTCCTTTTGCTCTGAAAAGAAATATTTTCTTTCAGTGTAGTCACTATTCTCACTATTCGAAGGAACTCCAGCACCACCGTGATGGCGGCGAATTAAATTATTTTCGGCAAGTTCATTCAGATCACGTCGGATCGTTTGAGAACTCACATTTAATTGTGCGACTAGCTCTTCCGTGCTGACATAACCTAATTGATTAACCAATTCGATAATTTTATTATGGCGAATGGACTGTTTCATTTTTATTCTCCCAATTCACATTTGCAAAATTTTTCCTAAAAGTGACCGCTTGTATTGATAAAGCAGTCACTTTTCAGCAAAACTTTACAGCTTTTCAACAAGTTCCACTGCATAGCCAATATAGCTTGCAGGGGTCATCTGTTTTAAGCGATCTTTCTCTGCTTGTGGCAATGCCAATCCATCAATAAATTGACGCATCGCCTCGCCATCTACACGTTTACCACGGGTTAGCTCTTTGAGTTTTTCATACGGCTTTTCAATACCATAACGGCGCATCACCGTTTGAATTGGCTCTGCTAACACTTCCCAGTTTTGATCTAACTCCTCTCGCAAATGTTGCTCATTCACTTCTAACTTACTGATCCCTTTTAGCGTAGAAGCATAAGCAATCAACGCATAACCTAAACCTACGCCTAAGTTACGCAATACGGTTGAGTCGGTTAAATCACGTTGCCAACGAGAAATCGGTAATTTTTGCCCTAAATGGTTCATTACCGCATTGGCTAAACCTAAGTTGCCTTCTGAATTTTCAAAGTCAATTGGATTGACTTTATGTGGCATTGTAGAAGAACCAATTTCACCTGCGATAGTACGTTGTTTAAAGTGATTTAATGCAATATAGCCCCACATATCACGGTCAAAGTCGATCACAATCGTATTGAAGCGAGCGACACAATCAAAAAATTCTGCAATGTAATCGTGCGGTTCAATTTGAGTGGTGTATGGGTTCCAAGTTACGCCTAAAGATTCTGTTACAAACTCTTGGCTGAAAGTGTGCCAATCTACATCAGGATAAGCAGATAAATGTGCATTGTAGTTACCTACTGCCCCATTGATTTTAGCTAAAATTTCTAAGTTTTCTAACTGCTTATATTGACGTTTTAAACGATACGCAACATTTGCCATTTCTTTACCAATTGTGGTTGGGCTGGCAGGCTGACCGTGCGTGCGAGAAAGAAGCGGAATATCTTTGTAGCGATTCGCAAGCTCTACGACCGCATCAATCACTTTTTTCCATTCAGGCAATAAAACTTCTTGACGAGCCGTTTTGAGCATCAAGGCATGAGAAGTATTATTGATATCTTCAGAAGTACAAGCAAAGTGAATAAATTCATTGATTTTTTGTAGTTCAGGCAAGGCTTCGCACTTCTCTTTTAAGAAATATTCAACGGCTTTAACATCGTGATTAGTGGTACGTTCAATCGTTTTAATACGCTCGGCATCTTCAATAGAGAAATTTTTAACGATCTGATCTAGGTAATCGTTTGCTTTTTCAGAAAAAGCAGGAACCTCGTTGATTTGTGCGTGAGAAGCCAGTTTTTGTAACCAACGAACTTCTACGGTAACACGAAATTTAAGCAAGCCAAATTCACTGAAAATCGGGCGAAGTGCGGCAGCTTTGTCTTGGTAGCGACCGTCAATCGGGGACAATGCAGTTAAAGCATTAAGTTGCATAGGGGTTTTCTCCGTTAGAGTTGTGAATATAAATATTGTGTTGCATTCAGAATTTTTTTGCGGGAAAAGAAAAATTGCCAACGACTTCCTCCCACTTGTTGCCATAAAATACCAGCGCGAATACCCGCCAGTAGCGATGCTCTTACTCGATTTTGAATATCAGGACGAGTGAGATAATTATGTACACCTAAAACATGAATTCGAGAACCTAGCGGGCTAATAATATCGCTATAAATACTCGCAATATTGGCAATCATTTGCTCATGTAAAATATCATTGTCATAAAGGGATAACTGACGTTCTAATTGTTGTAAGCGTTGAGCTAAATTTGCTTTTGCTTGGGGATTTTTATCAAGTTTTTGACTTAAAGCTAACACGCCAATCCAATAGCGACCAATTTCAGTATCCAATTTACCTTTTGCTCCACCAAACTGAGCTAATGCTGTTTCAAGCCCTTGTTTTAAATGAGATAAATTCCCTTGAAAAACATCCAGTGTTGAATCTGGTTGGGTAATAAATAAACTTTCTAAAGAATGTTTAAATGTATCACGATCAGCAATACCTTTATGTGCAAATTGTTGTACGAGGCTTGCAGATTGGCACACCCCTGCTAATGCGATAGAAATATCTTGATAATGCGTCATTTTTCTTTGAATTTATTGGCAAAATTTTACTGAAATATAGCATTTTTTCACTAAATGTTGAATGCTTTTATTTTATTACGTTTTCCACTTGTATTTCCAAAATCTACCCCCATAATGTGAGAATTCTATTTTTAGGAGAGCAATCCAATGGCAAGAAAAAAGAAATTAATTGAATTACCTCTATTACCACTACGAGATGTTGTCGTCTTTCCTTATATGGTAATGCCGTTATTTGTTGGACGTGAAAAATCAGTCCAAGCGTTACGTGCGGCGATGGATACCAACAAACAACTATTTTTAGTGACACAAAAAGATCCGAATAAAGAAGACCCAACTACTGAAGATATTTATGATGTTGGTGTTATGGCAAATATCATTCAAATGTTAAATCTTCCTGACGGCACCGTAAAAGTATTAGTCGAAGGTCAGGTGCGTGGCAAAATTGAGCATATTCAGGATGATGAAAATGGCTTTTGGGCTGGCGTTTCCCCAATGCCTTCTGATTATCAAGACGATAACGAAGAGTTAAAAGCGATTGCCAAAACTGCACTCAATGAGTTTGAAAATTACGTTAAAAGCAATAAAAAAGTCCCTGCAGAAATTTTACCAAAATTGCAAAAAATTACCTTTGAAGACCGCTTGGCAGATACGATGTCTGCAAATTTGATTGCTTCGGTAAAACAAAAACAGGCGTTGTTGGAAGAGCCTAATCTTATTGCTCGTTTTGAAGCCTTGTTGTTAGCGATGGCAACGGAAATGGACACAATGGAAACCGAAAGCCGTATCCGTAACCGTGTTAAACAGCAGATGGAAAAAAATCAGCGTGATTATTATCTGAATGAGCAAATTAAGGCAATTCGTAAAGAGCTGGGTGGCGAAGAAGAAGCGGAACAGAGTGAGTTAGATAAGCTCAAAGAAAAAATTGCCGAAGCAAAATTGCCAAAAGAAGTGCAAGAAAAGGTGGATAGCGAATTTAATAAGCTGAAAGCAATGCCACAAAGTTCTGCTGAAGCAACAGTTGTGCGTAGTTATATCGACTGGATTTTACAAATGCCGTGGCACAAGCGGTCTGTTGTGAAGAAAGATTTGCAAAAAGCTCAAGAAGTGCTGGATAAAGATCACTACGGATTAGAGCGTGTTAAAGAACGTATTTTGGAATACCTTGCGGTACAAAGCCGTTTGAACAAGCTCAAAGGCCCGATCCTTTGCTTAGTTGGACCACCGGGCGTGGGTAAAACGTCACTGGGTCAGTCGATTGCGAATGCAACAGGCAGAAAATATGTGCGTATGGCATTAGGTGGCGTACGTGATGAAGCGGAAATTCGTGGTCATCGCCGTACTTACATCGGTTCAATGCCAGGTCAGTTGATGATGAAAATGGCAAAAGTTGGCGTTAAAAACCCGCTTTTCTTACTCGATGAAATCGACAAAATGGCACAAGATATGCGTGGTGATCCTGCGTCTGCACTGCTTGAAGTGCTTGATCCTGAACAGAATAAAGCCTTTAACGATCACTATTTAGAAGTCGATTACGATCTGTCTGATGTGATGTTTGTGGCGACATCAAACTCAATGCACATTCCACCTGCATTGTTAGACCGTATGGAAGTTATTCGCCTTTCGGGTTATACGGAAGATGAAAAAATGCACATTGCTAAAGATCATTTGATTGCGAAACAGCAAGAGAATAACGGCTTGAAAGCTGGCGAACTTGTGATTGATGATAGTGCGATTTTGGGCATTATTCGTTACTACACCCGTGAAGCTGGGGTGCGTAGCCTTGAACGTGAGATTGCGAAAATTTGTCGTAAAGCGGTAAAAGCGTTAGTGATGGATAAGAAACTCAAATCGATCACCGTTAGCCAAGAAAACTTAAAAGATTACTTGGGCGTACAGCGTTTTGATTACGGCAAAATGGATAGCCAGAACCGTATCGGTGAAGTGACAGGTTTAGCGTGGACGGAAGTCGGCGGTGATTTATTGACGATTGAAACCGCTTCTGTGGCTGGTAAAGGGAAGTTCTCTTACACAGGTTCTCTTGGTGATGTGATGAAAGAGTCCATTCAAGCGGCAATGATGGTCGTGCGTGCAAGAGCTGAAAAATTAGGTATTGCGAGCGATTTCCACGAAAAACGTGATATTCATGTTCACGTTCCTGAAGGCGCAACGCCGAAAGATGGCCCAAGTGCAGGTATTGCAATGTGTACTGCGTTAGTCTCTAGCTTAACGGGCAATCCAGTGCGTGCAGATGTGGCAATGACCGGTGAAATTACCTTGCGTGGTAAAGTCTTGCCAATCGGTGGCTTAAAAGAGAAATTGTTAGCGGCACATCGTGGTGGCATTAAGACTGTGATTATTCCAAAAGAGAATGAAAAAGATTTGGAAGAAATCCCTGAAAATGCAAAACAAGCTCTAGCCATTCACGCGGTGGAAACCATTGATGAAGTGTTGGCAATTGCGTTACAAAATCCACCTGAAGGGATTGAGATTGTGCCTCAAGCCACTAATCCAATAAAAATTAAAAAATCAAAAGTCACAACTTCAGTGCAATAAAATAAATAAGGTCTAGCATTTTGCTAGACCTTATTCATATAAACACTGAAATATTCATTAGACATGTGGTTTACAGTCAGGTAATGTACCCTCGACTTCAAATAACACATCACCGTCTTTAAAAAAGACATAGCCACCATTTTTCATCTTTGTCCAATTCTCATTTTTGGTAAGTGGTTGAGTGGTAATAATGGTCACTTTGTCAGACTCCTTAGTGTATTCACGGAAGTCAATCATCACATCATCATCACGTAATGCCGTTCCAAATGGCGCTTTGCGACAGACGTAATGTAAATTCGTTGAGCAACGAGCAATCATCCAATGTCCGTTCGACATAATAAAGTTAAATACGCCATGAGTTGCAATTTCACTGGCAATTTCAATCACGGCATCAAAAATCTCTTTTTCACTTGGTTTTTGTGAAAAGCGTTTTTTTAAGCTTGCGGCAATGCAACAAAATGCGGCTTCTGAATCTGTGGTTCCGATAGGTTGATAATGACTATTTGGGCAAACTTTGACATCAACGGTCCCGTTGTGTGCAAAAACCCAGTTTTCGCCCCAAATTTCACGCATAAAGGGGTGGGTGTTTTCTAAATTAATATCGCCACGCGTCGCTTTGCGGATATGGGCGATAACATTAAAAGATTTAATTCGATATTGGCTAACAAGATCAGCCATTGGGGAAGAGGCTCCAGGGCGGTTATCTCGAAAAATACGCACGCCCTTTCCTTCAAAAAAAGCAATACCAAATCCATCTGTATGATGATCGGTTAAGCCCGCTCGCCGTCGAAAACCTTCAAAGGAGAAGGTAATATCCGTTGGTGTATTACAATTCATTCCTAATAATTGGCACATATACTACTTCTTATGTTTGTTGTCGTTAATCTAGATTTTTATATTCTCTTGAGAGAAAGATAAAAGGATGCCTGTCTAGCATCCTTTTATTTTGTCTAACAAGCGGTATGATTTAAGCGGAAATTTACAAAAAATTCAATAGGCTAAATCAGAATTTCTTGATCTTAATTAGATTCTTTTTTGAATAACGACATAAGGAATAAACTGCCTGCACAAATCACGACGGATGGGCCCGCTGGCGTATCTTTAAATGCAGAAAATAATAGTCCTCCAGTCACCGCAATAATGCTAAAGAAAATAGCATAGATGACCATCATTTCAGGGGTTTTAGCAAAACGTCTTGCGGTCGCAGATGGAATGATTAATAAGGAGGTAATGATTAACGCGCCAACAAATTTCATGGTAAGTGCGATAGTAAATGCGGTCAGTAGCATTAATAATAGGCGTAAACGGGCAATGTTTAGCCCTTCAATTTGGGCAAGTTCTGGACTGACGGTCATAGAGAGGAACTTTTTCCAGAAAAAAGCCAAAATAATTGCAATACAAGCCACGCCGATGGCAATAAAAAAGACATCATCTACATTAATGGCAAGTAAATCGCCAAAGAGATAGGACATTAAATCTACTCGGACATTGTCTAATAGGCTTATCGTAATAACACCAAGGGATAAGCTACAATGGGCAATGATACCCAGTAGGGTGTCAACGGAATGGTTTGAACGTTGTTCTAACCAGACTAAGCCTAATGCGAGCAGTAATGTCATGCCGATTACTGCAAAATAGGGATCGATTTCAAGAAAAAAGCCAAATGCAACACCAAGTAATGCCGAGTGAGAGAGTGTATCTCCAAAATACGCCATTTTTCGCCAGACGACAAAAGCCCCTAAAGGGGCGGTGATGAGCGATAATAAAATTCCAGCGATCCAAGCAGGAAATAGAATATCAAACATAAAACCTCGTTAGTGTTGTCCGTCACATTTGCAGACATTGCCATGTAAATCGTGATGATGATTGTGTTTGTGTGAATAAAAGGCGACATTTTTTGCAAATTGGTCACCAAAAAAGTGGATAAAGCTAGGATCAGACGAGATCATTTCAGGTGTTCCCTCACAACAAATATGTCGATTGATACAAAGCACCTCATCGGTATTTGCCATCACAATATTTAAATCATGGGAAACCATTAAAATCGCACAATTTAGCCATGACCTTGTTTTATTTAATAGTTGATAGAGTTCCGTTTGCCCTGTAATATCCACACCTTGCATGGGTTCATCTAAAACAAGTAATTGTGGGCGATCTAGTATTGCTCGTGCTAACAGTACACGTTGTAGCTCACCACCGGATAATTTTTGCATACTATTTTGGGCAAGATGGGTAATAGAAAAGAGAGTTAATGCTTCATCAATAAGACTTTTTGTACTATTAGGTTTGAGCGACAGAAATTTTTCTACCGTGATTGGAATCGAGTGATCAAGGTAGAGTTTTTGAGGAACATAACCAATTTTTAAATTTTTTTGGTGGATAACATTTCCTGAGGTTGGTTTTTGTAACTTCAGTAATACTTTTAATAAGGTGGATTTCCCTCCACCATTTGGCCCCACAATGGTCGTAATAGAATTGGGATAAAGACGTAAATGGATATGTTCTAATGCGGGAACTTCATTGTAATAGACATTAATATTGTCTAATTGAACGAGAGGTTCTTGCGAAGAAGGATGTTTCCGAATTTGCTTGATCTGCATAACAATAATAAAATTAAGGATATAAGTTATGCAAGGTAACGGATTTTTTTATCTTTGACAAGATAGAGATGAATTTTTCATGTTTCTTTCGGTCTATACGAAACTTGATATGATTTATAAGAAAGAAATATAAAAATAACTTAGGAAAAATATTTTGCAACACGTAATATTTGCGAGAGATCGTCGCCGAAAAAAGAATCGCTTTAAAGCCTTTATTTTTTTGTTAGCGTTATTATGCATTTTTATTGGCATTGTATTAACGTTAAAGAATCAAACGGCTGAATCGATAAATTCAGTACCTGTAAATGTTTCCACAGAACAGAATGTTGAGCCAGCTAAATCAGACATTGTGTTGAGTGAAAATCAACCATCGACAACTGAAAATAATTTAAGGAAAGAAGAGAGTCAAGAGTTGCCTGTAGATTCAAACTCGGCAGTTGCAAATCTTGCAGATGATATTGCTGGAGAGTTAACCTATATTGATATTGATGCAGCAAAATCAGAGGAAGAGGCACAATCATTAAATGAACCTGTTGATGAAAATGCGACCTCCTATGAAGATGAATTGACTGATATCGATGATGAAGTTGAGGCCATGGCGGGTACTGAGGCTAAGCCTGAAGATAAACTCCCAGAAGAAGCTGAAAATATTTTAGAAGATGTACTAGATGTCGCAGATCAAGCAATCCGTATCCAAAATCAATTTAGTTATACGGTAACACGTGGTGATAAATTGAAGGATGTCTTAGAGCAATCAGGACTAGGAAGTGCGACTGCAAAAGCACTAGAGAAAAAATTCCCACAATTAACGAATTTACAAGCCGGCCAGCAGTTCTATTGGATTTTGGATAATGAAGGTGAGCTAGAATATATGAACTGGCTTATCTCAGAAAAAGAAGAGAAAATTTTTGAACGTAAAGGCAAAAATCAATTTTCAGTACAAACGATTGAAAAACAAGGTACTTGGAAACAAGATGTGGTGAAAGGCTCGATTAAAGGTGATTTTACTTCAAGCTTAAAAGAAGTCGGGTTATCTCAACGTCAAATTAATCAGCTTGCGAGCGGATTGCAATGGCAAATTGCAACGAATAAGCTGAAAAAAGGTGACCGTTTTGCGATTTTAGTTAAGCGTGAATATATTAATGGTAAGGTCACAGATTTGGGGAATGTCGAAGCGATCCATATTATTAGTGGGAAAACGAGCTATTATGCGATTCAGGCTGATAATGGTCGTTATTATAGTCGCCATGGTGAAACCTTAGGTAAAGGCTTTTCTCGCCATCCATTACAATTTACTCCGAGAGTATCATCAGGATTTAACCCCCGTCGTCTGCATCCAGTGACACGCCGTGTTGCTCCGCATAAAGGTGTTGATTTTGCGGTACCAAGTGGTACACCTATTGTTGCTCCAGCTGATGGTGTTGTGGAGCATGTTGCTTACCAAGCCAATGGGGCTGGGCGCTATATTAAAGTTCGTCATGGCGGGCAATACACAACAGTATATATGCACTTAAGTAAGTCGTTGGTTAAAGTTGGACAAAGCGTTAAAAAAGGGGAGCGTATAGCGCTTTCAGGCAATACAGGTCGTTCAACAGGAGCGCATTTACATTATGAGTTCCACATTAATGGACGACCAGTGAATCCAATGACAGTAAAACTGCCAGGAACGGGTTCTGGAATGCCAGATAAAGAACGCAAAGAGTTCTTAGCAAAAGCAAGAAATATTGAATCAAAATTAAAATTGTAAATTGAGGACATTTAGATGCAATTTAAACAGAAACTTTTTACCCTTGGAGCATTATCTTTAGTGGCACTATCTTCAATGGCAAATGATAAGTTACAAGCCTTTTTAGAGAAAATTGGTGCAACAAATGTGAAAATTAGCGATTCTGTATTACCAGGGTTTAAAACAGCAATTTCTGATCAAGGAGTCGTACAAATTAGTAATGATGGTCGCTATGTTGTGCAAGGACAAATTTTTGAATTGAAAGACGGAAAAGTGGTAGATATTACAAACCGTGCGCTATTAGCAGAACTCAATGCATTAGAAAAAGAGATGATTGTTTATTCTGCGAAAAATGAAAAACATGTTGTAACCATTTTTATGGATATTACTTGCCATTATTGCCAAGTGTTACATTCAAAAATGAAAGAGTATAACGATTTAGGTATTACGGTTCGCTACTTAGCTTTCCCTCGTGGTGGTTTAAATACACAAACAGCAAAACAGATGGAAGCGATTTGGACTGCACAAGATCCAGTGTTTGCGTTAAATGAATCAGAAAAAGGCAATTTACCGAAAGAAGTGAAAACGCCAAATATTGTTAAGAAACATTATGAGTTAGGGATTAAATTTGGGGTAACAGGAACGCCAAATATTGTTACTCAAACAGGTGAGCTTATTCCTGGTTATATTGAGCCAAAAGAATTACTCAAAATGTTAAGTGAATAAAATTCGCAAGCGGTAGGATTTTGCAAATTTTTTGCAAGATCTGACCGCTTGTATTGCATTAAATATAAGAATCGTGAATAAATTAATCAAACGTCGTTTACCTCTGACAACAAATCATCTTTCAGATCATCCTTTACTTAATCGTATCTATCAGTCTCGAGGTATCACATCTCCTCAAGAGCTAGAGCTGAGTTTACAACGATTACACTCTCCAATGCTTCTCGCCAATATTGAGAAAGCGGTTGAGTTATTACAAACGATCTTAGAAAAACAAGGAAAGATTGTCGTTGTTGGGGATTTTGATGCTGATGGGGCAACTAGTACAGCATTAGCTATTTTAGCATTACGCCAATTTGGGTTTAAGTATGTCGATTATTTAATCCCTGATCGATTTTCTCAAGGTTATGGATTAAGCCCGAGTGTTGCTGAGATAGTGATTGCAAAAGGCGCAGATTTGGTATTGACCGTGGATAATGGGATTTCTTCCTTTGAGGGAATTACGTTATTGAAAAGTCATCATATTCAGGTTCTCGTGACAGATCACCATTTACCTGGAGATGAATTACCCAATGCGGATGCAATGGTAAATCCTAATTTATCAGACTGTGAATTTCCTTCAAAGTCTCTGGCAGGTGTCGGCGTGATTTTTTATGTCATGATGGCATTGAGAGCTGGATTAAGAAATGCCGGATATTTTAAAGAAAAAGAGCCGAATATTGCGGAATTATTGGACTTAGTTGCTTTAGGGACTGTGGCGGATGTCGTTCCTTTAGATCACAATAATCGTATTTTAGTGAATCAAGGTCTAAATCGTATCCGAGCAGGTTATTGTCGAGTTGGGATTCAAGCATTAGTCGAAATTTCTAAGCGAGAGTTAAGTACATTACAAGCCAGTGATCTTGGTTTTGCGATTGCACCACGATTAAATGCCGCAGGGCGTTTGGATAATATGGCACTAGGCGTTGAGTTGTTGATTTGTGATGATCTGAATCGCGCACGTCAAATTGCTTTAGAATTAGATTCATTAAATCAAACCCGTAAAGAATTTGAACAAGAGATGAAAACAGAAGCCTTGGCAATTTGTGCTAAATTACCGAAGTTAGCACAACAAGATCAGGCTCATGGGATTGTTTTGTATCAATCTGACTGGCATCAAGGGGTTATTGGGATTCTTGCATCACGTATTAAAGATCAATTTCACCGTCCTGTGATTGCGTTTGCTCAAGAAAGTGATGAGAGTGAATATCTAAAAGGTTCAGCGCGTTCTATTTCTGGACTTCATATGCGCGATCTTTTAGAGAGAATAGATAGCCAACATCCTGACTTGATTGTGAAATTTGGTGGACATGCCATGGCTGCAGGTCTTACCCTTCATAAATCAAACTTAAGCCATTTCCAGAAAGCGTTTGATGAAACTGTAGAAAATTTGGTTGAGCCAGAGCAGTTACAGGGCGTTATTTATACGGATGGTGAATTGGTTGCAAATGAACTTAATTTATCTACTGCAGAGCTATTAAAACAGGCAGGTCCTTGGGGACAACATTTTGCAGAACCCACATTTGAAGGTGATTTTAGAATATTGCAACAAAAACTATTGGCGGGAAAACATTTGAAAATGATGGTAGAAACGGAGCAAGGAATGTTGCTGGATGCTATTTGGTTTAATGTTGATTTACGTAACTACCCTGATTTTTCGATTAAAGTCGCTCGACTTGTTTATAAGTTAGATATAAATGAATTTAGAGGGAATCGGAATATTCAATTGTTAGTTGAACATTTATATGTGTGATTACTATCTAAATACTGGAATTAGCCAAATTTATATTGTATAATAAAAAAGCGTCTATGCTGGAAATGAAAGAAAGGCTACTTTATAGTCGCTTTAAGGTTTTTAAATAAATATTTTTAAGGAACATCCAAAAATGAAAAAAACGACTGTTTTTCGTGGATTATTATTATCAAGTGTTGCATTAGCAGTAGCAGCATGTGGTAACTTAAGTAATGTATCTGATGAAGGTACAACTGATAACCCAGTATTCCCAAAAATCTCTGAATCTGAATTCAATCACGATGGTTCACAATTTGGTTCATGGCCAAACTGGGAAAATGTTCGTCAAATTGAAAAAGGGATGAACAAAGATCAACTTTACTACTTAATTGGTCGCCCACATTTTGAAGAAGGCCTATATGGTGTTCGTGAATGGGATTATGCATTCAACTATCGTGAAAACGGCGTTCATAAAATTTGTCAATTCAAAATCTTATTTGATAAAAACATGAATGCGCAAAGCTTCTTCTGGTATCCGAACGGTTGTAACGGTAATGCGTCTTACAACTTAAGTGGTGACTTCTTATTCGATTTCGATAAAGATGTATTAACTGCTAAAGGTAAAGAAGTTGTTGATAATGTTGCTGCACAATTAAAATCTTCTGGTGCAGAAAAAGTGAAAGTGGCTGGTTATACAGACCGTTTAGGTTCAGAAGCATATAACTTAGACTTATCACAACGTCGTGCTAACATGGTTAAAGCTCGTTTAGCACAACAAGGCGTAACAGCACAAATCGAAGCTGTTGGTTATGGTAAAGCAAACCAAGTTAAAGCATGTGATGGCGAATCAGGTCAAGCATTACGTGATTGTTTACGTCCAAACCGTCGTGTAGAAATCACTGCTAACGGTGGTGTATTAAAACAAAGCGAAGGTGGTAACGTTGCAGGTCCTAACGGTCCAGCGCCACTTTACCAAACTCCAGCATACAACGGTAATAAATAATTTACTGATGTAATACGTATAGCGTAAAATAAAGGGACAATTCTAAGGGAATGTCCCTTTTTTATTTTATATGGAGTTTAAGAATGTCTTACCAAGCTATTGCGTTTGATCTTGATGGTACATTACTCTCTAGCCAAGCGACTATTTTGGCATCAAGCAAACAAGCGATTCAAAAAGCGAGAGAATTAGGATTAAAAGTGTTTATTGTCACAGGACGTCATCACACGGCAGTACGTCCATATTATGTTGAATTAGGTTTAGATACGCCAGTTGTATGCTGTAACGGCACTTACTTATATGATTTTCAACAAGATAAAGTGCTTGCCTCTAATCCTTTAACAAAACAACAAGCATTAGATTTAATTCAATCGGCTAAAGCGCTTAATATCCATACGGCAGTTTATACAAGGGATGCCATGACCTATGAAGTGCTTAACCCACATTTCACAAAATTGCTTAAATGGGTTGAAAGTTGTCCTGAATCTGTTCGTCCTGATGTTCATCAAGTCGAAAGTTTTCAAAAGCTTGTTGATGATGGCATCACGATTTGGAAAGTATTAATTAGCGATCCTGATTTAGCTAAAATGCAACAATTTGTCGGTAACCTTTCTTCCGAATTAAGTGCCGAATGGTCGTGGGTTGACCGTGTAGATATTACCCGAGTAGGAAATAGTAAAGGCGCTTGTCTTTCAGAGCTACTTAAACAAGAGAACATTGACCCAAATAATGTGATTGCTTTTGGTGATAATTTTAATGATATGAGTATGCTCAAATTGGTCGGCATGGGAATTGCTATGGGCGAGTCAGCACTAGATGTTCAACAAAGTGCAAAACGTGTTATTGGTTCTCATAACGAAGATAGTATTGCGACAACATTATCAGAATTACTTGGAGTTTAAGGATTATTTTCATGCAGATTCGTAAATCTATTCCTTCTGATTTTGAGACGATTTTAGCTATCTACAATCAAGCGATTCCAACACATCAAGTAACGGCGGATCTTTATTTAGCCACGACAGAAAGTCGAAAAGCGTGGTTTGAGTTTCACTTAGCCAGTGAAAAATATCCCCTTTGGACAGTAGAAGATGAAGAGGGGATTGCTGGCTGGTTTAGTTTCTCGCCTTTTTATGAGCGCCCAGCGTTTGTGCATACTTCAGAGATCAGTATTTACCTTGATCAAGGTGCAAAAGGCAAAGGCTACGGTTCGCAAATCATTCAATTTATGCAAGATTGTATGTTAGATCATGGCATCAATACGTTAATGGCTTATGTGTTTGAATTAAATCAAGTGAGTATGAATTTGATGAAAAAACATGGCTTTGAGTGTTGGGGGCGTTTTCCTAATATCGCAAATATGGGGAAAGATGATTCGGGAAATGACAAGTGGCGAACCCTTGTGATGATGTCTTTCCAAAAAGGCATTTAACAAGCGGTAGGATTTTATAAAAATTTTGCAAAATCAGTGGAAAATGCTTGCATATTTGAGCTGAATTTTGCAATCTATGAACGTGATTGACAAAATATAAATATACAGGAGCGAGTTATGTCAAAACCTCTTTTCTATGGCAGTATTGTTGCATTAATTACCCCCATGAAAAATGGTGAAATTGATTTTGATGGATTAAAAGATTTAGTGGAATTTCACATTAAATCAGGTACGCATGCGATTGTTTCAGTAGGTACAACAGGGGAGTGTAGCACACTCAGTATTGATGAGAATGTGAAGGTTATTAAGAAAACCGTAGAGTTCGCCGCTGGACGTATCCCTGTCATTGCTGGTACAGGCTCAAATGCAACAAGTGAAGCGATTGTGATGACCAAATTACTTGCGGATAGCGGTGTTGCAGGATGTTTAAGTGTGGTTCCTTACTACAATAAACCAACCCAAGAAGGTTTGTATCAACACTATAAAGCGATTGCAGAATCAACGGATTTACCACAAATTCTTTATAATGTACCAGGCCGTACAGGGACAGACTTAAAACCAGAAACCATTGCTCGTTTGGCGAAGATTCCAAATATTGTAGCTGTAAAAGAAGCGACAGGTGATGTGAGTCGAGTTGCAAAAATCAAAGAACTTGCAGGTGAAGATTTCATTTTCTTAAGTGGTGATGACGCAACAGGATTAGAGTCAATGAAACTTGGCGGTCAAGGTGTCATTTCTGTAACGAATAACCTCGCCGCAGCGGACATGGCAAAAATGTGCGATCTTGCATTAGCAGGTAAATTTGAAGAAGCTGAAGAGATCAACCAACGTTTAATGGATCTACATAAGAATCTATTCGTTGAAGGCAATCCAATCCCAGTAAAATGGGCAGCGCATAAAATGGGATTAATTAGTGATCCGTGCTTACGCTTGCCGTTAACTATTCTATCAGAGCAGTATCATCCAGTAATTACTGCTGCATTAGAAAAAGCGAAATTAATTTAGGTATAACGATTATCGGCATTGAGTTCTCTCAATGCCGATAAATTAAGGCATAGTAGACAAAATGGTTGCTAATTTCGTGAAAACACTATGCCTATATGACAAAGTGGTTGCTAATGAATATTTTTAATTATTCTTAGCAACTCTTTTTATTTAAAAAATCCTTTATAAACATAATCTTATGCCTTTTCGTTAATCCTGCATGATGCGATAATTTTTCCTTTAGTTGTCCAAATAAGTTTTCAAGTCTATTTGTCGTTTTTTCGATATTTAAATCGCCATACTTTTCATAGGTAAATAAATAATCCATATAACGTTTAAAACTATGATAAGCACTTCTTACATTCCGATGTTTATAAGGATAATAGCCCTTTTCATTCGGCTTATCTGACCGTTCTTCTAAAAATGCTTTATGTTTTAAATACCAATGATGTAATCGTAAATAGAAGTCTTTTTTAGAACTTTGCTTAAGTGTCAATGCAATAATTTTTAATTCTTTTCCTGCCATAGACTGATGCTTTTTTCGTAATGCTCTCATCACAATAGCTACCATATGAAAGTGGCACATTTGTGTCGGTGTATTCAATAAATCTTTCAATAAACCCCGTCTACCGTCACGGGTAATTGATTGAATTTTATAGCCTTTCATACGAAGTGAATTGAATGCTATTAAACATCTTTTTCCGTTTTGATGACACGATGGTAAACCACTTTTTTAGAAAGCGAATCTATCAAGACTAAAATACCAAATTCACGACCAAAGAAGGTGGTATCCGCAATAATATTCAAATAACGTGATAGTGGTGGATTTAATGCTGTTTTAGGGGCTTTTTCGAGATATCTTTGAATTGTTCTAATTGAACAATGATATTTTTCGGCAAGTTGTTTATAGGTTTGTTTTCCTATTGAATAATCATTCCAAATATTTATTGGATTTAATTTCTTTTTAAGGGTAAATGTTTTATTACAGGCATTGCATTTATAGCGTTGAATATTATTTCTTATACCATGTTTGCGAATGTCGCTACTGTGGCAAAAATGACATTTTTTGGGTTCATAATTCAAAAAAGTGGCTTAAAGCCCGTAATATAAGGCTTTAAGCCACTTTTTAGCAACCATTTTGTCTACTATGCCTTTATTTTGTAAAAAATAACTCAAAACGTACCGCTTGTTAGTCGTTATAAAGCCCCATAAAAAGCTGGTTTTCAAATTGATTCAATGGTGCTCGTTTGGTTTTACTCTCTAATTCACCCGTTGAATAGCCATTAATAAACTGCACAAAAGCGATGCGTTCACCACGGGCATTTGTCATAAATCCAGCCAGATTGTAAACGCCTTTCAATGAGCCTGTTTTGGCTATCACGTTTTTAGCTAAAGGCTCAACGGCGATAGAGCCACGCCCTGAAATCGTACCATCCACGCCTGCAATCGGGAAGGTTTCAAAGAGGTGTAAGGTTTCTTCATTTTTAGCGATAGCTTCTAAGGCTTGTAACATTGTTACCGCATTGACTAGATTATGTCGTGAAAGCCCTGAGCCATCTGCCACTACGCTATTCTCAAATTGAACACCTGCTTTGGTTTTTAATAAATTGCGAACAGTATGGCTCGCTAAAGGAAAGGTGGCAGGGCGATTGTGTTGCTGATAAGCAATGGTTCTAAATAGAGAATCAGCAATTTGGTTATCTGATTTTTTCATCATTTTTTTGAGCAAGTCAGCCAGTGGGGCAGAGAAGTGTTCGGCTAGTAGTGTGCCTGACTGCGCTTTATTTGAAACTTGAATATCACCCTCAAATTGAATCCCTGCACGTTTTAAATACATTTTAATTAAGTTTGCACCATAGCTTGTTGGATCTTGAACCGCAAAACTCAATCCAAAAGGTTTATCTTGGCGAGCTAAGCAACCTTTGATGTGATAGCGATTATTATCGTTTACCACGGCATCCAGTTCACAATAGCCTGCTTCAGCTTTATCAGCGACATAGGCGGAGCTAAACACTTGCACGGGATAAGCTGCTGGCACATCCACTTTGATAGGGCTTCCAACAGGTTGATTCGCATCTAAATTGGCATAAAAACAGTTTTGATCGATATTGACTGCCGCAGGTGGCGCACTAAAACAGATGCTTAAATCGTTCCAAACCCAACCCGCTGCTTTATCATGGCTAGTAAATACAGCGGTATCCATAATGAGATTACCATCAATACGGTTAATCCCTTGTTTCTTTAATTGGGAAATTAATTGGAATAACTGACCGCTTGTTAAATCAGGATCGCCTGTAAATTTAGCAATTAAATCCCCTTTTAATAGCCCATTTTCCACTTGACCACGAGAGAGTAAAGCTGTGCGAAATTTGAAATCTTCAGGAAGTGCAAGTTTAGTGGCTAATGCTGTAAAAACTTTTTGTGTACTGGCGGGGAGCATAAAATTATGGCTTTGGTATTCAGCAACAATTTGATCGGTCGTTAAATTTTTGGCAAGTACGCTGACAGTTGCACCTGCTGGTAATTGACTGACGAGTTGGGCAACATCGACTTGTGCATTGGCTACGCTCGATAGACAGAGAGAAGACAAGAGTACAATTTGAATCGGTTTATTAAAAAATGAAATCATAGTAGGTTGATATTTTTATAAAGAAAATGAATAATAGCTACTTTGAATTTATTATATACCGTTCTGCCAAAACAACCTTCTGTTTTGGCAGGAATTTTTTGTACAAGGATAAAGAATGCAACAAATTCCTATGACAGTTCGTGGTGCGGAATTACTTCGTGAAGAACTTGATTTTTTAAAGAATGTACGTCGTCCTGAAATTATTGATGCCATTGCAGAAGCACGTGAACACGGTGACTTAAAAGAAAATGCGGAATATCATGCAGCTCGTGAACAGCAAGGATTCTGCGAAGGTCGTATCAAAGAGATCGAAGGCAAATTAGGGAATGCACAAATTATTGATGTGACTAAAATGCCAAATACAGGCAAAGTCATTTTTGGTGCAACCGTGACTTTAGTTAATACCAATACTGATGAAGAAGTGACTTACCGAATTGTAGGTGATGATGAAGCGAATATTAAAGAAGGCTTAATCTCTGTTAATTCGCCGATTGCACGTGGTTTAGTCGGTAAAGAAGTGGATGATACTGTGAATATCAAAACGCCAGGTGGTAATGTCGAGTTTGATATTATTGAAGTTCAGTATGTTTAATTAATGCATTAAAAAGGGAAATCGTCAGTTTCCCTTTTTTTATAAGGAAATCTTATGTCTGCTCAATATTATATTGGTGTAATGTCTGGCACAAGCCTTGATGGCGTAGATTTGGCGCTCGTCGATTTTAACCAAACACCCAAATTGATTGCCGCCGACTTTACTCCAATGCCCGATACACTTCGTGTTGCCCTGTCGCAGTTAGTCAAAAAAGGGGAAACAAGCCTACAAACATTAGGCGAACTCGATCACCAATTAGCCTTGCTATATGCTAATAGTATTCAGCGGTTTTTAGCTAAACATCAACTCAATGCAGATGATATTGTGGCAGTGGGTTGTCACGGGCAAACCGTTTGGCATTCACCCAAAGGGCAGTACCCCTTCACAATGCAAATTGGCGATATGAATTTATTGGTTGCTAGAACAGGTATAACGACTGTCGGTGATTTTCGCCGTCGGGATATGGCTTTTGGCGGACAAGGCGCACCGCTTGTTCCTGCTTTTCATCAAGCAGTGTTTAGTTCCCCTGAACGCCTAACCGTTGTGCTAAATATCGGCGGGATCAGCAATATTTCTGTGCTTAATCCTAATCAGCAGACCATCGGCT
Source organism: Actinobacillus indolicus (assembly GCF_004519515.1). Classification (NCBI taxonomy): domain Bacteria; kingdom Pseudomonadati; phylum Pseudomonadota; class Gammaproteobacteria; order Pasteurellales; family Pasteurellaceae; genus Actinobacillus; species Actinobacillus indolicus. The sequence continues at coordinate 147,828 of NZ_CP038145.1, read as the reverse complement.
ATGATGTCGGGGCTGGCAACACCTTATTAGATATTTGGATCGAAAAACATCTAGGCAAGCGGTATGATGCGAATGGCGAATGGGCAAGAACAGGGAAAATTCATTCCGCTTTACTTTCGTTGTTGTTAAATGAACCCTTTTTCCAACTCCCACCGCCAAAAAGTACAGGGCGAGAGCTGTTTAATTTAGAATGGTTAGAAGATAAATTAACTCAGATTGAACCGCTTCCCGCTGAAGATGTGCAGGCAACGCTGGTTGAATTTACCGTGCAGAGCATTGTGCAAGCCTTACGGCAAATTGAAAATCCAAACGCTTATCCTTGTGTGTTATTGGTATGTGGCGGCGGAGCGAAAAATCCATTGATAATGGAACGGCTGCAAACTCATTTAGCAGACTGGCAAGTTTCCACCACAACGGAATATGGCTTAGATGTCGATTATGTGGAAGCAGCCGCCTTTGCGTGGCTTGCCTATCAACGACTACACAATTTACCTGCGAATTTACCTAGCGTCACAGGAGCGACACAAGCGGTCAGTTTAGGGGCAATTTTTCCCAATATATAAAAGGAGCAACAATGGCAGAACAAGATCTTTTAAAAACCTTAGGGCAATTGATTACTGAACAGCGTAATCCAAACAGTATGCAGATTGATACACTTTCTGCCTATAAAATTGTACAAATCATCAACAACGAAGATAAACAAGTGCCATTGGCAATTGAAAAAGTGTTGCCGCAGATAGCCCAAGCTGTTGAGAAAATTGTCGAAGCCTTTCAGCAAGGTGGACGGTTAGTCTATATCGGAGCGGGCACAAGTGGACGACTTGGCGTGCTAGATGCGTCGGAATGTCCGCCTACTTTTGGGGTATCGCCTGAAATGGTCAAAGGCATTATTGCAGGCGGAGAGCGAGCCTTGCGACACCCAATCGAAGGGGCGGAAGATAACAAAGAAGCGGGTAAACAGGATTTACAGGCGGTCGAATTTAGCCAAAAAGATGTCTTAGTCGGCATTGCAGCCAGTGGCAGAACGCCTTATGTGTTAGGCGCGTTAGCATATGCTAAACAGCTTGGTGCAACGACGGTGTCAATTGCCAGCAACCCTAATTCTGCAATGAGCCAAATCGCTGATATTGTGATTGATACCGTTGTTGGTGCAGAAGTATTGACGGGTTCTAGCCGAATGAAATCGGGAACGGCACAAAAATTAGTGTTAAATATGCTTACCACGGCAAGTATGATCTTAATCGGTAAATGCTATCAAAATTTGATGGTAGATGTGCAAGCAAGTAATCAAAAACTTGTTGCGCGAGCCATTCGGATTGTAATGCAAGCAACGGAATGTTCTCGTGAAGTTGCGGAAAGTACATTAGCCTTAGCAGAGAATAATGCGAAATTGGCGATTATGATGATCTTGGCGGATCTAGGTAGAGAAAGAGCAGAGCAGTTGTTGGTACAAAATCAAGGTAAACTTCAACAAGCGTTAATGCAATCTTAAAGCAATAAGGGGCAAAGCCCCTTATTCTTTAGTCTAAATGTTCCACATCATTAAATTTAATTAATTCAATTTTGCCGTTTTCTACTTTGGCAATACTGATTGCTGTATTAAAAATAAAACTGTGATGTTCAGGATCTCGGAAATCATGCCAGTGAATTCCTTTTAATACGGCGGTTAAGAGTGTCAATGTCATACCGTGAGAAACAATTAATACATTTTCTCCGTCTTTGTGGCGTGCGATGATCTGCTCCAATGCTTTGGTGACACGTTGATACAGTTGTTCGTAAGTTTCGCCTTGATTTTCAATCGCTAGGTAAAGTTTTGGCTGTGTTTTCAATAAAATATATTCAGGGTGATCGACTAAATCAGCGGATTTTTGTCCTTCCCATAAACCAAAACTAAATTCATTAAAACCACGGTGATGAAAATGAGGAATATCACGATCGCCAATAATATAATCTGCCGTATCTTGAGCACGTTTCATTAAGCTTGAATAACAAGCCGAAAAAGGAATATGTGCAAGCGCTTCTCCCGTTTTTTTCGCTCCCAGAATGCCTTCTTCAACTAATGGGGAATCTCCAACGCCTTGTAAACGTCCTTCTAAGTTCCATTCAGTTCGTCCGTGACGAATTAAATAAAGATGTAATGCCATTTGCTTTCCTTTTTGATCAATAATCAGTTATGCTTTCATTTTATTTGGAGTATAACAAAAAATGACGACCTTTACCCTTTGTTATCAACATTCTGATTTTGTCATTATTGATAAACCCGCAGGAATAAGTGTGCATAAAGATGATGAAGCTGTTGGCTTAACTCAACAAGTTGCTAAGCAACTGGGTGTAGCGCAAGTTTGGCTTGTTCATCGCTTGGATAAAGAGACATCGGGCCTGCTTATTCTGGCGTTAAATAAAGAGACAGCGGGTAGATTTTATGATTTATTTGCAAATCATCAAATTCAAAAGACCTATTGGGCATTGTCTAACTATAAACCTAAAAAGAAGCAGGGAAAAATTGTGGGGGATATGCAAAAAAGTCGTAATGGATGTTGGAAATTATGTCATTCAAAAGAGAACCCTGCGATTACCCATTTTAGTTCTCAAGCGATTTCACCGAATTTACGTTTGTTTGAATTAAAACCTAAAACAGGTAAAACACATCAATTACGTGTTGCGATGAAAAGTTTAGGAAGCCCTATTTTAGGGGATAAACGTTATGGTGGCGATGAATCCGATAGGCTCTATTTACATGCTTATCAATTAACGTTTTGCTATTTAGGACAAACGATTCAAGTCTCGGTAATGCCTTCGGGGGAGTGTTGGCATATATAGAAAAAATGGATTAATTTTGAATGCTTTTGTTTTGGATCAAATTTCAAAAAATAAAAAAAATCCATTTTCAAAAAAGTTTCAAAAAGTATTTCAATTTTTTGATTTTTATCAAATAGATTTTACGTTCTCATTTTTACAATAATTCTCGTTTTGTAACAGAAACATTACTTTATGTGTTTAACGATAACAAATGAGGGATTATTGATGAAAAAATCAGTTTTAGCAGTAGTTTTAGGAAGTGTTTTAGTATCAGGTGCTGTAACTGCACATGAAGCAGGAAGTGCACTGTTACGTGTTGGTGGAGTGTTTGTTGAAGCAAACTCATCATCAAAAGGAGTTACCTCGCCAGAAGTCAAACTTGATGTAAGAAATAATGCACAGTTAGGCTTAACTGCGACTTATATGTTAACCGATAACCTAGGTGTTGAATTATTGGGAGCAACGCCTTTCAAACATAAAATTAGAGCAACTGTACCTGCGGCAGGGCTTAATTTAGGTAATGTAGCAACAGTTAAACATCTTCCGCCAAGTTTATATTTACAATATTATTTTTTAGATAAAGATGCAGGATCACGCCCTTATATTGGTGCGGGTTTAAACTATACTCGTTTCTTCAGTGCTAAATCTACACATTCAGCAGTGACAAATTTACAGGTGAAAAAACATTCTTTTGGTCCTGTATTAAATGCGGGTATTGATATTAAATTGACAGATAAAGTGTCATTAAATGCTGCTATGTGGTACACCAAAATTAAAACTACCGCAAAATTTGAAGCCTTAGGCTTAAATCACGAAGTTAAAATTAAATTAGATCCATTTGTCTATTTTGCTGGTGTAACTTATAAATTCTAGGAATAACATTGCCCTATTAGTTAAATGAATTAATAGGGTAATTATTATATTTTTGACATGAAAAATCCCCTGTCAGTAGACAGGGGATTAAAATATGGTGCGACTAGCTGGACTCGAACCAGTGACCCCCACCATGTCAAGGTGGTGCTCTAACCAACTGAGCTATAGTCGCATAAAAACGAGATGAATTTTAGAGAAAAATCTTAAATGGCGCAATAGCTAAAACATCAAATGCTTGTTTTTAATCCAATTTTAAACGTTTTTGGGTAAAAATTTGCTTATCTTCCCAACGTAGCATGGTTAAATGATTTCCCCAAACACAGCCAGTATCTAAAGCATAAATGTTTTTGGGTGTTTCATAGCCAATTAAACTTGCCCAATGTCCAAAAATAATGGATTGTGTTTTAAAGAGTGGGTTTTCTAATTCAAACCAAGGTTTTAACTCTGTAGGAGCATCTTCCGCAGGTAGTTTACAGTCAAAATCAAGGCGATTATCGGCGTAGCAAAAACGCATACGAGTAAAAACATTAAGGGTATATCGCCAACGTTCGATACCTTGTAAATGATTATCCCACCGATCTGGCGTATTAGCATACATTTGGGATAGCAATTCTATATAGTTCTCACTTTGTAAAATGGCTTCCACTTCTTTAGCACAATGGAATGTCGTTTCTAAATCCCATTCGGGGCTGATGCCAGCATGAACTAAGATGAATTTATGTATCGGGTGTTGGGCAACAAGCGGTCGGTTTCGTAGCCAATTTTGCAGATCGTCGCGATCTTTCGCTTGAAATATTCCATCGACTTTATCTTTAGGTTTGACTGATTTTATACCTTGAAGCGTTGCCAATAAGTGTAAATCATGATTGCCTAATACGACAGTCGCCTTGTCACCAAGTAATTTAACATATCGAAGACAAGAGAAAGAATCATCGCCACGAGCAACCAAATCACCCGTTAGCCAAAGTTCGTCTTGGCTTGGGTCGAAATTCGCTTGTTTGAGCAGTAATTGAAATTCTTCGAAACAGCCGTGTAAATCACCAATGATATAAGTTGCCATCGCTTCTCCAGATAAATATAGAATAACAAGCGGTAAGTTTTTCACAAAATTTTGCAAATTTTTGCCATTATCTTACCGCTTGTAAAGGTACAACACTAGATAACCAATTCACCCACAATCGATCGTGTTTCTACACGAACTTCTTTAAGCTTCACTTTTACCGCTTGCCCGATTTGGTAAGCTTTCTCGCCCTTGATGTAGAGTGCAATCTCTTCTGGGCTAAATAACATTTCTTCTTTGTTATTGTGTAATGTTGAGAACGGAACAAAAATCGAAGCTCCATTTTCAATTACTTTAACACGCAAGCCACCACGAGAAACATCGTGGATTTCACCGTCAAATTCTACGTTTTGTTCCACCATGGGTTCAAGGTAACGAGCATAAAGCCAGTCAGCAATATCACGTTCAACCATACGATTTTGCTTACGGGCTTCTTGTAAGCGAGCTAAAACGGTTTCTTCGACAGGTTTTGCCGTTTGATTGGATAACACTTGTTTGATCAAACGATGATTAACCATATCGCCATATTTACGAATTGGTGATGTCCAAGTCGCATAATGACTGATGCCTAAGCCTAAATGCGGAGCTGAGGTTGCTTTAAACTCAGCAAAGGTTAAATAGCGGCGTAAACGCATTTCTAGGAAGTTTTCAGGGAATTGCTCAATATCACGACGCATTTCGCAATAGCCTTCAAGGGTACTTAAACGTTCAGGGGAGTATCGTTCAGATAAATGTTCACGATTTTCATCATTGGCAAGGGTATCCAGTAAGAATTTACGAGCTGGCTCTAAGTTTTTGCTATCAAAACCTGAGTGTGTATTAAATACGCCTGTGTGTGCATATTTATCTAAAAACTGTGCTGCACAGATGTTGGCGATAATCATTGATTCTTCGATCATTTGGTTAGCGATACGGCGATAGTCAATGTGAATTGCTTTGACCGCACCGTCTTCAGCTAACTCAAAGCTGTAATCGCCTTGTTCTTTAAATAGCAGTGCATTTTTGCTACGCCAGTCGATACGAGCAAGGGTAAATTGGTGTAACCAGTCGATTTGTTGTGCGGTTTCATCACAGTCTGGTGTCCAGTGGTTTTCGACTTTTTCGAGATAATCAGACACTTCATCATAGACCAAACGCGCTTTAGATTCGACCCAAGCCGACACAAAGCGAGCTTCACTTACCACATTGCCACTTAAATCTGTTTCAATATAACCGACTAAGGCTGGACGTTTTTCATTCGGTACGAGAGAGCAAAGATCATCAGACAGCTCTCGTGGCAACATCGGAATGTTAAAACCAGGGAGGTAGTTGGTGAAACAGCGTTGGCGAGCCGCTTTTTCAATCGCGGATTGCTCAGGAATGTAAGCGGTCGGATCGGCAATCGCAACCACTAAACGCCAGCCTGTTTGCGTACCGTTTTCGCTAATCGGCTCAACATATAACGCATCGTCCATATCTTTCGTGCTGGCACTATCAATGGTTGTAAAATAGAGATGAGTGAGATCTTCTCGCTCAATCTGATCGTGTAGTGCATAGCTTTTTTCATTTGCAACTGGTTCACGAGGCTGCTCGTGGCGAGCTAATGTTACCCACCACGGAGCGAAATTATCGTCCGCTTTGCAGATAAATTGAGTGACTTGAGCAAAGAAAAAGCGATCATCACGCAGAGGGTGTGTTTTCAACTGTGCCACCACCCAGTCCCCATTTTTGAGGGTTTCTGTGACTTTTTTCTGCGTATTGGCCGGAATAAAATTATTGATACTTGGGTGATCAACGGCTAATTGCAATTTCCCATCTTTGTTAAAACGCACTTGGGCGATAAAACGTTCCAGCATCGGTTCCAATAACGAGTCAATTTCAACTTGCTCTTTATCTCCATCACGCTTTACAACGGCTTTGACTTTGTCGCCGTGCATCACTTTTTTCATTTCCGAAGGGGGAATGAAATAGCTGTTTTTCTCACATTCTAAAAAGCCATAACTTTTATCTGACGTTTTTACCACGCCTTCAACATATTCTTTGCTTGCTTCAATCTGTTGTTTTAATTGAGCTAATAGGGGGTTATTTTGGAACATAGTTTCTCGTGTTGATAAAAATAAAAAGCGGTGCGTAATGCACCGATATAACTGAAAAATTATAGCGGATTTCAAGCGAGCTGTCTGAGAAATTTATGATTATTTCGATCGCTATCTAGAAAATAATAAGGCAAGCTAGCGTTTTGCAAGCGGTAGGATTTGATGATTTTTTTGCAAATTGCAGATAAAAAAGGACAGGCATAAACCTGTCCTTATAAATCAATTTAAAAAGCAATTACTCTTCGCCTAGCTCACCCATTGCTGTGATGCTAAAGCCTGCATCTACGTGCAATACTTCGCCTGTTACGCCTGAAGCAAGATCAGAACATAAGAATGCAGCTGAGTTACCCACATCTTCAATCGTTACAGTACGGCGTAATGCTGCGGTTTGTTCGAATGCTGCAAGCATTTTCTTGAAGTTTTTGATGCCTGATGCTGCAAGCGTACGGATTGGACCTGCAGAGATCGCATTAACACGGATACCTTCTTTACCTAAATCCGCTGCCATTACGCGTGTTGCTGCTTCAAGTGATGCTTTGGCTAAACACATAACGTTGTAGTTAGGGATCGCACGTTCTGCGCCTAAGTAAGAAAGAGTTAATAATGCAGCATCTTTGTTTAAGAATGGACGAGCTGCTTGTGCCATTGCCACGAAGCTGTATGCACTGATGTCGTGGGCAATGCGGTAGCCTTCACGGGTTGCGGCATTGACATAGTCGCCGTCTAATTGATCACCTGGTGCAAAGGCGATTGCGTGAACAAAACCGTCAAATTTTTCCCATTTTTTGCTTAATTCTGCAAAGCAGTTTGTGATGCTTTCATCTGTCGCTACATCTAATGGTAATACGATATCTGAACCAAACTCTTTGGCAAACTCTTCAACACGTGGTTGAAGTTTGTCGTTTAAATAGGTAAAGGCTAATTCTGCACCTTGTGCTTTCATTGCTTTTGCAATACCGTAAGCAATCGAACGGTTGCTTGCTAAACCTGTTACTAAAATACGTTTTCCAGCTAAAAAGCCCATAAATCTGTCCTCTGTTTAAATAAAAAGATGCCCAAAAGGCAAAAATTTTGGCGATTATAACGAAAAATTACGGTATCGAGCAAATACAAGCGGTCAGATCCGAGCTGTTTTTTGCAAATTCAATCATTTCACCACAAAATTTTAACTTTTCCCTTGAAATCAGCTATTTCACCCTTATTATAGACGGCAATTTTTATAGATTTATATTTAAATGTAGGGACACACTGAGTGTGTCCGTTTAAATTGATATAGCAGACTAGAGTAGATAATGGGTAGAAAACGCAGTGCAAGTTCATCTCGTTGGCTTGCAGAACATTTCAAAGATCAATTCGTTCAAAAGGCACACAAGCAGAAGCTTCGTTCCCGTGCCTATTTTAAATTAGATGAAATTCAACAATCTGACCGTTTATTTAAACATGGGATGACAGTGGTGGATTTAGGTGCAGCACCAGGCGGATGGTCTCAATATGTAGTCACACAGATTGGTAGCTCAGGGCGTGTCATTGCGTGCGATATTTTGGATATGAACCCGATTGTGGGGGTGGATTTCTTACAAGGGGATTTCCGTGAAGAAAGCGTTCTAAATGCGTTATTAGAGCGAGTTGGTGAAGGCAAAGTAGATGTGGTGATGTCCGATATGGCACCGAATTTCAGTGGTATGCCTTCTGTGGATATTCCTCGTGCAATGTATTTAGTAGAATTAGCGTTAGATATGTGTCGTCAAGTATTGGCACCAAAAGGTAGCTTTGTTGTCAAAGTATTCCAAGGGGAAGGATTTGATGAGTATTTGCGTGAAATTCGTTCGCTTTTCAATGTAGTAAAAGTACGTAAACCAGAAGCTTCTCGAGATCGTTCTCGTGAAGTTTATATTGTGGCGACAGGCTACAAAGGATAATGTAGCGTATCCCGTGAAATTATAGTAATCTTGACAAGTTTTTTAATAAAAAGAGGTAATCGCCTTGAACGATATGTTTAAAAATATTTTGCTTTGGGTTGTGATCGGTATTACGTTGATGACGGCATTCCAGGGCTTTAATACCAATTTTGGTAACACCAATACCGTTGACTATTCGACTTTTATTAATGATTTAAAACAAAATCAATTAAAAGAAGTGAATTTCAAAAGTAATGATGAAACCATTACCGTTAAAAAAGTGACGGGTGGGGAATATCAAACGGTAATGCCGATGTATGACCGTGATTTATTAAATGATTTGTTAAATAAAAATGTGACAGTCATTGGTGAACCGGCTGAGCGTCGTGGTTTATTATCCCAAATTCTAATTTCTTGGTTCCCGATGATTATTCTTATCGGGTTCTGGGTATTCTATATGCGCCAAATGCAAGGTGGCGGTGGTCGTGGGGCTATGGGCTTTGGTAAGAGCAAAGCGAAGATGATCGCACCGGATCAAATCAAAACACGCTTCAGCGATGTTGCAGGTTGTGACGAAGCAAAAGAAGAAGTGGCTGAAGTGGTTGATTTCTTACGTGACCCGAGTAAATTCCAAAAATTAGGCGGACGTATTCCAAAAGGCATTTTGATGGTCGGCCCACCGGGAACAGGTAAAACTTTGTTAGCTAAAGCGATTGCTGGTGAAGCGAACGTGCCGTTCTTTACTATGGCAGGTTCTGATTTCGTTGAAATGTTCGTGGGCGTAGGTGCTTCTCGTGTGCGCGATCTCTTCGATCAAGCGAAGAAAAATGCACCTTGTATTATCTTTATTGATGAGATTGATGCGGTTGGTCGTAAGCGTGGTGGCGCAGGTTTTAGTGGTGGTCACGATGAACGTGAACAAACTTTAAACCAAATGCTTGTGGAAATGGACGGTTTTGAAGGCAGTGAAGGGATCATCATCATTGCAGCAACTAACCGTGCGGATGTATTAGACAACGCTTTAACTCGTCCAGGACGTTTTGACCGTCAAGTTATGGTCGGTTTACCGGATGTGAAAGGTCGTGAGCAAATTTTGAAAGTTCACATGAAAAAAGTACCGCTTGCACCAGATGTTGATCCAATGATTATTGCACGTGGCACGCCAGGCTATTCTGGTGCAGAATTGGCGAACTTAGTGAATGAAGCTGCACTTTTCTCAGCTCGTGCAAATCAACGTGTTGTGACCATGAACGATTTTGAAAAAGCAAAAGACAAAATCAACATGGGACCAGAGCGTCGTTCCATGATTATGACTGAAGAGCAAAAAATCTCAACGGCATATCATGAAGCAGGTCATGCGATTGTTGGTTATTTAATGCCAGAACATGATCCAGTACATAAAGTGACAATTATTCCACGCGGACGTGCCTTAGGTGTCACTTTCTTCTTACCAGAAGGGGATAAAGTCAGCATTAGCCAAAAACAACTGGAAGGCAAATTAGCGAGTACCTATGGTGGTCGTTTAGCGGAAGAGTTAATTTATGGTAAAGAAAATATTTCAACAGGTGCTTCAAGCGATATTCAAGTAGCATCAAACATTGCTCGTCGTATGGTGACAGAGTGGGGCTTCTCCGAAAATCTTGGACCGATTCTATATAAAGAAGAAGAAGGTTTTGGTGCACCACGTGTTGTATCAGAAGCAACAGCGAAGCTGATTGATGAAGAAGTGCGTAAGATTATCGACCGTAACTATGAGCGTGCAAGACAAGTCTTAACGGACAATATGGATATCTTACACGCGATGAAAGATGCGTTGATGAAGTATGAAACGATCGATGTTCCACAAATTAAAAACTTGATGGAGCGTAAACCAGTGGGTGAGCCAGCAGGTTGGAACGATTCAAGCAGTAACGATAACAATACAACAACACCGCCTTCTGAAGAGAAAACAGAAGAAAAACCAACGGTAACAGAAGATCAAAACTTAGGGGATTCTGTTGCACAGAGCGAAGCAGAAAATAAATAAGCTGTTTATCTAAAAAGAAAACCGAGTCAGATCAAAATGACTCGGTTTTTTTGTCTTTACAAGCGGTCAGATTGTGTTAGAAATTTGCAACATTTCAGATATATCTCACCGCTTGTCAATTAACTTTCTCGTTTAACAATAAACTCTGCTAAGGCTGAGAGCGCAGTAGTATCAAATGGCAAACTGTCTAATGCCGCAATCGCAGTTTGGTACAAACTTTCTGCTTTCTGTTTTGCACCGTCTAAGCCTAATAATTTAGGATAGGTGCTTTTATCTAATGCTTGATCTGAACCTACGGTTTTGCCGATGATGTCACTATTGCCAATGACATCTAAAATATCGTCTTGCACTTGGAACGCCAGTCCGATAGCTTCCGCGTATGCGACTAATTTTTGTTGGATGTCAGTGTTATTGGCATAGTTTGAAAGATTAAAACCCATCATGACAGACGCTAAAATCAATGCTCCTGTCTTATTGCGGTGAATAAGCTCTAATTCATTCAGCAAGATTGATTTGTTTTCAGATTGCAAATCAAGGCTTTGACCTAAGCACATTCCTTTTGCGCCAGCAGATTTTGAGAGCCATTGCATTTGAGCCACTTTTTGTTCTGCATTTAATGTTGGGTCAAAAGCAAGGAGTTCAAAGGCAAAACTTTGTAAGGCATCTCCAGCAAGAATCGCGGTAGCTTCATCAAAGGCGATATGGCAAGTGGGTTTGCCACGGCGTAAGGTGTCATTATCCATCGCTGGCAAATCATCATGCACAAGGGAGTAAGCATGAATGGCTTCCATCGCCGCAGCAGAATGGTCGAGTTGTGTTAGGGGAACACCGAGCATTTTGCCTGTGGCATAGATTAAAAACGGTCTGACACGTTTGCCACCCAGTAACACCGCATAAGACATGGCATCAACAAGCGGTGTGTTATGAGCATAATATTGCGAAAGTTGCTTTTCAAGAAATTGATTAACACGTTGTTGGTATTGGGTTAATTCCGTAGAAAGATCGTAATTCATTATGCGTAATCCGTTAGCGTCGCGTTTTCGTCTTTTTGTAATAAAATTTGGATGCGTTGTTCTGCTTTTTGTAAACGCTCTTGCCCTTGTTGTACAAGTTTGATTGCTGTTTCAAATTCCGTTAGCGCTTCTTCTAGGGGAAGGTCGCCCGTTTCAAGTCGGCTGACAATCTCTTCAAGCTCTTTTAGGGTACTTTCAAAATCTTGGGTCGGTTTCTTTGCCATAGGATATTCCTTTTATAAAAATCTCTATTATTTTACTTTAGAATTCTATAAAAGTAGATGCTTTTCTGTTATTGTTCGCATCCAAAATTGGAGATACTTTATGCAAGTCACACAACTTAACCTTTATCCGATTAAATCAACACGAGCTTATCAGGTTGGGCAAGCATTTGTTTTACCCCAAGGGCTGAATTTTGATCGTGAATTTATGATCACTGAAATGGATGGTACTTTTATTACTGCGCGTAAAGATCAAGTGCTATATCGTCTTTCAGCTTTTCCGATTCCGACGGGCGTGGTGATTCAATATGATAATGGTGAACAATGTGTAGCCTTGTATCAAGATTTTGTGGAACAACAAACAAGCGAAGTATGGGGAACGCATTTTCCATCATGGGTAGCTCATGATGCGGTAAATCAATGGTTAAGTGAGCGGTTTGGGCGTGATGTGCAGTTACGTTGGATTGGTAAAACATCTGAACGTATGGTACAGAATTTTGAGCCTAATCCGTTAAGCTTTGCTGATAGTAATCCTTTATTACTGGTGTCAGAAAAATCTTTAGCACAGGTGCAGGCTTGGTCGCCCGTGCCTGTGGTTATGGAACAGTTTCGGGCGAATGTTGTCATAGACGGCGTTCAAGCCTTTGAAGAAGAAGGGTGGCGACGAATTAAAATTGGTGATGTTGAGTTTGAATTTGCTCAATGCTGTACTCGTTGTATTTTGATTACTCGCCATCCGACAACCCTTGAATTAGATCCGAAAGCTGAACCCTTTCGGACGCTAAAACAGAACCATACCAATGAGAAAGGCAAACCTATTTTTGGCATACATTTAGTGCCGAAAAGTAGTGGCGCAATTCGAGTTGGTGATTTTATTACGATTTTAGAGTAACGTTTATGCAGAGATCTTCTCGTTCTATTCTCTTTCCAATATTTTTCTTTGTTGGATTAAATATTGTTATTTTTACCTTATCACGTTTAGGACTATCTATTTGGCAAGCAGATCGTGTATCTGCTGTGGATGGTTGGTTCTCCCTTTTCTTACAAGGTTTACGCATTGATATTGTAGCCCTATGCTACTTATTCGGTGTACCTGCTTTATTTACGGTGTTATTTTTACACAATAATGGCTTAGGGAAACTTTGGAAAAAAATATTGAGAGTATGGCTCACCATTGGCAGTGTGTTTATTCTTTTTATGGAAGTAGCGACCCCTGCTTTTATTGAAACTTACGATTTCAGACCAAACCGTCTATTTATCGAGTACCTGCTTTATCCAAAAGAAGTATTCACCATGTTGGCAAATGGACATTTAGTGGCTGTGGTCAGCAGTTTGGTTGTGACTGTGATTGCGTCTTTAGTCTATTGGAAATTGGCTGGCTGGGCGGTGAAGGATTTACGTTTACCAAGCTGGAAAGTTCGCCCTGTGATTGCGTTATTAGTTATTGCAGTTGCGTTTGCGGGAGCTCGTTCATCGTTAGGACATCGTGGTATCAATCCTGCGATGGTGGCATTTTCAAGCGATCCGTTAGTAAACTCTTTGGTGCTTAACTCGGGTTATTCAGTCCTTTATGCCGCACAACAGCTCAAAGATGAAGAAAAATCTTCAGAGCAATATGGCAAAATGTCAGAAGAAGAGATGTTGGATATTGTAAAAAATAGCCGTAATCGCCCCGCTTCTGACTATATTTCCAAGGAGATCCCGACTTTAACGAAAAACAGTGCAAGCTATCAAGGTAAACCTAAAAATATCGTGATTGTGCTTGAAGAGAGCTTAGGTGCTCAGTTTGTCGGTACATTAGGTGGAAAACCATTAACACCGGAATTTGACAAACTCGCTAAAGAAGGTTGGTTATTTGAAAATATCTATGCCACAGGAACACGTTCCGTACGTGGTATTGAAGCAGTCACCGCAGGCTTTACACCAACGCCAGCACGTGCAACGGTAAAATTGACCAAAAGCCAGAATGGTTTCTTTACCATAGCAGAGTTATTACGTCGTCAGGGGTATAGCACATCCTTTATTTATGGCGGTGAGAAACACTTCGATAATATGGCAAGCTATTTCTACGGAAACGGTTTTGAAACGATTGTAGATGAAAAAGATTATAAAAACCCGAAATTTGTCTCAACGTGGGGAATGAGTGATGAAGACTTATTCGATAAAGCGAATGAAACATTCACAGAGCTTGCTAAAGGGGATAAGCCTTTCTTCAGTTTAGTCTTTACTTCAAGTAACCATGATCCATTTGAATTCCCAGATGGCAAAATTGAGTTATTTGATAAAGAGAAGCAGACCCGTAACAATGCAGCGAAATACGCAGATTATGCATTAGGGCATTTCTTTAAGTTAGCCAAACAGTCAAACTACTGGAAAGATACCATTTTCCTTGTAATTGCCGACCACGATTCACGTGTGGCAGGGGATAGCTTAGTGCCTATCAAAAACTTCCATATTCCTGCGTTAATTCTTGGGGAGAATATTGAACCACGTAGGGATAATCGTTTAGTGAGCCAAATTGATATGCCAACAACTTTGCTTTCTGTGGCGGGAATTAGTGGTGAATATCCGATGATCGGTTATGATTTGACCCAAGACGTTAACCCAAATCGTGCGTTTATGCAGTACGATCAAACACAAGCGATGATGAAAGGCTCTGATGTCATTATTCTAAAACCAAATTTAGAGCCTCAAGGCTACGAATATGATAAAGCAAATGAAAAGCTGAATCCGAAAGAGCAGCCTGAAGCCATGAAGAAAGAAGCATTAGCTCATGCGTTATTAGGCAGTTATTTATATAAAAATCAGTTATATAAACTTCCTAAAGTAGAAAATTAAGATAGATAAAAGGCATAGAATTATATTCTATGCCTTTTTAATAACTAGGAAATTTTAATTTTATGCACAACAAGACATTTTAGGTTTTGTTACACCAGCCATTTCGCTAAGCTCATCCATACGGTTAATCGTAATATATTTACCTTGAACGCTGATCATGCCACTTTTTTGGAAACGCCCGAGTAAACGGCTAATGGTTTCGATGGTTAAACCAAGATAGTTTCCAATATCGCCACGAGTCATTGTTAGACGGAACTCACGAGCAGAGAATCCGCGTGCGGCATATCGTTGAGATAAATTATAAATGAAGGCTGCGAGTTTTTCCTCGGCACTCATTTTTGAAAGTAATAAGATCATTTCTTGATCACTTTTGATCTCATTACTCATTAAACGCATAATTTGATGACGAATTTTGGGCATTTTACCTGCTAAGTCGTCTAGAATATCAAATGGAATTTCACAAATCATGGAGGTTTCAAGTGCTTGTGCAAACCCAACATGTTTCATATCCATGATTGCATCAAAACCCACTAAATCGCCAGGTAAGTGAAACGCGGTAATTTGCTCTTCACCATTTTCGCTGATGGTGTAGCTTTTGATAGTGCCTGAACGAATTGCATAGATAGAGCGGAGCTCGTCACCCGATTGGAAAATAATTTGAGATTTTTGAACAGGTTTTTTACGTTCAATAATATTATCTAACTGAGTGAGTTCATGATCATTGAGTGTAAACGGTAAACACAATTGACTGATACTGCAATTTTGACAGTGAATTGTGCATGCTGTTCTTCCATTTGCTTTAAAATCAGATACAATTTTCATAAGAAACTATCCTAAAGTTTGATTTAGGGCAAATTTTAACATTTTTTTAGGGAATTATGAATAGAATAATTCTTATTTGGAGTGAAAATGGCAGCTGAAAAATTAACCAAGAAAAGACTGATTCAGATTATTATCATGTTAGTTATTTTAATTAGTGCATTTCTTTATCGTACCTATACCTATTAAAAAAGATGCCTCTCGGCATCTTTAGTTATAAACCTAATTTCTCTTTATAGTGTTGTCGGCAGACAGATAGATAGGTATCATTGCCACCAATTTGGATTTGATCACCATCTTTTACGGCCTCGCCTTTCTCATTCATGCGAATCACGAAGCCTGCTTTACGACCGCAGTAGCAAATGGTCTTAAGTTCTTCTAATTGATCTGCCCATGCGAGTAAATAGCGACTTCCTTCGAATAATTCAGCTTGGAAATCAGTACGTAATCCATAGCACAACACAGGAATTTTCAATTTATCGACAACTTCTGTTAATTGATAAACTTGCTGTTTCGTTAGAAACTGTGATTCATCAATTAAGATACAGTGTAATTTTTCTTTAGCAAGGTGTTGTGAAATATCTGCAAATAAATCAGTTTGTCCATTAAATAAGAGTGCTTCTTGTGAGATACCAATACGTGAAGCCACTTTGCCTACACCATAACGATCATCAATAGCCGCAGTATAAACTAAGGTATTCATACCACGTTCCTGATAGTTATAGGAAGATTGTAATAACGTTGTTGATTTCCCCGCATTCATTGCGGAATAATAAAAGTAGAGTTTAGCCATAGGGAAGAAAAATTATAAAAAACGGCTAATTACTTAGCCGTTTTATTAAAAATGATGTAATTAAACGTTATCGATTTGACCTAAAAGTGAACGTAAACGATCTTGGAATCCTTGATGTTCCGCTTTTAATTGTTCGTGCTCTTGACGTAATGTTTCATTTGCACGATTTGCTTCTTCATTTTTGCCTTTTAATTCTTCAACTTCTAATTGAAGTAGTTGGATCGTTTCTACGGCTTGTTTAATTTTGTCTTCAAGTTGGTCTAAAATGGTTACTGACATAATATGTTCCTCTAAATTAGGTGATTCAAATAATGTAAAAATTTTACCTTAATTAGAGAAATTTTTCATTATAAAGTTCTGATTTATAGATAAAAAAATCCCCTAACAAATTGTCAGGGGATTGCGAGATTATTTCACGCGAGAAACATATTCGCCTGAACGGGTATCCACACGGATAACTTCGCCGATTTGAACGAAAAGTGGAACACGAACTACTGCACCTGTGCTTAATGTCGCAGGTTTACCACCTGTACCAGCGGTGTCACCTTTTAAGCCTGGATCAGTTTCGATAACTTCTAATTCAACAAAGTTTGGTGGAGTAACGCCGATTGCAGAGCCATTCCATAATGTAATGATACATTCTGCTTGATCAACTAACCATTTATCGTTGTCGCCTAATGCTTTTGCATCTACAGAAATTTGCTCGAACGTTTCTGGGTGCATAAAGTACCAGAAATCTTCATCTTTATAAGAGTAAGTGTAGTTGTAATCTACAACATCTGCCGCTTCAACAGTTGAGCCTGATTTGAAGTTGATCTCTAATACTTTACCAGAGATTAATTTACGGATTTTAGTACGGGTAAATGCTTGACCTTTACCTGGTTTTACGAATTCGTTTTCAACGATGACACAAGGTTCGCCATCTTGGATAAATTTTAAACCCGGTTTGAAATCATTAGTGCTGTAACTAGCCATTGTTATCCTCAGAATTTTAGATATAAAGTAATGCCCAAAGGGCTAAGGTATAAAAAGGCGTATATAATACACTAAAATCCTTAAAGATTTAAAAATTTATTTAGGCTTTAGCGATGAAGAAGGTATAATCCACGCGTTTTAACCAACCTAAAGGAATAATAATGAAAAAAATCATGACATTAACTGCTGTGTTAGCACTTTCTTTTGCAACCGTGGCTGAAGCTAAAAAAGTAGGTGGAAAAGTAACAAGAGCAAAAACACCTGCGACAGTACAACAATCAACTACGCAACAAAAAGCCGATGCAGATTTTAACAATACCCCAAATCAAACTGCACCAACTGCTGGAGCAGCTCAACAAGCGCAAGGTAACCGTTTAGGGAACTTCGCAACAGGTGCGGCTGCGGGTTATTTATTAAGTGAAGTGCTTTCACCAACAGAAGCACAGGCTCAAACTCAAACAACACCTGCAACTCAAGCGCCAACAGAGCAATTAACTCAACAAGTACAACAAGTTGCACCTGCGATTCCAACCTTTAAAGCCGTTGACCCACAAAACGATCCTTATCTTATTGAAAAAACACCGGGCTATTTACGCTACTGCTTAAACGGCGTGCAATATATGGTGGGGACAAACAACAGCCAATTACCACCAACATTGATGGTTGATAAAACGAATGCACCAGTGCAGTGTGTGATTAGCCAATAATCTCATCAATAAAAAGGGGTAAACTTGAACATCTCATTTTACGATGCACCAACAAAAGCTCAATGGCTACAAGATTTGGCGGAAGCCTTTAATCGCCCTGAAGATCTGCTCAGTTACCTTGAGCTAGACATTGCAGATTTTGAGCAAGATCTTACCGCTCGTAAACTGTTTGCCTTAAGAGTGCCACGCCCCTTTGCCGAAAAAATGAAAAAAGGGGATCGTAATGATCCCCTTTTTTTACAAGCGGTCACTTTACGAGAAGAATTTGCAAAAGTTGATGGTTTTGTTACCGATCCCCTTGAAGAGCAGCATTCGCCTGCACCTAATATTTTGCATAAATACCATAACCGATTGTTATTTATGGTAAAAAATAGCTGTGCGATTAACTGTCGCTACTGCTTCCGTCGCCATTTTCCTTACGATGAAGTCAAAAGTGGCAAAGCTACATGGCAGAAAAGTCTTGACTATATTTCAGCTCATCACGAAGTAGAAGAAGTGATTTTATCGGGTGGCGATCCCTTGATGGCAAAAGACCACGAAATTGATTGGATTTTCACCCAATTAGAACAGATTCCCCATGTCACTACCGTGCGTATTCATAGCCGTTTACCTGTGGTTATCCCAAATCGTGTCACAGACGAATTGTGTGAACGGTTGTCGCAAAGCCGTTTGAATGTCGTGTTAGTGACACATATCAATCACGCGAATGAAATAGATGATATTTTTGCTGAAAAAATACAGAAGTTAAAGCAAAGTAGTGTTGTATTGCTCAACCAATCTGTTTTGCTCAAAGGAATAAACGACAACGCTCAAACTCTGAAAGCCCTAAGTGATAAATTATTTCGCTACGGCATTTTACCTTACTATCTGCACCTACTAGATAAAGTAGATGGTGCGAGTCATTTTCATATTGAAGATTATCAAGCCTTTGAAATTTACCGTGAATTACAACGCATTACATCAGGCTATTTAGTCCCAAAACTAGCTCGTGAAATTGCAAAAGAGCCAAATAAAACTTTAATGGGATAACAAGCGGTGAGATCCGCTCTATAATTTGCAAAATTTTCCCCCAATCCCACCGCTTGCTTATGCTAAAATCCTAGCAAATTTTCAGACTAGGATTTTTCAATGAACAAGCAAGGCAAACCTTTTATTCTCCATTCTCCTTTCAAACCTTCGGGCGATCAGCCGACTGCGATTGCAAAATTAGTCGAGGGGTTGAATGACGGCTTGGCACATCAAACCTTGCTAGGTGTAACAGGGTCGGGTAAAACCTTTACCATTGCCAACGTGATTGCAACCTTAAACCGTCCGGCAATGGTGCTTGCCCCTAACAAAACCCTTGCGGCACAGCTTTATGCCGAGATGAAAGCCTTTTTCCCTGAAAATGCAGTGGAGTATTTCGTTTCCTACTACGACTACTATCAGCCTGAAGCCTATGTGCCTGCCAGTGATACCTTTATTGAAAAAGATGCGTCGATTAATGAGCAGATCGAACAGATGCGACTGTCTGCTACCAAATCTTTTTTAGAAAGACGGGACACCATTGTTGTGGCGTCGGTGTCGGCAATTTACGGCTTGGGGGATGTTGATGCCTATATGCAGATGATGTTGCATCTGCAAGTAGGCGAGATGATCGACCAACGCAAAATTCTCTCTCGCCTTGCTGAATTGCAATATACCCGCAACGATCAAGCCTTTCAGCGTGCGACTTTCCGTGTGCGTGGCGAAGTGATTGATATTTTCCCTGCCGAATCGGACGATGTTGCTTTGCGTGTGGAGTTGTTTGATGATGAAATCGAAAATCTGTCCTTATTCGATCCGCTTACAGGACATAGTTTAGGGCGTGTTCCCCGTTATACGATTTACCCGAAAACTCACTACGTTACACCGAGAGAGCGGATTTTAGAGGCGATTGAGCAGATCAAAGAAGAACTTGCCGAGCGTCGAACCTACTTTATCAAAGAGAATAAATTACTCGAAGAACAGCGGATCGCCCAGCGTACTCAGTTTGATATTGAGATGATGAATGAGTTGGGCTACTGCTCCGGCATTGAAAACTACTCACGTTATTTATCGGGCAGAAAAGAGGGCGAGCCGCCACCGACCTTGTTTGACTATATGCCGTCCGATGGCTTGCTGATTATTGATGAGTCCCACGTTACCGTGCCACAAATCGGCGGTATGTTTAGGGGCGACCGAGCAAGAAAAGAAACTTTGGTGCAATACGGCTTCCGCTTGCCGTCCGCTTTGGATAACCGTCCGTTGCGTTTTGAAGAGTTTGAACGCTTATCGCCACAGACAATCTATGTATCGGCAACCCCTGGGCCTTATGAATTAGAGAAAAATCCGGATGTAGTCGATCAAGTGGTTCGTCCGACGGGCTTATTAGATCCGATTATCGAAGTTCGCCCTGTAGCAACGCAAGTTGATGATTTGTTGTCAGAAATTCATAAGCGTGTGGCGGTGGACGAACGAGTGCTAGTCACAACGCTAACCAAAAAAATGGCGGAAGATTTAACGGACTACCTAGACGAACACGGCGTGCGAGTGCGTTATCTACACAGCGACATCGACACAGTCGAGCGGGTTGAAATTATCCACGATTTACGAATGGGAATGTTTGATGTGTTGGTCGGTATCAACCTACTGCGAGAAGGTTTGGATATGCCTGAAGTGTCGCTGGTGGCGATTTTAGATGCCGACAAAGAAGGCTTTTTGCGTTCCGAACGCTCTTTAATTCAAACCATCGGGCGTGCTGCCCGAAACCTCAACGGCAAAGCGATTTTATACGGCGACCGCATTACCAACTCAATGCAAAAAGCGATCACAGAAACCGAACGCCGTCGAGAGAAACAGCAAAAATACAACGAAGAACACGGCATTGTGCCACAAGCGTTGAACAAAAAAGTGGGCGAGTTGCTTGATATTGGACAGACGGATAAACCGAAACGTAGTAAGAAATCTGCAAAATCTACCGATGATCAGACCGCTTACACCCCGAAATCTCGTAAAGAGTTAGAAAAAGAACTGAAAGTGCTTGAACAACAGATGCGAGATTTCGCTAAAGATCTTGAGTTTGAAAAAGCGGCTGCGGTAAGGGATAAGATTCATCAGTTGAAGGCGTATTTATTGGAGATTTAAGATGAAAAAAATCAAAAAATATATTGTAGTAGCATCATTAAGTTTATTTTTACCGAATATGGGATTGGCTCAAAATACAACAAAATCTGAAATACAGAATATTGATAGCTTGTTGTATCCAGATGATATTTCTAAACAAAAGAATGGACTTAATGAAGTTGAAAAACTTGCGGAAAAAGGTTCTTTTTATGCTCAGGTAGCATTAGCGCAGTATTTTGAGCTTTCTACACCACCGAATTATAAAAAAGCAATTTATTGGCGTGAAAAAGCAGCCGATATGCATAATGATATGATTTCTGCTGGCTTTATTTTGGACTATTACCATAAAGGTTTGATTGACGGTTTTGACGATAAAAAACTATTTAAATGGCATAAATATTTTGTTGACGAGCATCACTTAGATAGATTTGCTTATTTTGTAGGAACAGGCTATTTATATGGCAGAGGTGTTGAGCCCAATAAAGCGTTGGCAAAAAAATATCTAACAATCGCTTCAGAATATGGAATTACAGAAGCAAAAGAGTTATTGATTGGTATTGATAAGTAACAAGGGATTCGCAAGCGTTTAAAGTTTTAATGGAATTCGACCGCTTGTTTGGGATTAAATCTAGTTTAATTTACGATACTATCTTAAATTAAACTAGATTTTTCTTTACTTACACTTCATTTTTTAGTTTAATTTACGATGTTATCTTAAATTAAACTAATTTCTGTCTATGAACTTCTACTCTCGCCAAATGAAACCGTTGTTGCAAACGGTGATTAAACAGTTTCCAGCAGTGTTGATAACTGGTCCAAGACAAGTTGGAAAATCGACATTGTTGCAACATATTAGTGAGGATTATCAATATGTTACCTTTGATGATCCAATGTTATTATCAATGGCTCGTAACGATCCGACTTTGTTTATGCTCAACTATTCGGGCAAGTTAATTTTGGACGAGGTGCAATATGTGCCGGAGCTATTTTCAAGTCTAAAACTGGCTATTGATAAACAGAAAACCGCAGGGCTTTATCTGCTTTCTGGCTCGCAGGCATTTGAGTTAATGCAAAATGTGACGGAGACTTTGGCAGGGCGAATTGCGGTGTTAAAATTGCAAGGTTTTTCGTTGCGCGAAATTCAGCGGATTGAATTTTATCAGCCTTTTGTCCCGAATTTAGATTATCTTACCGCTCGTGGAAAACATTTCCAACCCATTGAAAACATTTGGAAAATTATTCA
This sequence comes from Actinobacillus indolicus, assembly GCF_004519515.1. Lineage (NCBI taxonomy): Bacteria > Pseudomonadati > Pseudomonadota > Gammaproteobacteria > Pasteurellales > Pasteurellaceae > Actinobacillus > Actinobacillus indolicus. The sequence goes on along the minus strand of NZ_CP038145.1, from coordinate 125,365 downwards.
TCAAGGCTATATGCCTCGTCTGTATGAACAAGAGATGAACTGGGAAATTTATTATGCCTCTTATGTTTCAACCTACATTGAACGAGATGTACGATCCTTAACGAATATCTCAAATATCAGTGATTTCACTCGCTTTATGGTCGCTATTGCGGCTCGTAGTGGCGAGCTGTTAAATTACAGCAATGTAGCACAAGAAGTGGGTGTATCGGTGGATACGATCAAACGTTGGACAACGATTTTAGAAACTTCGGGCATTATCTATTTGCTTAAGCCATACAGCAATAATCATTTAAAACGGGCAATTAAAACCCCGAAAGTCTATATGTTGGATACAGGTTTGATAGCGTGGCTAACAAAATGGCTAACGCCTGAAACCATTCAACAAGGGGCAAAAAGCGGTCAGTTTTTTGAAACTTTTGTAGTCAGCGAAATTATTAAATCGTTCTATAACAGCGGTATTGAACCGCCTCTGTATTTTTATCGAGATACCAACCAAAAAGAGATTGATTTATTGATTGAGTACGACAGAACAATCTACCCCGTAGAAATCAAAACCACCGCAAGCCCCGATAAGAAAATGGCAAAAGCCTTCGGTATTTTGAAAGATAATTTGCCTAAAGAGGAAATCAAAATCGGCAATGGTGTAATTATTAACCAGTATCCACAGAAGTTATGGTTAGCCGAAGATTTAGTGGCTTTGCCAATTGGGATGATTTAGCGAAATACAAGCGGTCACTTTGTTTTAAAATTTTGCAAATTTAAGAAAATTCGTTGAAAATTTCATAAAAAGTTTTATGCTACGCAACGGAATTTTCCACATTACACTTTAACTTCTTCATAGGGAGAAATTTATGGCATTAGGTTGGTACGAACTTAAATTAGCAAAAGATGGACAATTTATGTTCAACTTAAAAGCGGCAAATAGCCAAGTTATTTTAAGTAGTGAATTATATAAAACTCGTGCAGCGGCAGAAAATGGTATCGCATCAGTACAAAAAAATGGTGTAGATGAAACAAAATTTGAAATGAAAACGACAAAAAGTGATCAACCGTACTTTATTTTAAAAGCGGGAAATCATCAGGAAATTGGTCGTAGTGAGTACTATTCTTCAAAAGCAGCTGCGCAAAATGGTATTAAATCCGTGATCAATAATGCAGCAACGACAGTGATTAAAGATAAAACTGTTGAAGCATAATATCAGAAGGCAACGTGATGTTCATGGCGTTGCCTTTTTTATTCTCATTAACGTTGATATTTTTCCACCGCAGTTAGCATGCCACGCAATAGATTTAATTCATTCGTTTCTAATTCAGCTCTTTGATATAAGCGACGCAGTTTGAGCATTACCGCCTCATTACGGATAAAACCCAGTTTTTTATAAAGTTGTTCTGTATGTTGAAAGAAATGTTCTAGCGCTTCTGCGCTCGGATAGTCTGCAAGCGGTGCGATTTGTGGATTATTTTGCAAATCCAACCAAGCCATACGAATTTCATAGCAAGCCAATTGGACCGCCATGGCTAAATTAAGAGAGCCATAGTCAGGATTTGTTGGAAAATGTAAGTGATAATGGCATTTCAACAATTCTTCATTGGTTAAACCAACACGTTCTCGTCCAAATACAACCGCTACTTTACCTTGTTCAGCGCGTTGCATCGCGATTTCTCCACATTTTCGAGGTTCAATTAGGCTATTTTGTAAATGTCGAAGCCTTGCACTTGTGCCAATCACTAATTGACAATCTGCAATTGCGTCATCAAAAGTTTCGTAAATTTGTGCATTATCTAAGACATCTTTTGCGCCAGCAGCAAGGGCAATAGCTTGTTCATCAATAGGCTGTTTGGGAGAGACTAATCTGAGATGATTCATACCCATTGTTTTCATTGCTCGAGCGGTTGAGCCGATATTACCGCTATGGGACGTTTCGACTAAAATGATTTGAATTTGATTAAGTTGCATAGCCAATTATTTTAATAGATTAAATTATTGTAATTCTACCATAAAATAGAGGGAGGCGTTATTGTAATGTGTAGCATAAATGTTACACTGCTCGCTCTTTTTTCCTCTTAAAATGCGGTACCTAATGAAATCATTCAATCTTAAAAAACTCGTTGCTAGTGTTTGTCTTTTGTATCCAGTAGTTATGACTAATGTGGCCCATGCAGAAGGTAAATTAACAGTCTATTGTGGTGTTCAAAATAAAGTCTGTGAAGATTTAACTAAACGTTTTTCTCAAAAATACAATGTAGAAACTCAATTTATCCATGGTGGAACAGGCACGATTTTAGGCAAACTAAAAGCGGAGAAAGATAATCCTCAAGCGGATATTTGGTATGGTGGAACAATCGAACCTCATTTTCAAGCTGGACAGTTAGGGTTACTTGAGGCATATCGTTCACCTTTACAATCTGAGATTTTGCCTCAGTTTAAATCTTTGATGGACAGTGATAGCGGAAAGTATACTTCAGCGGCTTACTTGATGATTCTTGGATTTGGTATCAATACGGAAAAACTAAAACAATTAGACATAGAAGCACCTAAAAAATGGCAAGATTTATTAGATCCCCGTTTAAAAGGCGAAGTGCAGTTATCAGATCCAAGAAGCTCTGGAACAATGTACACCATGATGGCGACATTGATTCAACGTTTAGGAGAAGAAAAAGCGTTTGAGTATTTAAAACAGCTGGATAGCAATATTTCTCAATATGTAAAAAGTACCCTTGTGACAACGAATCTTTCCCGTGGTGAAAGTGCAGTAACGGTAGGATTTGTTCATGGTTATGTGACAGAAAAAGAAAATGGTGCGCCTGTTGATTATGTCTTACCTGAAGATGGTGCTGGATATGCTTTAGGCGGTGTCAGTGTGATTAAAGGCGCTCGTAATTTAGAAAATGCTAAATTATTTATGGATTGGGTACTTTCTAAAGAGGTTCAAGAAATTCCTTGGCGCGATCATGGTGTATATCAAACGCCAACTAATGTTAATGCTGAAATTTCTCCATTATCGCCAAAATTAGAGAATATTAAATTAGTTGAAGTAGATTACAACCGTTTTGGTTCAAGTGAAGAAGGTAAACGTTTAATTGATAAATGGGTATCTGAAATTAAATTAGCCAAATAATTATGCTTAAAAGGCTCAGAAATCTCTGAGCCTTTTTACGTTATTATGCTGGATTATCAATATCAATAAATTCGACATCTAATCCGTACTCTTTTGCCAGCCATTCACCTAAGGCTTTCACGCCGTCTCTTTCGGTGGCGTGGTGTCCACAAGAAAAATAGTAAATCCCTTGTTCTCTTGCTGAATGGGTAGTTTGCTCTGAAATCTCGCCGCTAATAAAGGCATCAATCTGTTTACTTGCTGCTAAGTCAATATAACCTTGTCCACCGCCAGTACAGATAGCCACAGTCTTAATTAATTTTTGTGGAAAATCTGCAATAAATTCGTCACATAAAATCGGTTTACGATTAAGGGCTTTCTCTAGTCTGTTCGCTAACTCTTGTGCAGAAATGGCTTCGTCTAATTCGCCATAGACAGGAATAGAAAGCACCTTATCTTCCAAGCCTTGTAAGTGTTTAACCCCAATATGCTTTGCTAATTGAGCGTTATTGCCTAACTCAGTGTGTATATCAAGGGGAAGATGATAGCCAAATAGATTGATGTCGTTGACGAGCAGTTGTTTAATCCGTTTGCCTTTCATACCACGAATACAAGGGTTTTCGCTTTTCCAAAAATAGCCGTGATGAACAAGGATTGCATCGGCTTTTTTCGCAATAGCCTGTTCAACTAAGGGTAAACTAGCAGTGACACCTGTGATAATTTTGCGAATTTCACGGCGACCTTCAACCTGTAAGCCATTGGGCGCATAATCTGCGATCGCTTTACTGTTAAGTTTTTCATCGAGAATTTGTTCAAGTTGTATATTTGTAAGCATTTTTTATCCTTTGTTATTTATTTCACTAATCTGACCGCTTGTTATTCCTGTGCCAATGCAGTAATTGGGTTTAAGCGAGATGCGTTCCTTGCTGGGATATAGCCAAAAATGACACCAATCAAGGTAGAGCAGAGTACGGCAACGACAACAGAAGAAGTAGAAAGCACCATTTTGAAGTCCGATCCCCAATAGTTAAAACTTAAAATAATGGCGGTAGCAAGCAGGATACCAATAATTCCGCCTAATAGACAGATTAAGATCGCTTCGATCAAAAATTGTTGGAGAATATTCCCTTGTTTTGCACCAATCGCCATTCGGACACCGATTTCTTTGGTTCTTTCAGTCACGGAAACCAGCATAATATTCATCACACCAATACCGCCGACAACCAATGAAATTAAAGCAATCGATGAGATAAGCAGTGTCATTGTGTTAGTGGTGCTTTCAATCGTCTGTTTAATGGTATCGGTATTCATAACGAAGAAATCTTTCTTACCATGACGCGCAGTTAAGAGCTCAGTTAAGCTTTTTTCAGCCGTTTGGCTTTCAATCTCTGCTTTGATTTTCACGGTAATCGAATCAATTTTTTTCTCCCCTGAAATGCGTTGCATTAGGGTAGTATAAGGTGTCCATAGGTTTAGGTTTGTGGATTGTTGCATATTATTTTGTTTCGCTATCCCAATGATTTCAAGGGGCTTTTTGTCCACTAAAATAATTTGCCCTAATGGATTTTCTAAGCCCAATCCTTTTTGAGTATTGGGATCAATCACAACCACTTGAGCAGATTCTTTGACTTCCTGTTCATTAAACAACCTACCTGAAATTAATGAAATTCCCCTAACATCAAAATATTGTTCCCCTACGCCATTAACTTGTCCTGTCACAGCGGTATTCGCAAAAATTAACGTGCCGCTATAAGAGCTATTGGGGGTGGCACTTTCAATGTAGTTTTGATTTCCAAGCGCGGTTACATCTGCAATGGTTAAATTTTTGGTTAAATTGGCACGCCGATCCCCAAATCCTGTTCCGTTATAAATACTCATGGTATTTGTGCCTAAGTTATTGATATTAGAAAGAATCTGCTCTTGAGATCCCTTACCTAATGCCACCACAGAAATAACTGAAGTGATACCAATAATAATGCCGAGCATGGTCAGCAAAGCTCGCAGTTTATGTGCCATAATGGCACTTGTTGCCATTTTAAAGGATTCATAAAGTTGATCGAGAAAGCGTGGTGAGCCACTTTCACGTTTATGGGAATGGGTTGGACTATGTGGCGGTTGTTGTCGTTCATCACGAATAATCTCGCCATCTTTAATTTCAATAATACGTTGCGCATGAGATGCAATGTTCGGATCGTGTGTAACAAGAATTAATGTATGACCTTCTTTATGTAATTCTTGCAAAATCTCCATCACTGTTTCGCCACTATGAGAGTCAAGCGCCCCAGTGGGTTCATCAGCAAGAATGATTTCACCGCCATTCATCAGCGCACGTGCAATACTGACTCGTTGTTGCTGTCCGCCTGAAAGTTGATTTGGACGGTTAACTGTTTTGTCAGCTAAGCCTAGCTTCCCAAGAAGCTCTTTAGCGCGAGCCGAACGAGCGGAAGAGTCTATGCCAGCATAGATTGCGGGTAAAACAACGTTTTCTTCTGCGGTTAAGCTAGACAGCAAGTTATAGCGTTGGAAGATAAAGCCAAATTTACGTTGGCGTAGGTTAGAGAGCTGATCGGAACTTAAGCTTTGTGTCTCTTTTCCATCAATTTTATAAGAACCTGAACTGGCGGTATCTAAACAGCCTAAAATATTCATTAAGGTGGATTTTCCTGATCCGGATGCGCCAATAATGGCAACAAAATCCCCTTGTTCAATAGTTAAGTTGATGTTTTTAAGGATATGCGCTGGAGACTCAGGGTTTCCCACATATTTGTTGAGATTGGTGATTTTGATGAGTTTCATATATTCCGAGTAAAAAGATATTTTGAATATGGACAAGTGTAAGAATAGATTGGTTCAACAAGCGGTCGGATTTGTAAAATATTTTGCAAATCTTACAGCTTGGTATGACTTGGGTATTCTAAAATTAAGTTTTATATAGATAAATCTATTTTGGTTATATGAATTTGATTTTTTATATGTTTTTGGTATAATTTTACAGAATATGATATTATTGTTTACTATCTCTTTAATAATTTCATTCAATTTCATACTGTTAGAGTATGCTCCATGTGCTGAAAAATAGCGTTTATATTTTAACTAGCGATATATCATTTATTAGCTCAGTTACACCATTCAAACATGGTTTGAAATAACGTTTTCGTCTTTTTATAGTCGTTGTTATTAAGTATCTTTCTTTTAAATGATCTATCACAAACCGATAGGAGATCCTGTTTTGGCTTTTTCCAAAATGATTCAAAACAAATCGTCGTTCAATCCTTTTGTGATTAGTTTGACATTAATGATGGTAGTCAGTTTAGTCGTTGCGACTTTAATGATACCAACACAAATGACCGAAGCTTTTAATTGGGCTAAGGCCACTATTTTTGCTAATTTTAGTTGGTTTTATATTCTCGCATTCTCCATTTTTCTCATTTTTCTCATTATTCTATCCATCAGTAGCTTAGGGAATATCAAACTAGGCATGAATGAAGAAGAACCTGAATTTACATTCCTTTCTTGGTTAGCCATGCTTTTTGCTGCTGGCATGGGGGTCGGTTTAATGTTTTTTGGTGTTGCCGAGCCTTTAATTCATTATTTTGTAACTGCGGGTAGCCTTGAATATAGACAGCAAGAAGCTATGTTACATACCTTTTTCCATTGGGGAATTCATGCTTGGGCTGTCTATGCAGTGATTGCACTTGCATTGGCTTATTTTGGCTTCCGTTATAAATTACCTTTAGCATTACGTTCTTGTTTTTACCCTTTATTAAAAGACAAAATCAATGGACGTGTTGGTGATGCTATTGATGTTATGGCATTGATTGCGACACTATTTGGTATTATCACCACACTTGGTTTTGGTGCTTCTCAATTAGGTGCTGGATTAGCGCAATTAGGATGGATTGAAGAAAGTACTTTTTTAATTAAAGTGATCATTATTATTACTGTAATGAGCTTAGCCGTATTTTCAGCCATTTCAGGAGTAGGAAAAGGGGTAAAATTACTTAGTGAAATCAATTTAGGCCTCGCATTTTCTTTAATGTTGTTTGTCCTTATTGCCGGCCCAACATTGTATTTATTATCTGCTTTTAGTGATAATTTAGGTACTTATTTAACTCATTTGATCAGTTTAAGCTTTAAAACATACGCATACGAAACCGATAAAATAGGATGGTTTACTGACTGGACTGTTTTATATTGGGCTTGGTGGTGTTCTTGGGCTCCATTTGTTGGCTTATTTATTGCTCGAATTTCTCGAGGAAGAACGATCCGTGAATTTATTTTTGGGGTTTTAGCGGTTCCAAGTTTATTTTGTGTACTTTGGTTTACTGTATTTGGTAATAGTGCTATTTGGTTGGATACCTTTGTAGCTAATGGCGCATTAAATGAATTGACATCCTCACCAGAGAAACTGTTATTTAAATTCTTAGATTATTTACCTATTTCAGGTGTAACAAGTTTAATTGCTTTAGTGATTATTTCTCTTTTCTTTATTACCTCTGCAGATTCAGGTATTTATGTGCTAAATAACATTGCTTCTCGTGATAAAAGTTTATCCTCACCTCGTTGGCAAGCTACAATGTGGGGAATATTAATGTCTACCGTCGCCATTGTTTTAATGAGTGTTGGGGGATTAGCGACCTTGCAAACAATGACATTAATTGTCGCATTGCCATTTGCTATGTTGATGTTAGTGATGTGTTTAAGCCTCTGGAAAGGTTTAAATGCAGATAAAAAATACTTTGAAACCAAAACAACACCGAGTAGTGTATTTTGGACGGGTGATAAATGGAAAGATCGTTTAAGCCAAATGCTAAATCAAACGCAAGAAAAAGATATTGTTAAATTCTTAAAGCAGACTGCATTGCCTGCAATGAGAGAATTACGACAAGAGCTTATTGGCGTGCATAATTTAGATGTTGAAATTGTTCAATCTTTCGATAGTGAAGAGCCTTCAGTTGAATTCATTATACATAAAGAGTCAATGCGTGATTTTATGTATGGTATTAAATCTGTGGGGCATGAAGTCTCAGAACAATTGATTGAAGATCAGAATATGCCACATATTCAACATTCAATGACCTATCAACCGATGACATTTTTCTTTGATGGAAGAACAGGATATGATGTGCAATACATGACAAGAAATGAATTAATTGCTGATATTCTGAGACAATATGAACGTTATCTTTCATTACTTGATGATGTCGGCCAAGAGTTAATGGCTCATGAGCAAACGGAGTTGGGGGAATAATTAAGAAGTGCGGTAGAAATACCGCATTTTTACTATGGAATCATTGATGAAAATACATTCGACTTTTAACAAACCTGTTGTGGTTGTAAGTTTGCTATTTTGTAGCCTGATTATTGGATTAGTGTTATTTGATAGCCAACAATCCATTCATTGGCTTTTGAACGCTAGAGCTTTTATTTTCGAACGGTTTAATTGGTTATATGTTATCGTTAATGCTTTCTTTATTTTTTTCTTAGCTTTTTTGGTTTTAAGTAATTATGGCAATATTAAATTAGGTCTTGATGAAGAAGAGCCAGAGCTAAGTTTGAAGTCATGGTATGCTTTATTATTTACCGCTGGAATGGGGATTGGTGTCATTTTTTTAGGCGTAGCTGAACCGCTTTCTCACTCAATATTTCCCATTTCTGTTAATTATGTAGAGCGTCAAGCCGTATTTCAAAGTATTTTTCATTGGAGCATTAATGCGTGGGCAATATATGGAGTTATCGCTTTATCTATAGCCTATTTTGGCTTTCGTTATAAATTGCCTCTGTCATTACGTTCCTGTTTTTATCCTTTATTAAAGCAGAAAATAGATGGGAAATTAGGTGATATAATTGATATTTTGGGGCTTTGTACCACCATTTTTGGACTTATTACTACTCTTGCATATAGTGCAGTAAGATTAATTGCAGCATTTGAAGAACGTCAATTTTGGTTTAGTGATAAATTAACTATTCAAGTTATTATTGGCACTGTATTTATTATCGCAATCATCATATCAACTCAGCGGGTTACAAAAGGTTTAAGAATAGTCAGTGAGCTAAGCTTAGTGCTTTCACTTTTTTTAATGTTGTTTGTTTTATGTGTGGGGCCAACGGCCTATTTACTTTCAACGTTTACTGAAAATATAGGGTTTTATTTAAATAGTTTTATTGAATTGGGTCTCAAAACATATATTTATGAACCTGAACATCAAAAATGGTTTAATGAATGGACCATTCTATATTGGGCTTGGTGGTTTTCATGGGCGCCTTCTTTTGGCATTTTCATCGCTCGTATCTCTAAAGGTAGAACAATTAGAGAGTTTGTTTTAGGTGTGCTATTAGTTCCTAGCTTATTTTTTATTGCATGGTTTACCATTTTTGGCAATGGTGCAATTTGGGTTAATGAATATTTAGCAAATGGCAAACTAGGTGAAATATTAAATCAAACGGGTAAATTATTATTTGTTTTTCTTGATTATCTGCCTTTTTCAAGTTTTTCAAATCATATTGCTTTTATTCTTGTATTATTGTTTTTTATTACTACCGTTGATTTTGGCGTTTATATTCTTAATAACATTTCCATTAAAGATAAGAGTGTTATTTCTCCACGTTGGCAGATTGTTTTTTGGGGAGCAATTATTACCTCAATTACCTTTATTCTTTTTCAAATTGGTGGAATAGAGGCGATGCAAGGAACAATGCTGATGTTTTCATTACCTTTTGTCTGTTTAATGTTCTTAATGGTATGGAGTTTATATAAAGGATTGCGGTTTGATTATGTTGCCATGCATAAAAAAGAAGATAATCAGCGCTGGTTAACAGATAATTGGCGAGAGCAAGTGCAATATTTATTAATGCAGAGTGATGAACGTGATACTTTAAAATATACCAAGTCAACTATCATGCTTGCGATGAGAGAATTGCGTCAAGAATTGATAGGTGTTTATGGCGTTGATGTGCATTTAGAGAGTAATTTAGAAGGCGATAATAAATATGTGATTTTTATGATTGATCATTTTTATTATCGTATTGATCTTGAAAAAGAGGCTGAAGATAATACTGGAAATATGACTATTATGGCATCAACCAATATAAATTACGGTGAAAAGCATAATATTCAACATTTGAAAAAGGATGAATTAATTTTTGATATTTTAAAGCGTTATGATATTTATTTATCATCAAATTAACATGAACGTATCAACAAGCGGTCGGATTTGTAAAATATTTTGCAAATCTCACCGCTTGTTGTTTTACATGAAAGAGATTATCCAAACCAAAGTGGTAATTGTAGTCTGACTCTTAAACCACCTAACGTGCTTTTTTCTGCTTTTACAGAGCCGTGATGTTGTTGCATGGCATTGGCAACAATTGACAATCCAAGTCCAGTTCCACCTGTTTGGCGAGCTCTGTCTTCTTGTACTCGATAAAATGGTCGGAAGATTTCTTCATATTGGTCTTCTGGAACACCTTCACCATCATCATCCACTAAAAGGTAGAGACTATTGGAATCAATGTAACACATAATTTTGACGGTGGATTTTGCATATTTTTTCGCATTGCGAATAACATTTTCAATTGCACTTGAAAGTAGAGCGACACTGCCATTAATAAAGTAGCGTTCTGGATGCAAAATGCGTTGGCTAATGACAAATTCAAAGCCACTTTGCTCTAATTCAAATTTAGCGTCTTCAAACACTTCATCCCAAATTTTGTGAATAGGAAAGACTTCACGTTTTAGATGGTGATCACTTTCCTTTCTTGATAATGCAAGTAGGTCATGAATCATCGTATCCAATTTTTGAATTTCACCTTCAATACGTGTAATTTCGCTAGATTCTCCATTTCTACGGCGGAGTAGGGAAAGAGATAATTGCATACGGGTTAAAGGCGTTTTTAATTCATGAGAAATATCTGAAATAAGCCTTTGCTGATAACTGCTTAAACGTTCTAAGGCAATGATCATTTGATTAAAACTTGTTCCAACTTGGCGGAGTTCCATAATCCCTTCGGTTTCAAGTTTAGGGTTAACAGATAAATTTCCTCGAGCTACGGCATCAGCCGCTAGACGTAATGCTTTAACGGGTTTTGCGATTCGGTGAGATAACCAAAGCATAATAGGAATACTCACAAGTAAAAGCAGTACAAAGATTAGCCAAGGTGAGTCAAACATATCGTTGATATATTCTCGCTGAGCGTCTACTTTTTTCATAAAGTAGAGATTGTATTGTTTATTATCAGAACGAGCTAAAAAAGGTCCATAAAATTCAATATCATCAAAACGTCTTTGGAAAGGTGAATAGTAATTTCTCGCTTTATACATAAATACATAGAATTCATCTAAATTCTGGTCCCTCATTCCTGCTATATGTGACGTGATGGGATCTACTAAAATAATTTCAAATCCATTAACAGAGGTGACAGATAAGTTACGACGAGAGATTTCATCTAAATTATATTCTTGTTCCACGTATTTAGTTTCTTGCACCATAAAACGAAATTGAGAATCTTCAATTTTTTTGAAAATCCGTGCATCCAATTTTGGTAGTAAAATAGCCAAGGTTAGCACAATGGCAATTATGATCATAAAAGATGCAAATATTTGATAGGCAAGATAAGTTCTAAAATTTCGGAGTTTTAACATAATAGACCTCGCTAAATAATAAATCCCTCAACAATGCAAGCAGAGTGAGGGATTTTATGTTCAGTGCTATTTATTTTTCTGTGACAAGTAAATATCCACGTCCACGTAGGGTTTTAAACCAAGGTAAGTCATCATTACGCTCAGGAAGTTTTTTGCGTAAATTAGAAATATGCATATCAATAGCACGATCGTACGGTGTTAAGCGTTTTCCTAAGATTTCTAAACTGAGCAATTCACGTGAAAGAATTTGCCCTGGGTTACGCATTAAAATTTGTAATAGAGCAAATTCGGTACCAGTAAGATCGAGATCTTTGCCCTCAAAAATTGCTTGTTGACGACCAGGGTGTAATTCAACACCACCAAATTGAAGATGTTTACGATCATCTTCGGCATTATGATCAATAAATGCCTCTGATACACTGGTAGGTTTTATCGTTGCAGAACGACGTAAAATAGCTTTAATACGGGCGACTAATTCTCGGTCATTAAATGGTTTTGGTAAATAATCATCGGCACCTAATTCCAATCCCAAAACCCTATCAATTTCATCATCACGCGCACTTAGCATAAGTACCGGGGTGGAATATTTTTGTCTTACTTGCTTTAAGGTTTCAATACCATTAAGTACAGGCATCATGACATCAAGTAGAATTAAATCATAAGTCTGAAGCTCTAACTCATTTAATGCTTCCTGACCATTATGTACCGTATGAATATCAAAACCCTCAAGTGAAAGTAACTCAGCAAGAAGTTCTGTTAAATCAATGTCATCATCAACAAGTAAAATTTTTGGCATAGCTCTATTTCCTATTCCATCTAATATTATATTTATAGTTTATAGTTTATGGTTATTTCTTTACACAAACTAATCTAACCCGACACTTTACCGAATTTTGTCAATTTATTCCACTTTTTTTATTTCATTCCAAATAAAATCTAATTCAGTTAAAGTACATTGTTCAGGTTTTTTGCCTTGTTGTATAAGGTGTTGCTCTACTTTTCTGAATCGATTTTCAAATTTTACATTCGCATTGCGAAGTGCGGTTTCTGAGTCAATTTTGTGATGACGACAAAGATTTACTGTCGCAAATAGCAAATCGCCTAATTCTTCCGCTAATTTTTCGGGCTGCTGTTGTCGAATTTCTTCTCTAACTTCTTCCAGCTCTTCTTCCACTTTGGCAAAAACATCTTGCGGATTATCCCAGTCAAAACCGACTTTAGCACAACGCTTTTGCAATTTGTCTGCACGAGTAAGGGCAGGCAGAGCAAAAGGCAGATCATCTAATATAGACGTTTGCTGTTTTGCTTCTTTCTCTTTGGCTTTTTGTGCTTCCCAGTTTTGTAGGGCTTCTTCACTGTTTGTAGCAGTAGTGTTCCCAAAAACATGTGGGTGGCGATAAATCAGTTTGTCGTGGATATCGCTTAGTACATCCTCAAAGGTAAAGGTTCCTTCTTCTTTGGCTAATTGGCTAAGAAATACCACTTGTAGCAACAGATCGCCTAATTCTTCACGCAAAGCGGTACGATCTTTTGTATGAATTGCTTCTGAGACTTCATAGGTTTCTTCCAATAGATTCGGTAGCATGGTGTCAAAGGTCTGTTTAATATCCCAAGGACAGCCAGTTTCTTTGTCGCGTAAACGCTCAACGATGTCTAAAAATTGCTGAATGGTTGCCATAGTGTTTTCCTCAAATAAAACTATTTTCTGTCTATGCTAATAAAATGTCTATAACATTTGTCAATTTCAGTGAAGATAGGTATGCTTATTAATGTTCAAAAATCAATTTTAAGGAATGGTTATGGATCTCGCCTATTTACAAAAACTCCCCCAAGAAGAATTTCACACTCGTCGTCAGCGTTTGTTTGAACAAATGCAAGACAACTCAACCTTGATTGTCTTTACCGAAACAGAAAAGCGTCGCAATAACGACTGCGACTATTTATTCCGCCCAGACAGTTATTTTTGGTATCTCACGGGATTTGCTGAACCAAAATCAGCGTTGGTGTTGCTGAAAAAAGCAGGGCAGTGTGAGAGCTTGATTTTTTTACGCAAAAAAGATCCACTAATGGAAACGTGGAATGGTCGCCGTTTAGGCGTTGAAGTCGCACCGCAGACGTTAAATATCGATAAAGCCTATGACATCGACGATATTCAAACCATTCTTGCAGAAAAATGGACAGATTTGACCGCTTGTTACTACGCAAGAAATGTGCAAGCGTGGGGCGATCAGATTGTTTTTACAACCCTTGATGCCATCACCGTAAGCCGTAAAAAAGCCCCAACAGCCTTGATTGATTGGCAACCGATACTCTCTGAAATGCGATTGTTCAAGTCCGAAGCCGAAATTGCCTTATTACAACAAGCCTGCCAAATTTCAGCCTTTGGACATTTACGAGCAATGAAACAAACTCGCCCAAATCGTTACGAAATGGAAATCGAAGGGGAAATCCAACACGAATTTTCTCGTTTTGGCTCTCGCTTTGCGTCCTACAATCAAATTATTGCAGGGGGCGATAATGCGTGCATTTTGCACTACAACGAGAACGATCAGGTGTTAAAAGACGGAGATTTACTGTTAATTGATGCTGGGGCAGAGTTTGCAATGTATGCAGGCGACATCACCCGAACTATTCCTATCAATGGCAAATTTTCTACGGCTCAGAAAGAAGTGTATGAAATTGTTTTGGAAGCCTTAAAAGAAGCGACCAAACTGCTTGTACCGCAAAGTTCAATCAAACTGGCTAACGACAAAGCTGTGCGTATTATGACAGAAGGAATGGTGCGTTTAGGCATATTAAAAGGCAATGTAGATGAATTAATTGAGAATAAAGCCTATCGACAATTTTATATGCACGGCTTAGGGCATTGGTTAGGCTTAGATGTCCACGATGTCGGCGACTACGGCAATGAACGAGATCGACCGCTTGAAATCGGTATGGTGCTTACCGTTGAACCGGGATTATATATCCCGAAAGATGCCGATGTGCCAGAGCAATATAAAGGCATTGGTATCCGAATTGAAGATAATCTCTTAATCACCGAATATGGCAACAAAAATCTCACATCTGGCGTGCCGAAGGAGATTGGGGAGATTGAAGAAATTATGGCGAACGTGTGAATGTTTTGACACACCCCATATTTCCGCTAGAATGCAAAGCACCATTTTTTATAAGAGGCAAACACAATGACACAAGTTTATAATTTCAGTGCAGGCCCGGCGATGATGCCGACTGCCGTATTAGAAAAAGCACAAGCAGAATTGTTGAATTGGCAAAATCAACAGACTTCAGTAATGGAAGTGAGCCATCGTGGCAAATTGTTTATGGAAATGATTGCAGAATGTGAACAAGATTTCCGTAAGCTATATAACATTCCTGAAAACTACAAAATTTTATTCCTACAAGGCGGTGCGAGAGGGCAGTTTGCGGCAATTCCGATGAACTTAATCGGCGAAAAAGGCAAAGCACTTTACTTAACCAGCGGACACTGGTCAGCAACAGCAGCAAAAGAAGCTCGCAATTTCTGTGAAATTGATGAAATCAATATTTTAGAGCAGGGTGATGAACTTAAAGTGGGCAACCTTGATTTTAGCGAGATTGCAGAGCAGTACGACTACGTTCATTACTGCCCGAACGAAACCATTAGCGGTGTGGAAATTTTTGATGAGCCGAAAGTAGGCAATGCAGTGTTAGTGGCGGATATGTCGTCTAACATTCTGGCTCGCCGTATTGACATCAGCAAATTTGGTATCATTTATGCTGGCGCACAAAAGAATTTAGGTCCTGCGGGGATCACGCTTGTGATTGTGCGTGAAGACTTGATTGGCAAGGCTCGCAAAGCAACGCCATCTATTTGGAATTACGAAACCCAAGCTAACAATGATTCAATGATCAACACCCCACCAACATTTGCTTGGTATCTCTGTTCATTGGTCTTTAAACATCTGCTTGAGCTAGGCGGTTTAGCTGAAATGGAAAAACGCAATCAAGCCAAAGCGGAACTGCTTTATCGCTATCTTGATAACAGCAATTTCTATCGCAATACGGTCGCTAAAGCGAACCGCTCTTTAATGAATGTCACCTTTACTACAGGCAACGACGAACTTAATGCAAAATTTGTAGCGGAAGCGACCGCTTGCGGATTACAAGCCTTAAAAGGTCACAAAGTGTTAGGCGGTATGCGAGCGTCAATCTATAACGCCATGCCGATTGAAGGCGTACAAGCGTTGATTGCGTTTATGCAGAAGTTTGAGCAAGAAAACCAATAGGGTTTGAACTTATTTTTGTTTAGGAAAGAATTATGCAATTTATCAACATCGCCAATGAGGGCGTGAAAACCCTTGCCCCTTATCAAGCAGGGAAGCCGATTGAAGAACTTGAGCGTGAGCTTGGAATTTCAAATATTGTGAAACTTGCTTCCAATGAAAACCCGTTTGGTTTTCCTGAAAGTGCGAAACAAGCGATTTTAAAGCAGTTGAATGATTTAACTCGCTATCCTGATGCCAATGGTTTTGAGCTGAAAGCGACCATTGCGAAAAAGTTTGGGGTTCAACCGAACCAAATTACGTTAGGAAATGGCTCAAATGATCTACTTGAGCTGTTTGCCCATACGTTTGCGAGTGAAAAAGATGAAATTATCTATTCACAATATGCCTTTATTGTCTATCCGCTTGTCACCAAAGCGATTAATGCGGTGGCACGCGAAATCCCTGCAAAAGATTGGGGACACGATTTGGGGGCGTTTGAGCAGGCGATTAATGATAAAACCAAGTTGATTTATATCGCGAACCCCAATAACCCAACGGGGAATTTTTTATCTCAGCAAGAAATTGAGCGCTTTTTAGCCAAAGTGCCTGTGAATGTGATTGTGGTATTGGATGAAGCTTATACAGAATTTACCGATCCTGCCGAGCGGTTAGATTCGTTTGCTTTAGTGCAAAAATATCCGAATTTAATCGTTTCTCGTTCGTTATCTAAAGCCTATGGTTTGGCGGGTTTACGTATTGGTTATGCAGTTTCGAACCCTGAAATTGCGGATTTATTAAATCGTGTTCGTCAGCCGTTTAACTGTAATAGTCTTGCGCTAGCGGCTGCGATTGCAGTTGCTCAAGATGATGATTTTATTGCGAAAGTGGCAGAAAATAACCGCAATGAAATGAAGCGTTATGAAGCATTTTTTAAGGAAAATCAGTTGGAATACATTCCATCGAAAGGTAATTTTATTACGGTAGATTTAAAACAGCCGGCACAGCCGATTTATCAGGCGTTGTTGCACGAAGGCGTGATCGTTCGTCCGATTGCAGGTTATGGTATGCCAAATCATCTTCGTGTGAGTATCGGGTTGCCAGAAGAGAATGACCGTTTCTTTGACGCGTTATCAAAAGTATTACAATTGTAACGCTATATAACAGCATATTTATGCTGAAAAGAATTTACCGATAAAAGAAAAGGGCTGAGTTCGATATTTCATTGAACTCAGCCCTTTATGTCACTATTCAATTTATAATTGACTATTTTCAATAAGGCGTTCTACTTTTTACTGGTATGCTCAGCCATTTTACGACGGATTTCACGGCGTTCTTTCGATAATTCCGCATTACGAATCATATAATCATCGACACGATTTTCATAGTCATCGCGCATATTATGAATAATTGCACGAATTTCTTCGACAGACATCGTGTCTGTAATATATTGATTGAGATTTTCTAAAAGTAACACACGTTTCTGATTATCACGAATTTTACGATCATTATCAGCGGTTTCCCTTAATAGCTTGTTTTTTAAGCGATATAGGTGTACATAATCCAACATGTCTTGGAAAGATTGCTTTTTGTTACTGTCCATTTACATTTCCTCTTGGTAGATAAAATTAAGTATGTAAATCCTAGACTGTTTAGCTTGGAGCGTCAAAAGTTTTATGCAAAATTAGATGAATAAGTTGATAAAATTTAAGGAATTATCTGAATTGTATTGGTGTAGAAAATAGGACTATGCCCGATATGATTAGATATGCTAGAATAGTAAGATTAAATTTGATAAGAATTTTTATTGGGAGAAATCAATGACAAGTGCGAATAAACGTTCAGTGCCTACACTTTTTTCATCAAAAACAGATATTTACAGTCATCAAGTACGAATTGTTTTGGCAGAAAAAGGCGTGGCTTATGAAATTGAAAATATAGCACCCGGCTCTATTTCTGAAGATTTAGTTGAAGTCAATCCACGTGGAACAGTACCAACATTAGTTGATCGTGATTTGGTTTTATCCAATGCTCGAATCATCATGGAATATTTAGATGAACGTTTCCCACATCCACCACTGATGCCTGTTTATCCTGTATTACGCGCTCAGTGTCGCCTTAATATGCATAGAATCCAAAATGATTGGTATTCATTAATGGATTTTATTGATCGCGACCCAACTACGCCTGAAGCACAAAAAGCGTTAAATCAACTCAAAGAAGAAGTACTCGCTTTAGGCCCAGTATTTGCAGATTCAACCTATTTTTTAAGCGAAGATTTTAGTTTAGTGGATTGCTATGTAGCACCACTACTTTGGAAAATGAGTAGCTTAGGTGTTGAATTCACAGGGGCTGGTGCAAAAGCAGTTAAAGCTTATATGAGCCGTGTTTTCAAAAGAGAAAGTTTTGTGCAGTCAATTGGCGGAAGTGTGCCTAAAAATCTAATGGATGATAAAGATTAATGAAAGCATTACGTCCTTATCTTTATCACGCTTATTACAACTGGATCATTGATAACGATAATACACCTTACCTTTTAGTCAATGCAGAATATCCAGATGTAGATGTGCCTACGGAGTTTGTGCGAGAGGGTAAAATTATTTTAAATATATCGCCTCGTTCTATTGGGCAATATATTGTCAATGATGAATTTATTAGCTTTAGTGCACGATTCCAAGGTATGTTACGTGATATTTACATTCCATTTGGTGCAGCAGAAGCGATTTATGCACAAGAAAATGGTGACGGTGTCATGTTTCAGGAAGAGCCTTATTACATGGCTGAGAGCTATTTGGCTCGCTCAGAAACCAAACAGGCGAGTGTAGAAAAGAAAGCGCCAGTGAAGAAAAAAAGTTCGCACTTAAAACTGGTCAAATAAGTAAAATGCTAAAATCCTCTGATTTAGAAAAAAATCAGAGGATTTTTTGTTTAAGATAAAAACTTCTGAATAGCTCGAATGACAGCATCAGGTTTTTCTGCATGAACCCAGTGATCTGCATTACTGACGACAAAAGATCGAGCTTTTGGAAATTGCGCTAATATTGTTTGTGTATCTTTATCTTGCAAATAATCAGACAGCGCACCTTTGATAAAGAGAGTCGGCTTATCGACAAAAACCGATTGCCAGCCCATTAAGTTTGCATAGTTTTGTTTTAGCCCTGATAAATTAAACTTAAAAGAGTCTGGACTTTGTGGATCAAAAGATTTCAACATAAACTGCTGAATACCCTCATCGGTAATCCCTTTCGCTATCGCTGATTTCGCCTCTTGTCGATTTGACGGTTTCTCCGCTTTAACCGCAAATAATCCTGCAAAAATATCATCATGGCGATGAAGATGATAAGCCACAGGCGCAATATCAATCACGATTAGTTTATCAACCAATTCAGGCGTAATGTGTGCGAGTGTCATCGCCGTTTTTCCCCCCATGGAATGCCCCACGAGAATAACATTACTGAGCTGTAAATGGATAAGGAGATCTCGCAGATCTTCCGCCATCAAGGTATAGTTCATTTCATCGGAATGGAATGATTGTCCGTGGTTACGTAAATCCACTCTTAGAATATTAAATTGCTCTGCAAAGGCCCTCGCAATCACACCTAAGTTATTGAGATCACCGAATAAACCATGAATAAAGACCATCGTTTGAGCTTGATTATCTTGTGGAAGTATCGCTTTTTGAAATTGATGATGAAGGAACATTTTTTCTGCCATAATTTATCTAAATTTTATCCAAATATCGTGTTTAGATCCTGTCAAAAAGATCGGAAATGCGTATAATGCCTAGAATTTTTCTGGAATCAAGTTATTTAGGGGACAAGATGAAAACAATCGAAGTTGATGATGAATTATACCACTATATTGCAAGCAGAACTCAGTCTATTGGTGAAAGTGCATCAGATATTTTACGTCGTTTATTACGTTTACCTGCATCACCACAGCCATTTGTACTTGTGCAAGAAAATATGATTAATGAGTTAAAAGATCTTGCGAAATTACCAAAGAAAAAACAGCCACTTAATCAGCAAGAGAAGATCGTAAAACAAATTGAATTTGCCTTAGCCTCGAGTGCTTTTATCAATGAAAAAAAAGGTGTAAATCGCTTTTTACAATTATTATCCGCAATTTACCGTGCCGATCCTGAAGGATTTGCTCATGCTACGGAAAATGTGCAAGGTAGCGAACGCATTTATTTTGCTCGTGATGAGCAAACTATTTTAGCGACGGGATCGAGCGTTAAAGCAAAACAAATTCCTGATTCGCCATTTTGGGTCATTACCAATAACAACACGGAACGTAAGGGCATTATTCTTTGCGCATTAATGAATGCCATGGAATTACCTGAAGAATTAGTGGCACGTATTAAAGCGCAATTTAATTAATATTCTATGTCTAGCGTAGCATTTCCTGTATTTCCCATAGATTATTGGGCTGAAAAAAAAGCTCAAGTGCGATCGATTGTGTGGGAAAAAGGAGATTCTACGTTGCTTTCCTCTCTTTCTGCTACACTTTCTTGGCAAGATCTGGCTTTACTTATTGATCAAGCGGTCACTTTAATTGATTTTTTTGCAAAAAATCAGCCGATGATCGCTTATTCAGGAAATCATCGTTTTGTTGGATTGCTCTGTTATCTAGGCTGTTTAAAAAGTGGCAGACAGATCATGATGCTAAATCCTGCGATGACAGCCGTACAACGCCAACAAGTGTTATCCGACAACCATATTCAGGTTTTGATGACCGATCAGGATTTTGCAAAAATCGGGGAGAATCTGACCGCTTGTAACCTCGAATCGAAGCCCGATTTTCTCTCACGCCCAGCAACATTCACCTTAACATCAGGTTCATCGGGTAAACCCAAGGCGATTATTCACTCTATCGCTCAACATCTTGCGAATGCTCGAAGTGTTTGCGATTTTATTCAATTTAATGAAATGAGTGCTTGGCTATTAAGCTTACCCCTTTTCCATGTTTCAGGTCAGGGGATTGTATGGCGTTGGTTATCACAAGGCGCGACATTATATCTCACAGAAAAGAAAGAAAATGTGTACTCGATGCTATCTCAGGTTAGCCATGCATCCTTAGTTCCGACACAATTACAACGATATTTAGCATGGCTAGGAGAGAAAAAAGTCTCACAACACATTTTGTTAGGTGGGGCATCCATCCCTCAAGAGCTTATTAAGCAAGCTCAACAACAGGGGATAACGACTTATGCGGGTTACGGTATGACAGAAATGGCTTCCACTATTTGTGCTGTAAAAAACGATGTAGATAATGTTGGTAAGCCGTTGATGAATAGGGAAGTGAAAATTGTTGGGCAAGAAATTTGGGTAAGAGGAGAGAGCCTGGCTTTAGGTTATTGGCATAAAGGTGCCATTTTACCTTTGACGAATCAAGAAGGATGGCTTGCCACCAAGGATCGTGGGCGTTGGAATCGGGATGGCAAATTAGAAGTGCTTGGACGGTTAGATAATATGTTTATTTCTGGGGGAGAAAACATTCAACCAGAAGAGATCGAGCGAACATTATCACAACATCCGCAGGTTCATCAGATATTTATTGTGCCGATTTCTGACAAAGAATTCGGTGAACGCCCTGTAGCAGTTGTAGAATTCAGCGAACCATTTAATCTACAAGCGGTCAGTTCATTACAATATTTTGCAAATCACTCTTTAGAAAAATTTAAACAACCCATTCGATATTTACCATTAAGTCGAGAGATTGAGCAAGGAAGTGGGATAAAAATATCCCGACAGCAAATAAAAGCTTATGTAGCACAACAGATAAGAGATCACCATGTTTAAGAAATCATTTTGGTTAGCACTGTGTTTATATTTATTTTCAGTGGCGGTACAGTCAGCCCCTGAAGATTTTATTTCAGCCGATGATCTAAAAGTACAGCTAGATTCGGTTAAAGCAGACACCTCTGGAGAATATGCTCAATTAGCAAAAAACTTAGAGGGTGCATTGAGCTTTCTCGAAAAAGCGAAGAAACAAGAACAAGATTTAGAGGCTTTACAAAGTAAAGTGGCTAATGCCCCTAAAGCCTTGGCGACTTATCAACAAAGTATCAGTAAGTTGACCGATGATCTTAAAGAAAACAACAACAGCTTTACACAATTTGAAACGGCAGAATTAGAAAAGAAACAAGATAGTATTCATCAAGAACTCAATGAATTACAAACTGCCCTTAATGAAGTTAATGCAAGTTTAACCAGCTATCGTTCTGCGACAGAACAAACCCGTAAGCAAACGGCAGAAAATAACCAACAAGCAGAAAAGCTAACCCGTTGGAAATACAACAGTAAAGCCAGTAAATCATTAATTGATAAATATAATGCTGAGCTTAAATTTATCGAGGCCAATAATAAATATAACCTTTATTTAGGCCAAAATGTCGATTTATTGCTCTCTGTGGATGAAGCAAAACGATCTGAATTAACCCTAAAACAGCAACTGCTACAAAAGCAATTAACGGATTTACAAGAAGTCTTAAATGCCAACCGTTTAAAAGCCTATGAAGCACAGGCAAAGCAGGCAGAAGAACTGAAAGCGAGTAATAAGGTTGAGAATCCTGTGATTCATGATGAGCTCTCGATCAACACGGATCTTAGCCAATTTTTAGTAGAACAAACACAGAAGTCCAATTCGCTTTCAAGAGATAATCTACGCGCCAAAAATGTCTTAGACAGTTTGATTCAAACTCAGCGTAACATTGAAGAGCAGATCAGTGCGCTTCAAGGTACGCTTGTGCTTTCTCGCATTATCAATCAACAAAAACAGGCGTTACCGACAGACAGCTTGATTAAAGGACTAGCGAACGATATTGCGAATCTTCGTGTAGAAATCTTTGATTTATCACAGAAACGTGATGAGTTGTACAACATCAATAATGTGATTTCAAAGCTAGAAACAACAAATAAAATCCTCTTTGATGACAGTGAAAAGAAAACGTTAACGAATATTTTATCGGAACGTGAAAAAATCATTGTAGATTTGATTAAAACCTTAAATTTACAACTGAATCTTTCAAATGAAATTGAGGCAACACAGCGCCAAATTATTACCATTAGTGATAATTTACAAAATCAATTACAACAGCAAAGCTTTTGGGTTCAAAGTAATAATCCGATTGATCTTTCTTGGATAGAAACCTTTCCAAAGCAAGCGATTGTAGAAGTAGCAATGCTCACCCGTTATTTAGGGTTTGAAAATTTAGGGCAGAACTTACCTTCAACATTGGCATTTATCGCAATCCTATTGCTCATTTATGGTGGGATTTTATGGAAAAAACCAGCCATAAAAGAAAGATTAGCGGTTCTCGGAAGTCAGATTAATACACTTAAAAATGACAGCCACTGGCATTCCCCAGAGGCAATGTTTTGGACAATTGTATTAGCCTTACCGAGTGGGCTTATGTTTTTAGCGGTGGCAACCATTGTACTCTATCTTTTCTTCCCAGATCCGCTTGCAGCATCCGTTTGGGTGACCAAAGCTTTTGGCTATTGGCTCTTCTTTGCGACTGTTTTATCGTTATTACGTCCAAATGGATTAGCCTACCGCCATTTTGGAATGCCACAAACCAGTAACGAAATTTTCCAACGTATTATTAAACAATCCGTATGGATCGTGGTGTTACTTCTTGTGTCCTCCATCTTTTCTCAAGTTGAGGTGATTGGATTTACCAACGATGTAATAGGGCAAGTGGTAACGATTGTGGCATTAGCATTGTGTACCTTTGTGGTTCGCCCATTATTAGATCGCGGTATTCAAGAGTATGAAAATGCGAAAACAGAAGATGGCAAAAAACGCAGTGTAAGTTTATTTAAACTTTTGCGTTTTGTGCTCTTTATCGTACCGCTTACCCTGATTGTGCTAATTATTTTAGGTTATTACTATACCGCGGTTTATCTGATCGAACATATTATTAAAACCTATTTAGTCGCACTCGTTTGGGTATTTGGGCGTTATTTCGCTTATCGTTCTTTAACTATTTCTTCACGTCGAATGGCATATCGCCGTTTACAGAAAAAACGTGAAAAATTAAGAGAACAAAATTTAGAACAAAATAAAGAAGACGCAAAAGAAAAACCAGAAGAAGTCATAAAAATCTCAACGGTGAATGAGCAAATTTTCCGTATGGCTGATTTAATTGGCTGGGTCGTTTTATTTGTTTCTTTATATGCAATTTGGTCAGATCTCATCAGTATTGCGTACTATCTCAACAACGTGATTTTATGGGAACAAGTTGAAACAACTTCCAAAGGCACTGTGGTGGAGTCAGTGACTCTACTCAATATTTTACGCTCAGTACTTTATGTAACGGTGACTTATGTCTTGGTGAAAAATATCAAAGGGATCTTAGAAGTGACCTTCTTCTCCCGAATCAAACTCTCAAAAGGCACGCCCCATACCATTACCGCCGTATTAACTTACTTTATTGTCTGTTTTGGTAGTATCTCCGCATTTACCGCTTTAGGTATTTCATGGAGCAAAATCCAGTGGGTATTTACCGCACTATCTGTCGGTTTGGGTTTCGGAGTACGAGAAATCTTTGGTAGCTTTGTTTCTGGGACTATTTTATTATTTGAACGCCCAATTCGCGTGGGTGATAAAGTGACGGTTGGGAATTTTACTGGGGTTATCACACGGATTCGTTTAAGATCGACGACTTTAGTCGATGATGAACATAAAGAAGTGGTATTACCAAACCAAGCCTTTGTGACAGACCGCTTTATTAACTGGACTTATAATAATACGATTACCCGTTTACAAATTATTATTAAGATCAGTACCGATGCAAATTTAGAATTAGTCCGCTCCTTGTTATATCAAGCAGCAAATGAAGCACCTAAAGTGATGGAAGAACCCTCGCCAAATGTCAATCTAATGGGCTTTGGCGATGGTTGGATTGAACATGATTTTACCGTGTATGTCCCAGAACTTGATGATCGAAGTGCGACACGTAATTTCCTTTATAAAAGAATTACGGAATTATTTAACCAACATCACATTAAAATTGCCTTTAATCAAATGGATGTGCATCTGCACCAACCACAAGAAAAAAGAAGGCTCATTAAATCATTCAAATAAGGAAACGAATAAATGGCAGGCAACAGCATTGGACAACTTTTTAAAGTCACGACATTTGGCGAATCACACGGTATCGCCTTAGGTTGTATCGTAGATGGCGTTCCACCTAATATGGAATTAAGCGAAGCGGATTTACAACCCGATTTAGACCGCCGTAAACCGGGTACATCTCGTTACACCACACCACGCCGTGAAGATGACGAAGTTCAAATTCTTTCAGGGGTGTTTGAAGGTAAAACGACGGGTACAAGCATTGGATTAATTATCAAAAATGGCGATCAACGCTCACAAGATTATGGCGATATTATGCATAAATACCGCCCAGGCCATGCCGATTACACCTACCAACAAAAATATGGAATCCGTGATTACCGTGGTGGTGGTCGTTCATCTGCACGTGAAACAGCAATGCGAGTGGCAGCAGGGGCGATTGCTAAAAAATATTTAAGAGAGCAATTCGGCATTGAAGTGCGTGGTTATTTATCACAAATTGGCTCCGTCAAAATTGATCCAAATACCGTTGCAGATATTGAAAAGATTGATTGGCAACAAGTCAATAGCAATCCATTTTTCTGCCCAGATCCTGTTGCCGTTGAAAAATTTGATGAACTTATTCGAGAATTAAAAAAAGAAGGAAACTCTATCGGGGCAAAATTAACCGTCATTGCAGAACAGGTACCAGTTGGTTTAGGCGAGCCTGTTTTTGACCGTTTAGATGCAGATCTTGCTCATGCGCTTATGTCGATTAATGCAGTAAAAGGTGTTGAAATTGGCGATGGCTTTGATGTGGTTGAACAGAAGGGCAGTGAGCATCGAGATGAAATGACACCTGAAGGATTCTGCTCAAACCACGCAGGCGGTATTTTAGGTGGCATCAGCTCAGGGCAACCGATCATTGCGCATATTGCGCTAAAACCAACGTCGAGCATTACCGTACCGGGTAAAAGTGTCGATATTCATAATCAGCCAGTAGAAGTCGTCACCAAAGGAAGACACGATCCTTGTGTGGGTATTCGTGCCGTACCTATTGCTGAAGCGATGATGGCTATCGTATTGCTAGATCATCTTCTACGCTTTAAAGCGCAATGCGCACCTAATCGCTAATCACAATATTGAGTATTCCAGTTGGCACTTGCAATTCAAACAAGTGCCACATATAACACAGAAAGTGTTTAGTCATATTTTCAATGTTCAATCATACATTTTGCAAATTTTTCAAAGAAAGTGACCGCTTGTTTTCTACCAAAATCTTCCAAAATCGCTTATAATCTGGCCCTTTCAAACTTAAATGAATTAAACCGAATTTATTTTTAAAAATCTTAAGGTAATACAATGTCAGAAGTCGAAAACCAAGAATTAGATCTCAATGGCGAAATGATCGCTCGCCGTGAAAAATTAGCTCAATTGCGTGAGCGTGGTAATCCGTTCCCAAACACATTCCGTCGAGAAGATAAAGCGGAAGAGCTTCACGCAAAATATGATGAAGTGGATGGCGAAGAACTTAAAGCTAAAGAAATTCCTGCGGTAGTGGCAGGGCGTATTATGTTACGTCGTGTGATGGGTAAAGCGACATTTGTTACTATCCAAGATGTAAGCGGTCAGATCCAGCTTTATGTTGCACGTGATAATTTGCCTGAAGGTGAATATGAAAACACGGTGGGCTTATTAGATTTAGGTGATATTGTCGGCGTAAAAGGTACACTATTTAAAACCAAAACAGGTGAATTAACCGTTCGTGCATCTGAATTACAACTGCTAACTAAAGCACTTCGTCCGTTACCAAACAAACATAAAGGCTTAACTGACCAAGAAACTCGCTATCGCCAGCGTTATTTAGATCTTATTGCGAACGAAGAATCTCGCCGAGCCTTTGTTATCCGCTCAAAAGTGGTATCAGGTATCCGTCAATTCTTCTTAGAGAAAGATTTTATTGAAGTGGAAACCCCGATGTTGCAGGTGATCCCGGGTGGTGCAGCGGCGAAACCGTTTATCACTCACCATAACGCATTAGATGTGGATATGTACCTGCGTATTGCTCCAGAGCTTTACTTAAAACGTCTTGTGGTTGGCGGTTTTGAGCGTGTATTTGAATTAAACCGTAACTTCCGTAACGAAGGGGTTTCTGTTCGTCACAATCCTGAATTTACCATGATCGAATACTACCAAGCCTATGCGGATTACCACGATTTAATGGATAACACCGAAGAATTATTACGCAAATTAGCCTTAGATATTCTTGGGACAACGACTGTACCTTACGGTGAATATGTATTTGATTTCGGCAAACCGTTTGAACGTATCACCATGCACGAAGCGATTGTGAAATATGGCAACGGTATTTCAATGGACGATCTACTCGATTTCGACAAAGCAGTGGCGATTGCCAAAGGCTTAAACATTGAAATTCAAAAATCGTGGGGATTAGGTTCGATTGTTAATGCAATTTTTGAAGAAGTGGCAGAACATCAATTAATTCAGCCGACTTTCTTAATGGCACACCCTGCAGAAATTTCACCGCTTGCACGCCGTAATGATGAAAATCCAGAAGTGACAGACCGCTTTGAATTATTTATCGGCGGACGTGAAATCGGTAACGGCTTCTCAGAATTAAACGACGCTGAAGATCAAGCGGAACGTTTCCAAGCACAAGTTGCAGCAAAAGAAGCAGGGGATGATGAAGCGATGTTCTACGATGATGATTTTGTCGTCGCCCTTGAACACGGTTTACCACCAACAGCAGGCGAAGGTTTAGGTATCGACCGTTTAGCGATGATTTTCGCAAACGCCCCATCCATTCGTGATGTGATCCTATTCCCAGCGATGCGTCAAAAATAATTTATCATTACCATTCGGGGCGTTTTATACGCCCTGAATTTTTTCTACAAGCGGTCAGATTTTTATAAAATTTTGCAAATTTATTGCGAGGTGAAAATGACAGAGCAGACCAATTATCGTGCATTAGCTTGGACGACTGCCATTGCGTTTTTTATGCTGATGCTCGATTCCACCATTCTGAATACTGCGCTCCCAGCCATTTCCCAGAGCTTAAATGAATCACCTCTTGAAATGCAACTTGCTATTATTAGCTATGCATTAAGTGTCGCAACCTTTATTCCACTCACTGCATGGTTATCTGATCGCATTGGATCATTAACCCTATTCCGTTTTTCGGTGGTGTTATTTGTTTTAGGATCGATTGCCTGTGCTTTGTCCAATTCATTGGTGATGCTAGTTTTATCTCGTATTATGCAAGGGATTGGTGGGGCTTTTATGATGCCCGTTGCTCGGCTAGCTATTTTACGTGTGGTACCCAAATCAGAGTTATTAGCCATTTGGAATTTAGTGGCTATGGCGGGGTTAATTGGGCCTGTTATGGGGCCTATTGTTGGCGGTTGGTTGGTAACCCATACTTCTTGGCGTTGGATCTTCTGGGTCAATGTACCTATGGGGATCATTGGACTTTGGGCTGCGAGCCGTTTTATGCCGAATGTAAAAGGTGATACAACGCGGTTAGACAGTGTTGGCTTTGTATTGCTTGCCTTTGGTTTAGTCGCATTCACTTATGGATTAGAGCGTATTTCCATGAGTTTAGAGAATGTAATTTCAGCATTAGTCATCATCTTTGTGGGAATCATGGCTACATGGAGTTATGTTCTTCACGCTAAAAAAGTAAAATCACCTCTTTTTCCACTAGAACTCTTTGAAATTCGTACTTTTCGGATTGGGCTAATCGCTAATTTATTATTTCGTTTAGTGACTTTTTCTGTTCCTTTCTTGTTGCCAATTATGTTGCAGGTTTCTTTCCATTATAGTGCTGAAATGGCTGGTTGGATGCTTGCGCCATTAGCGGTAAGTTCTATTTTAATGAAAACGCTAGCCTCACCAATTTTAAATCGTTTTGGATATAAAAATACGCTCTTAGTCGCTTCGCTTATCACTGGCTTATCTACAGCAGCTATGGGGTTATTAGGGCAAGAAAGCTCTATCTCATTAACTATTCTTACTATTATGAGCTTTGGTGCAGTGACTTCGTTGATGTTTACTTCTATTAATACGCTATGTATAGGGGATTTAACGCAGAGTAATTCTGGTTCTGGAGCTACGATGTTGAGTATGGTTCAGCAGGTTGGGAGTGGTATTGGCGTGGCTGTTGCTGCAGTAATTTTGAGCCTGTATCGCTATCATTTTGGTGAAATGTCACCTGAACAATTACAGAAAGCCTTTAGTTACACTTTTTTCAGTACTGCGACATTTTGTGTTTTTCTTCTTTGGGCTATTAGTCGTCTTCATCCGTCAGATGGTGAAAATTTAAGACGACATTAAAATAAAAGCAGCGTATAAGCTGCTTTTACTTTGTTTATTATACATTATTCAAATAATGCTAAGTGTAGAGCTCGAATCACATCATCCGCTTCACTATTTTGAACAAGGGTACATACATTATTTTTACTTGCACCGTAGCTAATTAAGCGTACATTGTAAGGCGCAAAAGTAGTAAATAATTGTTTCGCAATACCCGCTTGTGAATCTAAGTTATTACCAATAATAGCGACTAAAGCCAAGTCTGTTTCTACTTTTACATTGCAATATTGGCGTAATTCATCTAATAATGCCTCTGATAGCATATCTGCACCAGAAGAGGCCGAGCCTGTTTTATCTAAGGTGATTGCCACACTGACTTCTGACGTCGTAATTACATCTACAGAAATTTTGTGTTTTGCTAAAATGCCAAATACATTTGCGAGGAAACCTTGCGCATGTAGCATACTGAGGCTTGAAAGGGTGAGTAAAATTTGATTACGGCGTAATGCTAACGCTCTGAATGTTGGGCGAGGTTGAGGATCACGAGTTACCCATGTACCACCTTGTTCAGGCGCTTTACTTGAGCCCACATAAACAGGGATATTACTACGTACGGCTGGAAGTAATGTCGCAGGGTGCAATACTTTTGCTCCGAATGTTGCCATTTCTGCTGCTTCATTAAAACTCATGGTGTCAATGCGTTGTGCAGCTGGAACGACTCGAGGGTCGGTGGTGTAAATGCCTGGTACGTCTGTCCAAATTAATACATCATTTGCATTTAAGACTTCCGCTAATAATGCTGCCGAGTAATCACTACCTCCACGACCTAAGGTTGTTGTTTTACCTTCATCGTCACGTCCAATAAAGCCTTGAGTAATCACGACTTTTCCGTCATCAATTAATGGTTTAATCACAGCATCTGATTGTGCTTGGGTTTTTTCATCATTGGGAGCTGCTTTACCATAGTGGTTATTTGTTGCCACCACATCTCGTACATCTACCCATACCGCAGGAAAATCACGCTCTTTTAATAATTGAGTAAAGATTTTTGTCGACATCATTTCGCCATGGCAAATCAATTCATCTGTAAGTGCAGCTGAGGTTGCTAAACTTGCGGATTCAGCTAAGGCAGTAATGTGTGCGAGAAGTGCATCAATTTCGTTAGAAACTGCTTCAGGATGTTGTAATTTATCAATGATATTGTATTGAATAGTACGTACTGCAGAAAGAATTTCTTCACGGCGTGCGGTTTCACAGCCATTCGCTAATTCGACTAAAAAATTGGTTACCCCAGCAGATGCTGATAAAACCACAACACGTGTATTTGGATCTGCGGTCACAATGTTAGCGCAAGCAGTCATTGCATCAAAATTTGCAACACTTGTTCCACCAAATTTAGCAACAGAAAGATGAGACATATTAAAATTTCCTATGTATTAAATATATGGTTACTATAGGGTGGAATAAGAGATAGGAAATTATTTGAGATACTTTTGGTTTGTTAAAAACAAATTTAAGAGCACTCCATTTAAAACTAACCGAGTTTTAAACGACAGCTGATGGGATTCAACCTACACAGCCGATGATCATTCCAGTCTAGTGAATTCACACCTCGGCAATCACTCCCGTCACTTATTCTTCAAACGGTCTAGTTCCCTAAAATAAGCTATCTGAGTGTTGCGCCTCTCCCGCTATAATGTTCATTATAACTTTCTTTCGTAAAGCAACGAAAAACGTGTATAGAAATAACTTTTTCTTATGATGATGTCAAATAGAATTTATGAGATAGGGAGAATTTATTATTAAATGAGTAAACTCTGTACAAGTCGGTATATCAGATGCTTTTTGCTTTTCACAAGCGGTTAAATTAGAATAGAAATTTGCAAATTGCTTTAGTTTTAGGAAAGTTATATGAAATTCATCAAAGTTGCACTTCTATCAAGTTTAGCTGTTTTTTCTGCGAATATATATTCAACCCAATGGGAACAAATTCGCACGCCTGTTGTAGGTCAAGCACAACCTATCGGTGGATATAGCAACGGCTGTATTATCGGCGCTCAACCGCTCGCATTAAAAGGCGAAGGCTACCAAGTGATTCGTTCTGTTAAAAACCGTTATTACGGACACCCACAATTATTAAGCTACCTACAAACCTTAGCAAAAAATGCCAAAGCGTCAGGTATTCCACCGATTTTAATTGGGGATATGGGGATGCCAGCTGGGGGGCGTTTTTCATCTGGACACGCCAGCCATCAAACGGGGTTAGATGCAGATATTTGGCTACGTTTTGGTCCGATGGACGATGAAACCGCTCGCAATCCAGCAGGTTTAGCGACCATTATGGTTGACCGTAATACTAACGTAGTAGATGAACGTTTATGGACAGCAAACCATACGAAGCTACTTAAACTTGCAGCTTCAGATCCAAGAGTCGATCGTATCTTTGTTAACCCAGCGATTAAAGTAAAACTCTGTAATACCGCTGGCACTGATCGCAACTGGCTACGCAAAATTCGCCCGTGGTATGCCCACGACTCGCATTTCCACGTTCGTTTAACTTGCCCTGCAGATGCAGCGAACTGTGAAAATCAAGCCCCAGTGCCTGCTGGCGATGGCTGTGGTGAAGAACTTTATTCTTGGTTTGAGCCTGCACCGCCGTCAGCAACGCCAAAAGCAAAAACCATTCCACAACCGCCACAGCTTTGCCAAATGATCTTATCATCACAAGGTCTATAAGCAACTTATGCGTTTATTCATTGCAGAAAAGCCAAGTTTAGGGCGTGCGATTGCTGATGTATTGCCGAAACCCCATACCCGTGGGGACGGCTTTATTCAATGTGGCGACGACAACGTGGTTACTTGGTGTATCGGTCACTTGTTAGAACAAGCCGAACCTGATGCTTATGATGAACGTTTCAAAATATGGCGAATGGAACATTTGCCGATTATCCCTGAACAGTGGAAACTGATCCCCAAAAAAGAGACGCTCAAGCAGTTTAAAGTGGTAGAGCGTTTGATTAAGCAAGCGGATATTTTAGTCAATGCAGGCGACCCTGATCGTGAAGGGCAACTGTTGGTGGACGAAGTTTTTGGCTACTTAAATTTATCCCCTGAACGTAAATCCCAAATTCAACGGTGTTTGATTAGCGATCTCAACCCTAATGCCGTCAAAAAAGCGATTGAAAAATTGCAATTTAATCGAGATTTCGTACCGCTTGCTACATCGGCTTTAGCTCGAGCAAGGGCAGACTGGCTATATGGGATCAATATGACCAGAGCCTATACGTTACAAGGACGTTGGGCTGGTTATAAAGGCGTGCTTTCTGTTGGGCGAGTTCAAACGCCCGTGTTGGGCTTGATTGTTCGACGGGATCTTGAGATCGAAAATTTTATCCCAAAAGATTATTTTGAAGTGTTGGCAAATGTAGTTGTTCCTGAAACCCAAGAACGTTTTCAAGCACAATGGCAACCAAGTAAAGCCTGCGAAGATTATCAAGATGAAGATGGACGGGTGCTTTCTCGCCCACTTGCTGAGAATGTGGTAAAACGTATCACGGATCAAGCCGCTTGCGTTACCGAATATCAAGATAAAATGGAAAGTGAAGCAGCACCACTCCCTTATTCGCTCTCAGCCTTACAAATTGATGCGGCTCGCCGTTTTGGTTTATCTGCACAAGATGTGCTCGATATTTGCCAACGGTTGTATGAAACTCATAAATTGATTACTTATCCCCGTTCTGATAACCGTTATTTGCCAAATGAACATTTTGCCGATCGCCTAAAAGTGATGGCGGCGATTGCACATCATCTGCCTGAGTATGCTCAAAAGCCTGATGCCGTTGATCCGAATAAGAAAAACCGTTGTTGGAATGACAGCAAAGTAGAAGCCCACCACGCCATTATCCCAACGGCACGTCAAGGGCAAGTTCACTTAACCCAAAATGAACAGCGGATTTATCAGCTTATTGCTCGACAATATTTAATACAGTTTTGCCCTGATGCAGAATATCGTAAAGGTAAAATTGTGTTAAATATCGCAGGGGGAACTTTTGTCGCACAAGCCAGAAATCTTGTTGTTGCAGGTTGGAAGTCCTTGTTAGGTAAAGAAGATAATGATGAAATCGTTGAACCTTTGCTTCCTGTGGTGAAAAAAGATCAGCAATTATGGTGTGAAAGCGGTGAGATCGTCAGCAAAAAAACACAGCCCCCACGCTATTTTACTGATGCGACCTTGTTATCAGCGATGACGGGCATTGCTCGCTTTGTACAGGATAAACAGCTCAAAAAAGTGTTGAGAGAAACCGACGGATTGGGGACAGAAGCAACTCGAGCTGGTATTATTGAATTATTATTCAAACGTGGCTTTTTAATCAAAAAAGGCAGAAACATTCATAGTACAGAAGCAGGGCGAACCCTTATCAGTGCTTTGCCAGACGTAGCAACACAGCCTGATATGACCGCCCACTGGGAAATGCAACTAACAGACATCAGCAAAAAACAAGCCAGTTATCAACAATTTATGGCAGATTTAAACCAACGGTTACCGAGTTTATTACGTTCGCCAAATCAGCAGATTTTGCAAAATTTAGCGAAGATCACACCGCTTGTAATGAGTTCTAAACCTCGCAATATCCGTAAATCTTCGCAAAATGTTGAAAAATAAATCGAATACACAGAAATTGATAAAATCCACTTGCAAGGAAAAGTAAAGATAGCTATTATTCACGCCATCGAAAGTCAATTCCGCAACCTGCGGAATTTTATTTTGAACAGATTAAAGAGAAAACGATGTTAATTAATGTACTAACTATTGTCTATCTTGTTGTTGCAATCTTACTTGTTGGTTTTATTTTAATGCAACATGGTAAAGGTGCAGATGCTGGTGCTTCATTCGGTGCTGGTGCAGCTGGAACAGTATTTGGTTCAGCCGGTTCTGCAAACTTCTTATCAAGAACAACAGCAGTTTTAGCTATTATCTTTTTTAGCGTAAGCTTAGTAATTGGTAACTTAAATTCTCACAATGTTGCGCCAAAAAGCCAATTTGAAGATTTAAGTAATGTAGAGCAAAAACAAGAAGTTGCTCCAGCTAAAACAGAAAATAGCGATATCCCGCAATAAAAATAGAATTTACGCTCTGGTGGTGGAATTGGTAGACACGCTATCTTGAGGGGGTAGTGTCCAGAGGATGTGCGAGTTCGAGTCTCGCCCAGAGCACCATTAACTAAAAGCCTAGTTTAACAACTAGGCTTTTTTGTTTTTAGAAAATTATTAATTACACTAATAAAAAAATTGCTAACATTTAAAGAAAATAAACATTAGCAACTATTTTATCTACTATGTCTTAAATGTATCTGTTTCGTATACTAAATACCTACATTGTTTTGTTGTATAAATTATTCAGGTCTTACGCCTAATGTATGGCAAATCGCATAACTTAATTCGGAGCGATTTAACGTATAGAGGTGAAAATCTTTAACTCCTTCTTTTGAAAGAATTTTTACCATGTCCATGGCAATACTTGCACCGACAAGATTACGTGTAGTTTGATCATCATCTAATCCTTGATACATTTTACTCATCCAGCTTGGGATTTTAACATTAGTAATTTTTGCCATTTTTTCTAATTGTTTGAAATTCGACACAGGGAGAATTCCCGGAACTATTTCAACATCAATACCTACTGTGGCACAACGATCTCGGAAGCGTAGGTAACTATCAATATCAAAAAAGAATTGTGTAATAGCGCGACTTGCGCCTGCATCAATTTTTTGTTTTAAATAAAGCAAGTCAGATTGTGCGGATTTTGCTTCTGGGTGAACTTCAGGATAGGCAGCCACAGAAATCTCAAAGTCTGCAACATCTTTTAATAATGCGACTAAATCAGAAGCATAAAAAGGTTTTTTGGTATAACCTGGTGGCTCATCTCCGCGTAATGCGACAATATGGCGAATACCGCTGTCCCAATAATCTTTAGCAATCGTTCTCAATTCATCGGGTGTGGCATCAATCCCTGTTAAATGCGGTGCAGCAATAATGCCTGTTTCTTGTTGAATCGTTTTGACAATAGAGTGTGTACGATCACGTTCACCTGAGTTTGCTCCATAAGTGACAGAAACAAATTTAGGCTTTAATACTTTAAGTCTATGAATAGAGTCCCAAAGCATCGTTTCCATTTTTTCATTTTTAGGTGGAAAAAACTCAAAAGATACATTGATTTTGCCGTTTAGATCAGCAACGCTTTGATTTAGAAGGTCAATTTCTCTTGCATAACTCATATCATACTCCTGATGAGAGTTTTGGGTTTGTATAATGTTTAATTTGCATACTGCACGCCTTTTTATTATCTCTTCTAGACGTTTAGATGGCTAAATTCTAAAGGTCATATCTTATTATGTCAATTCTATTATTTTCATTTAACGATGAAGTAAATTCATAGCATGAAGGATTAGATGCATATCTCATCAAAATGTAAATTTTTTGTAAAATTAGTGGCAAAGTATTATGATCACATTGTTCATTAAAGAGACAAAAATTGCTCTTTAATTATTAATTTTGTTATTGGGAGGAGATGTATGTCACATCAAGTAAAAAATATAGCCGCAGGAAATCCAATTACATTAAATAGCGATGGATCATTAAATGTGTCAAATCATCCGATTATTCCGTTTATTGAAGGAGATGGAATAGGTGTTGATGTTACGCCTGCGATGCAAGCGGTGATTGATGCAGCGGTTCAAAAGGCTTATGGTGGGGAGAGAAAAATCGAGTGGTTAGAAATATATGCGGGAGAAAAAGCGAATAAACATTATGGTAAAGATATTTGGCTTCCCGATGAGACTATTGAATTAATTAGAAAATATCACGTTGCGATTAAAGGTCCATTGATGACCCCTGTGGGTGGAGGGATTCGTTCGCTTAACGTAGCGATGCGCCAAGGGTTAGATCTTTATAATTGCTTACGTCCAATTCGTTACTACGAAGGGACGCCAAGCCCAGTTAAACACCCAGAACTTGTGGATATGGTTATTTTCCGTGAAAACTCAGAAGATATTTATGCAGGGGTAGAGTGGGTAGCAGGTTCTCCTGAAGCAGATAAAGTGATCGCTTTTTTACAAAATGAAATGGGTGTTAAAAAAATTCGTTTTACCCAAGATTGTGGTATTGGAATTAAACCGGTTTCGAAAGAAGGTACACAACGTTTAGTTCGTGCTGCACTACAGTATGTGATTGATAATGATCGTCACTCTTTAACCCTAGTTCACAAAGGCAACATTATGAAATTTACAGAAGGTGCTTTTAAAGAGTGGGGTTACCAAGTAGCAAAAGAGTTTGGTGCTGAGCCGATCGATAATGGTCCTTGGCATAAATTAACCAATCCAAAAACAGGCCGTGAAATTATCATTAAAGATAGTATTGCAGATGCGTTTTTACAGGAAATTTTATTACATCCAACAGATTATGATGTGATTGCAACTTTAAACTTAAATGGCGATTACATTTCAGATGCGTTAGCCGCACAAGTGGGAGGGATTGGTATTTCGCCTGGGGCAAATATTGGTTTTGAAGCGGCGATTTTTGAAGCTACGCATGGAACAGCCCCAAAAATTGCAGGGCAAAATAAAGCAAATCCTGGTTCAATTATTTTGAGTGGTGAAATGATGTTACGTCATTTAGGCTGGGTTGAAGCTGCAGATTTAGTTGTTAATGCTGTGTCTAAAACTATTGCGAATAAAACAGTGACCTTTGATTTTGCAGAAACATTAGAGGGGGCGACATTGCGTTCAACCTCAGAATTTGCGAATGATATTATTGCAAATATGTAAAGTATTGTTCTAATCCAACCGCTTGTATTTATATTTGCCGTTTATTTTTTGTGATAAACGGCT
The DNA here is from genome assembly GCF_004519515.1 of Actinobacillus indolicus. Classification (NCBI taxonomy): domain Bacteria; kingdom Pseudomonadati; phylum Pseudomonadota; class Gammaproteobacteria; order Pasteurellales; family Pasteurellaceae; genus Actinobacillus; species Actinobacillus indolicus. The sequence goes on along the minus strand of NZ_CP038145.1, from coordinate 88,101 downwards.
TCCATTGAGATATTTATGCAGTAAATTGTGATTTTGTTAACAAAATGTGAATTTTGTTAAAAATTATATTGTTGTTTTTATTCTCTCTGTTATGATTATCTCATCTCTTATGTACCTATTTTTTGAAGTGGAGATCTTTTTATGTCTTTTCTGACCCAATATCAAGCTCATGTTGCTGAGCGTGCTTTACAAGGTATTGTCCCTTTACCTCTAAATGCTGAGCAAACTGCACAGTTAATTGAATTACTAAAATCCCCTCCTGAATCAGATGCACAATTTTTATTAGAACTGTTTGAAAATCGTATTCCTGCGGGGGTAGATGAAGCTGCTTATGTTAAAGCTAGTTTTTTAGCGGCAGTAGCAAAAGGTGATGTGATTTCACCATTGATTACCCCTCAAAAAGCAGTAAAACTGCTTGGTACTATGCAAGGTGGTTATAATATTGAACCTTTGCTTCATGCCCTTGATGATCCAAACCTTGCGCCTTTAGCTGTTGATGCACTTTCCTATACTTTATTGATGTTCGATAACTTCCACGATGTTGCTGAAAAGGCAAAAAATGGCAATACCTTTGCACAACAGATTTTGACTTCTTGGGCTAATGCAGATTGGTTCTTATCTCGTCCAAAACTCGCAGAAAAATTAACGTTAACCGTTTTCAAAGTCACGGGTGAAACTAATACAGACGATCTTTCCCCAGCACAAGATGCTTGGTCTCGCCCTGATATTCCATTGCACGCATTAGCCATGTTAAAAAATGAACGTGATGGCATTATTCCTGATGAAGCAGGCGTAATTGGTCCAATGAAACAGATTGAAAGTCTGAAAGAAAAAGGTTTTCCACTCGTTTATGTTGGGGATGTTGTGGGTACAGGTTCTTCCCGTAAATCTGCAACAAACTCAGTATTGTGGTTAATGGGAGATGATATTCCTTATATCCCAAATAAACGTGGTGGTGGCGTAGTATTAGGTGGAAAAATTGCACCTATTTTCTTCAATACTATGGAAGATGCAGGTTCATTACCAATTGAAGTGGATGTGAGCAAGCTGAATATGGGGGATGTTATCGATCTTTACCCATATGCAGGAAAAATTTGTAAACATAATAGTGATGAAGTCTTAGCCGAATTCAGTTTAAAAACTGATGTACTTTTAGATGAAGTCCGTGCAGGTGGCCGTATTCCACTAATTATTGGACGTGGCTTAACACATAAAGCCCGTGTGGAATTAGGTTTACCTGAAAGTGATGTCTTTGTTAAACCACAAACGGCTTCGGCGAATAACAAAGGCTATACCCTTGCACAAAAAATGGTGGGTCGAGCTTGTGGTGTTGAAGGGATCAGAGCTGGACAATATTGTGAACCAAGAATGACAAGTGTCGGTTCTCAAGATACAACGGGCCCAATGACGCGTGATGAATTAAAAGATCTTGCCTGTTTAGGCTTCTCAGCAGATTTAGTCATGCAATCTTTCTGTCATACAGCAGCGTACCCTAAGCCTGTCGATGTTGTGACTCATCACACTTTACCAGATTTCATCATGAATCGTGGCGGTGTTTCGTTACGTCCGGGCGATGGCGTTATTCATTCATGGCTAAACCGTATGTTATTGCCTGATACCGTTGGAACAGGTGGCGACTCGCATACTCGTTTCCCTATTGGTATTTCATTCCCTGCTGGTTCTGGATTAGTTGCCTTTGCGGCTGCGACAGGTGTGATGCCATTAGATATGCCTGAATCGGTTTTAGTCCGTTTTAAAGGTGAACTTCAACCCGGTATTACACTTCGAGATCTTGTACATGCCATTCCATATTATGCGATTCAACAAGGTTTATTAACCGTAGAAAAAGCAGGTAAGAAAAATATTTTCTCTGGTCGTATTTTAGAAATTGAAGGCTTAGAGCATCTCAAAGTAGAACAAGCCTTTGAACTTTCTGATGCCTCTGCAGAGCGTTCAGCGGCTGCATGTACGATTAAATTAGATAAAGAGCCTATCATTGAGTATCTCAATTCGAATATTGTGTTATTGAAATGGATGATTGCAGAAGGCTATGGCGACAGACGTACTTTAGAAAGACGTGTCAAAGCGATGGAAGCTTGGATTGCTGATCCACAATTGATGGAAGCGGATGCAGATGCTGAATATGCGGCGATCATTGAGATTGATTTAAACGAAATTAAAGAGCCGATCCTTTGTGCACCAAACGATCCTGATGATGCGAGAAAATTATCAGAGGTACAGGGCGATAAAGTAGATGAGGTCTTTATTGGTTCTTGTATGACAAATATCGGTCACTTCCGAGCAGCGGGTAAATTGTTAAATCAGCATCAAGGCATGATTCCAACTCGTTTATGGATTGCACCACCAACAAGAATGGATGCAGCACTATTAACAGAAGAAGGTTATTACAGTATTTACGGTAAGAGCGGAGCACGAATTGAAATTCCAGGTTGCTCTCTCTGTATGGGTAACCAAGCACGTGTTGCCGATGGTTCAACCGTAATTTCAACGTCAACTCGTAACTTCCCTAATCGTATGGGTAAAGGTTCCTTTGTTTATCTTGCTTCTGCGGAGCTTTCTGCAGTATGTGCCTTGCTAGGTCGAATTCCGACAGTAGAAGAGTACTTACAATATGTGCAAAGCCTAGAGGGTGATAAAGCGGATACCTATCGCTATATGAATTTTGACCAAATTAATAGCTATACCAAAAAAGCCGATGGACTTATTTTCCAGTCAGCTGTGTAGCAATGTAATCTATGTCTTATTTACTCTCTCCTCAATTTATAGGGGAGAGTAGAATAAAAGAATGAAAAATAACAGGAGAATAATATGCCAAAACTACATCCAACGTTGACTGCGGAACTTCATTTAAACGATGGTCGTAAAATTCCTTTGCCTGTGTATCAAAGTAATTTAGGCTTTGATGCGATCGGGGTAGAAGCGCTACAAAAGCATCATCTTTTTACTTATGACCAAGGTTTAACATCTACAGCACTTTGTGAATCAAGTATTACTTATATTGATGGTGAGCAAGGGATCTTATTACATCGTGGTTATCCGATTGATGAATTGGCGAGAAAGAAAACTTATCTTGATGTAGCATATTTATTGCTTAAAGGTGAATTACCTAACCCAGAAGAACGAGCTGCATTTAAGAAAGAAATTACTTCTTACTATATGGTAAATGAACAATTTACCCGTTTATTCCAAGGTTTTCGCCGAGATTCTCATCCAATGGCAATCATGGCCGCAGCAAGTAGTGCCTTAGCTGCATTCTATAATGACCTTGATTGTGATAATGAAGAGCATCGTAATAGAACTGCATTACGTTTATTAGCAAAAATGCCAACACTTGCAGCGATGTGCTACAAATATAATATCGGTCGTCCGTTTATGTATCCGCAAAATAATCTGACTTATGCAGGTAACTTTTTACATATGATGTTTGCAACACCTTGTGAGCCTTATGTGGTTAATCCTGTATTAGAAAGAGCAATGGATCGAATCTTCACATTGCATGCCGACCATGAACAAAATGCGTCAACCTCTGCGGTTCGTGGCGTTGCATCTTCTGGGCCAAATCCATTTGCGTGTATTGCGGCGGGTATTGCATCTCTTTGGGGACCTGCACATGGTGGAGCGAACGAAGCTTGTATTAAAATGTTGGAAGAAATCGGTACTGTAGATCGTATTCCAGAGTTTATTGCTCGTGCAAAAGACAAAAATGACCCATTCCGTTTAATGGGCTTTGGTCACCGAGTCTATAAAAACTACGATCCTCGTGCGAAAGTGATGCGTGAGACATGTCATGAAGTATTAAAAGAACTTGGCGTGAATACTCCACTACTTGAAGTAGCTATGGAATTGGAGAGAATTGCACTTAGCGATCCATACTTCATTGAGCGAAAATTATATCCAAATGTTGATTTCTATTCTGGTATTATTTTACAAGCAATTGGTATTCCAACATCTATGTTTACGGTGATCTTTGCATTAGCTCGTACGGTTGGTTGGATTGCAAACTGGAAAGAAATGTATGAGGATAGCCTGAAAATTGTCCGTCCAAGACAAATTTATACAGGACATACAGAGCGTCATATTGAAGACAAATAATTCATAGATAATAAGAGGGGATAAGATGATATTTTATCCCCTTTATTATTAAGAGATTTGTAGCCTGTGCGAGCCAGAATAAATAGTTGTTTTTCCTTTACGTGTAAAAGCAAGTAATGTGAAATGATTTTCTCTTGCTATGGATACGGCCATTTCTGTGGTAGCAGAAATAGCACATAGCATTTCTATACCGCAAGCTAAACATTTTTGAACCATTTCATAACTTGCACGGCTTGTTACAAAGATAAATCCTAAAGGTTGGTTGTTGATTGCATACCAACCTAATAATTTATCAAGTGCAACATGCCTACCGACATCTTCACGAATGGCTAAAAGCTTTCCTTCGGGTGTAAAAAAAGCTGCAGCATGACTTGCTCCTGTTAGCTTTGAAAGAGATTGAGCTTGCTCAAGTTGTAGTAATGCATTTTCTAATATTTGAGGATGAATATGATGCAAGCGGTGAGATTCAGGAAAATTTTTACAACTTTGTTGGACTTGCTCTAGCTGTTCTACACCGCAAATACCACAGCCTGTTCTTCCAACAAGGGAACGACGTTTCTCTTTTAATTCATTAAATCTTCGAGTTGAAATCTCCAATTGAACCTCAATCCCATAACAACCTTCCACAATATCAATACCATAAACTTCTTGTTTATGTTGAATAATATTTTCAGTAAGCGAGAAGCCAATGGCAAAATCTTCTAAATCTTCCGGTGTACACATCATTACGGCATGAGAAATTCCATTGTAAATTAGTGCTACAGGAACTTCTTTGATGAGATTATCCTCTCTATTTTCAATGTATAAAGAACCATTCTCAATAACTAGGCGATTTACATTAAATTTTGTGATCTGCTTCACGATATTCCTCAAAAAATTAGCGTTATTAAGTAGTTTATTTTGTTAAAAAATTGTATCATTTACGGAATTTTGGCTTATATCAAATAAGATAGTATTAATTTGCTCAAATTGTGTAATTCATGCGCATTTAGTGAAATAATACCATTAAATATTTTATTGGATAGGCAAAAATTTTATCTTTTGTTAATAAACACCACAAATGTGGTTTTAGGAGTGATTTATGCAGGTCAGTAGAAGAAAGTTCTTCAAGATCTGTGCAGGTGGTATGGCAGGAACTTCTGCTGCTGTGTTGGGATTTGCGCCAGCAACAGCATTAGCGGCTCCTCGCGAATACAAACTGTTACGTGCAAAAGAAACACGTAATACCTGTACTTACTGCGCTGTAGGCTGTGGTATGTTGCTATATAGCCTTGGTGACGGTGCAATGAATAGTAAAGGGAAACTTATTCACATCGAAGGTGACCCTGACCATCCAGTTAGTCGTGGGGCGTTGTGTCCAAAAGGTGCGGGTGCGTTAGACTATGTTAATAGTGATCGTCGTGTTCGTTACCCAGAGGTTCGTGAGCCAGGCTCAAAAGAGTGGAAACGTATTTCATGGCACGAAGCGATTGAACGTATTGCACGCCACATGAAAGATGACCGTGATGCAAACTTCGTTGAGAAAAATGAAGCGGGTGAAACCGTTAACCGTTGGATGACAGCAGGTTTCTTAGCTGGTTCTGCATGTAGTAATGAAACGGGTATTCTGACTCAGAAATTTGTACGTTCTCTCGGTATTGTTTTTACAGATAACCAAGCGAGTATCTGACACGGACCAACGGTAGCAAGTCTTGCTCCATCATTTGGTCGCGGTGCGATGACCAACCACTGGGTTGATATTAAAAACTCCGATCTTGTTATTGTCATGGGCGGTAACGCTGCAGAGGCACACCCTGTAGGTTTCCGTTGGGCGATTGAAGCGAAAAAACAAAATGGCGCGAAGTTAATGGTGGTTGACCCACGCTTTAACCGTTCTGCAGCTGTTGCTGACATTTATATGCCAATTCGTGCTGGTACGGATATTGCTTTCCTATCAGGCGTTATTCGCTATTTGCTCAAAAATGACAAAATTCAACACGAATACGTTAAACATTACACGAACTCGACATTCTTAGTGAATGAAAACTTCAAGTTTGAAGATGGTCTTTTCTCTGGCTATAACCCAGAAACACGTACTTATGATCGTTCAACTTGGGGCTATCAATTTGATGAAGAAGGTCAGCCAATCCGTGATATGACTTTACAGCACCCACGTTGTGTTCTCAATATGTTAAGAGATCACGTGGAACGCTATACGCCAGAAATGGTTGAACGTATTACAGGTACCCCACAAAAAGATTTCCAAATTTTCTGTGAAGAGATTGCAAAAACCTCTGCGCCAGATAAAGCGGCAACTTTCTTATATGCATTAGGTTGGACTCAACATACTGTAGGGTCACAAAACATTCGTTCTATGGCAATTATCCAATTACTTTTAGGTAACATTGGTGTTGCAGGTGGCGGCGTGAATGCATTACGTGGACACTCAAACGTTCAAGGTATTACTGACTTAGGTTTATTCCCTAACCGTTTACCAGCTTACTTACCACTTCCAGGTGAAGCAGATACGTCATTAGAAAAATTCTTAGGCCGTATTACACCGAAACAGTTGATGAAAGATCAAGTGAACTATTGGGCTAACACACCTAAATTCATGGTGAGCATGCTTAAATCGTTCTATGGTAATAAAGCGACGAAAGAAAATGAGTTTGGATTCCACTATTTACCAAAAATACCAAAAGGCGGTATGGATCATCTGAAATATATTGAGCAGATGTATCAAGGTAAAGTGAATGGCTATTTCTGCCAAGGTATGAACCCGATTGCTTCTTACCCAGATTCACAAAAAATTATTAAAGCATTAAGTAACTTAAAATATCTCGTTATTTTTGATCCATTAATCACCGATACTTCAGAGTTCTGGAAAAACTACGGTGAATTCAATGATGTGAAAACTGAAGAGATTCAAACAGAAGTCTTCCGTTTACCAACCACTTGTTTCGTTGAAGAAGATGGTTCAATCGCTAACTCAGGTCGTTGGTTACAATGGCACTGGAAAGGTGCGGAGCCACCAGGTGAAGCGAAGACTGACGGTGAAATTCTGTCTGAAATTCGTGCAGAGTTAATCCACCTCTATCATAAAGAAGGCGGAAAAGCACCGATTGAACCATTAGAGGCGATGAGCTGGAATTATGCTAACCCACTTGAGCCTAAAGCGGAAGAAGTGGCGAAAGAAAATAACGGCTATGCGTTAGAAGATTTACTTGATGCAGATGGTAACGTGATTCTCAAAAAAGGTCAGTTACTTTCAAGCTTCGCACAAATGCGTGATGATGGTACAACTTCAGGTGCATGTTGGATCTATACAGGTCAGTGGACTGAAAAAGGTAACCAGATGGCTAACCGTGATAACTCAGACCCATCGAACTTAGGTAATACGCTAGGCTGGGGCTTTGCATGGCCAATGAACCGCCGCATTATCTATAACCGTGCATCAGCAGATTTATCTGGTAAACCATGGAACCCTAAACGTCAATTAGTGAAATGGAATGGTAAAAACTGGAACTATGTGGATGTAGCAGACTTCGGTACTGCACCACCAGATAGCCCGACATTACCATTTATCATGCAACCTGAAGGTGTGAGTGGCTTATTTGTTCGTGAACGTATGACAGACGGTCCGTTCCCAGAGCATTATGAGCCAATGGAAACACCAATTGGTACGAACCCACTACATCCTAACGTGGTTTCAAGCCCAGTTGCACGTATGTTTGATAGTGATAAAGCACAATTAGGTACTTCTGCGGAGTTCCCTTATGTTGCAACAACCTATCGTTTAACAGAACACTTCCACTATTGGACGAAAAACGTATTACTCAACGTTATCGCTCAACCAGAGCAATTCGTTGAAATTGGCGAAGCCCTAGCGAAAGAAAAAGGCATCAACAATGGTGATACAGTGAAAGTAAGTTCTAAACGTGGTCACATTAAAGCCGTTGCGGTTGTAACTAAACGTATTCGTTCACTTGTTTCAGATGGTAAACCAATCCATACGATCGGTGTTCCGATCCACTGGGGATTTGCGGCAACAACTGGTGCGAAGAAAGGTTACTTTGCAAATAACTTAACTGTTCGTGCAGGGGATGCGAATACATTTACACCTGAATCGAAATGTATGTTAGTTAACATTGAGAAAGTGGGGGCATAATATGGGTGCTGTACAATCACAAAACATTATTAAAGCCTCTGCAACATCATTTTTGACACCTGCACCTCATGCACGTGATCATCAAGTTGAAGTGGCAAAACTTATTGACGTAACAACTTGTATCGGCTGTAAAGCATGTCAGGTAGGTTGTTCTGAATGGAATGATATTCGCTCAACGCCAGAAGATTGCGTTGGTGTATATGACAACCCGATTGACTTAAATGCGAAAGCATGGACGGTGATGAAATTCAACGAAGTTGAAGAGAATGACCGCTTAGAATGGTTAATCCGTAAAGACGGTTGTATGCACTGTTCTGAACCGGGCTGTTTAAAAGCATGTCCAGCACCAGGTGCAATCATTCAGTATGCCAACGGTATTGTTGACTTCCAGTCAGACAAATGTATCGGTTGCGGTTACTGTATTGCAGGCTGTCCATTTAATATTCCACGAATGAATCCAGAAGATCATCGTGTGTATAAATGTACGCTTTGTGTGGATCGTGTCACGGTAGGTCAAGAGCCAGCATGTGTGAAAACCTGTCCAACAGGTGCAATCCGCTTTGGTAGCAAAGAAGAGATGAAAGAGTATGCATCTAAACGTATTGATGACTTAAAATCTCGTGGCTACGAAAATGCAGGTTTATATGACCCTGAAGGTGTTGGTGGTACACACGTTATGTATGTATTACACCATGCAGATAAACCAGAACTTTATTCAGGTTTACCTAAAGATCCGAAGATTGATCCAACGATTACCCTTTGGAAAGATGTACTCAAACCAGTTGCAGCGGTTTCAATGGCTGGTTTAGCGATCAGTGCGGCTGCGCATTACATCTCAATGGGACCAAATACAGAAGAGTTTGATGAACACGAACATGATGAAGAACATAAAGGAGGCAAAGATGAGTAAGGTTCAAATTCCTAACGATTATAAAATCGTCCGTCATAAATTGCCTGCTCGTTTAAGTCACTGGACATTAGTGTTCTGTTTCTTCGTAACAGGTTTATCGGGATTAGCATTCTTCTTTCCTGATTTTTCATGGTTAGTGGAAATTTTAGGTACGCCTCAGCTTGCACGAATGATCCACCCATTCACAGGGATTATTATGTTCCTTGCCTTTTTAAATATGGTTCGTATTTATTGGCATCATAATATTCCAGAAAAAAATGACTGGGTATGGTTGAAAAATATTGTTGAAGTATTAAAAGGTAATGAACACGCAGTTTCGGACAATGGTAAATATAACCTTGGACAAAAATTGCTGTTTTGGACATTGATTCTTGCAATGTTCACTTTACTCATCACTGGAATTATTATGTGGCGTCAATACTTCGCCCATAACTTCTCTATTCCTGTAGTGCGTATTGCGATCTTATTCCACTCAGCTTGTGCTTTCTTGCTATTTACAGGCATTATGGTGCATATGTATATGGCATTCTGGGTGAAAGGTTCAATTCGAGGCATGGTAGAGGGTTGGGTGACAGTCCGCTGGGCGAAAAAACATCACCCACGTTGGTATCGTGAAGACGTATTACCTGAACTTGAAAAAGAGTTAGCAGAAAAAACGAAAAGATAGTATTCAAACAACGATGATATTAATGCCGATCAGTTAAGCTGATCGGCATTTTTTATAGCTAATTTGTTTTTATTTCGAAGTGAAGAAAGGTAATTTATGGAAAATTTCAGGTAGATATAGGTGGTATTTTAAGGTAGTTATGATCTTACAAAATGTAGAAATTCTAGAAGCACATGCAGTGAAATCTCATATTCATACATTACAGAATGACCTGAATTAAGCCTTTAAGACTATAAATGGACATTATTTTTTGATTAAAATAGAGTATCTAGAGAATTAAGCGCAGTTATGAAATTAAATAATGGAGGCGCGTCCCGGAGTCGAACCGAGCTACATGGATTTGCAATCCAGTGCATAACCGCTTTGCTAACGCGCCATTGGATAAGAATATGGAGCGGGAAACGAGGCTCGAACTCGCGACCCCGACCTTGGCAAGGTCGTGCTCTACCAACTGAGCTATTCCCGCATTTGAGTTGTCGTTGAAAACGCTGTGCATTTTACGGATTTCTGCATAGCTGTCAAACATTTATTTTAAAAATAAAATTAACTGACGAAAAAAAGGGCATTACGTCGATTTTTTAGTAAATTCGATTGTAAAACGTGAATGAAAGATTTATTCTTATTGATAATAAGTTGTATTTATATTTATTAATAAAACAAAAGGAGCTTTCTATGCGTTTAAAATCTCTCACCCTTGCGATTTCAAGTTTATTTGTTGCCACTTCAGTTTTTGCAACGGATTTATCTAAAGAAACCCAAACTTATAAGGAATTTGTAGTTGGGCAAATCGATCAATTAGTGACAGATACCGAGAAATTTGTAGGGTATTTGAAAGCAGGCGATGTGGAAAAAGCGAAGCAAATCTATCCGCTTGCACGTATGTACTTTGAGCGTTCAGAGCCGATTGCAGAGAGTTTTGGCGATTTAGATCCACGTATTGATGCTCGTCTTGCGGATTTAAGTGAAGAAGGAAAAACCGAGAAAGATTGGTCGGGTTTCCATAAAATTGAGAAAGTGCTTTGGGAGCAAAATACCACAAAAGGCACAGAAGCGACCGCTGATCAGTTGATCAAAGATGTGAAAGAATTGCGTGCGAAAATTCCAACGGCGGAAGTGACCCCTGATTTAATGATTACCGGTGCGGTGGATTTGTTAAATGAAGTATCTACCACAAAAGTAACGGGCGAAGAAGAGATTTTCTCAAAAACTGACCTTTATGATTTCAAAGCCAACATCGAAGGGGCGGAAAAAATTTATGAGATCTTTAAGGCAAAATTAGAGCAAAAAGATGCGAAATTGGCAAAAGAGATTGCTGATCGCTTCCAAGATGTGAATGTGTTATTGGCGAAACATAATAAGTCAAAAGACGGCTATGATTATGTGCCTTACAACACGTTGACAGACAAAGATATTAAAGCACTGGCGGAAGCAGTAAACAAATTAGGCGAGCCTTTAGCTCAAATGGGTATTCTTCTTGGCAAATAGGGATAAGTTATGAGCGGAACAAATTCTACTGCTCGTCGTGACTTCCTTAAACAAGCTGCGGTATTGGGCGCTGGCGTGATGGCTAGCACCGCTTTTGCCTTGGAGCCGAGAGCAACCCCTAAAATTAAAAATATCTATTCATTTTACGGAACACATCAACAAGGTATCGCTACACCTGCACAAAAAAACATCTATTTTATGGTGTTAGATCTACATTCCACCGATCTCAATAAAATCAAAGAGATGTTTAAAATGTGGACGGATTATAGTGCGAAATTAACGCAGGGGCTGAATGTGAAAAGCTACCCTGACAATGCCTATATTCCGCCAACCGATACGGGCGAAGCGGACAGTTTAAATCCGTACAATCTCACCCTGACCTTTGGTGTCACTGCGTCTTTCTTTGATAAGCTTGGCATTGCACAGTTCAAGCCAAAACAGCTTAAAGATCTACCGCACTTTCCACGAGATCAGCTCAAAGAGCATTACACCGGCGGCGACATCTGTATCCAAGCCTGTGCCGACGATCCGCAAGTGGCATTCCACGCCGTGCGTAACTTGGTGCGTGCCGCTCGTGCGAACATTACAATGCGTTGGAGCCAAGCGGGTTTTAATTCCTTTGAAGGGGGCGATACGCCACGTAACCTGTTCGGATTTAAAGACGGCACGGGTAATCCGCAAGGCAAAGCACTTGATGAAACCGTCTGGTATCAGGACGATAACTGGTTGAAAAATGGCACATTTTTAGTGGCTCGCCGTATTCAAATGCACTTGGAAACTTGGGATCGCACAAATCTCAACGGGCAAGAAGAAACCTTTGGTCGCCATCGAGACAGCGGTGCGCCGATTGGGAAGAAACAGGAGTTTGATACGGTTAATCTTGAGCAGAAAGATGAAAAAGGCAATCCTGTTATCCCTGAAATTTCCCATTTGCATTTGGCGAAAAAGACAGGGTTACAGATGTTAAGACGTTCCTTCTCTTATGCCAGCGGTGTTGATCCGAAAACAGGGCAGTTTGATGCAGGTTTGTTGTTTATCTCGTTCCAAAAAGATCCGCAACAGTTTATCACCATTCAAAACAGCCTTGGCAATATCGACAAGATGAACGAATACATTACCCATATCGGTAGCGGATTATTTGCGTGCTTTGCAGGAGTTAAAGATGAAAATGATTACTTGGGTAAATCATTGTTTGAACAGCTTTAACCGCTTTTTTGCCATATTTACGCTCAGCTTAACGCTGGGCGTTTGTGCTTATGCAAAGGTGGAAACCAGTCACTTATTTGTGCATTTATCCGATGCGATGGCGGAAGTGAAAAAAGGGGAAAGTGCAAAATCTCAGCCTTATCTCACCGCTTTACAGCAAGAGTTTGAAGCGATCCCAAGCCATCAATCGCAAGCAGGACAAGCGGTCAGTTCTTCGCTGAAAATTGCGATTGCTCAACCTGATTTAGCCCATTTTGAACAGCTTTCCAAAGCCCTTTATGCCTTTGAGAAAGAGCAAAATCCCGTAGATTACGAGCAGAAGCGTCAGCAATTTGCCAAACGGGTGATGCCTGTTTATCAAAAACTGTTGCAAGCAACTCAACAACAGGATCTCGATGCGGTTCAACAAGCCTATAAACGTTTTAACCAAACTTGGACGCTGAATGAAAAAGTGGTGCGAGAAACCAGTCTAGGGCATTATGGGCAGATTGAAACGGCGATGACCTTGCTGCGTATTGCGATGTTGTCCGAGCCAGCAAATTTCCCTGAAATGCAGACACAAGCGGTCAAATTAGGCGATGCGTTAGAGGATTTTAAATCGGGCAACCAGTTACAACCGCAAGCAGTGCAAGCCGATGCCCCAACAACATTGAAAGACGGCATTGCGTTATTGGAAAAAAGTTATCAAGCCTTTAGCGAAAACCAAATTTCGCAAGGGCAAGCGGACATTATGCTCTTTATTCAGCAATGGGCAGTCTTTGAAGGGGAAGTGCGAACACGGGATGGTGCGTTATATAATCGGGTGGAAAGCGATTTGCCGATCATTTTGGTAAAGGGCAATCAGGTGGAAAATCTGTCGCATTTCAGAACCTTGCTTGACGATCTGCAACGGCTTGATTTGGCTTCAAGCTATGGCATTGTTGATGCGATGTTGATTTTATTGCGTGAAGGAACGGAAGCTCTGCTGATTATTATGGCGTTGCTCACCACCCTAAATGTTGCCAACCAACCCCAAGCAAGACGCTGGGTTTATACAGGGGCAGGATTGGGCGTTGTGGCGAGTATTGGCGGAGCTGTTGCCTTACAGCAACTTTTCCCAGCGATTTCTGCTGGCACAAACCGTGAAATTCTCGAAGGTGCGGTGGGAATTGTGGCAGTTTTGATGATGCTTTTTGTCGGGGCGTGGTTACATAGCAAGGCTTCGCTCAAAGGCTGGCAAAACTTTATCAATAAACAAGTCGCCCAAGCCCTTGCCACAGGGAGCTTATTCTCAATGCTGGCGTTAAGTTTCTTGTCGGTCTTTCGAGAAGGGGCAGAAACGATTTTATTTTACGCGGGAATGTTGCCGTTAATGACGATGCAAGATTTCTTGCTGGGGATTTTGTCGGCACTTATTTTGCTAGCGATAATGGCGTGGGTAATGCAACGCTTTTCCCACAAATTGCCGATCCATCATCTGTTCAAAGTGATGACAGTCTTAATTTATGGGCTTGGTTTTAAAATCCTTGGGGTCAGTATTCAAGCCTTGCAACTGACACAAATGCTACCTCGCCATATTATTGACGGACTACCCAATATCACCGCCATTGGCTTTTACGCCTCAATGGAAGGACTAGTAGCACAGCTGGTTTATTTGGCGTTAATTCCGGTGGTGATGAAAGTGATGAATAGATAGAAAAAAGAAAACCACCTGAAAAGGTGGTTTTCATTATGATTTATGCAGCTTAAAACGCTACGCTCTCTTTTAAACTTACCGTTAAGTTAAAGACGAGATTATCTGCACTACCGTCTTTACTGTCTAAACAGTAATAACCTTCACGTTCAAATTGATAACCTTGTTCTGCTTTTGCATTCGCTAAACTTGGCTCAACAAAACCTTGTTTAACCACTAACGATGTTGGATTTACCACAGAACAAATATCTTCTTCCGCACCTGGATTTGCAACAGTAAAGAGTTTATCGTAAATACGGAATTCCGCAGGTTTATTATGTACCGCAGATACCCAATGAATTACGCCTTTCACTTTGCGTCCGTCCGCAGGGTTTTTGCCTAAGGTTTCAGGATCGTAGGTGCAATAAATTGTCGTGATCTTACCGCTCGCATCTTTTTCTACACGTTCTGCTTTAATCACATAAGCATTACGCAAACGGACTTCTTTGCCTAATACAAGGCGTTTATACTGTTTGTTCGCTTCTTCACGGAAGTCTGCTTCATCAATGTAAAGTTCACGGGTAAACGGCAATTCACGGCTACCAAGCTCTTCACGATTTGGGTGATTTGGTGCAGTTAGCCACTCTTCGCCCTCAAAGTTTTCAATCACTACTTTAACAGGGTTAATTACAGCCATTGCACGCGGTGCGTTGGTATTGAGGTCATCACGAATACAAGACTCTAACGCACTGTATTCCACTACGTTATCTTGTTTTGTCACACCAATACGACGGCAAAATTCACGGATAGAAGCAGGGGTATAACCACGACGACGTAAGCCCGAAATTGTTGGCATACGAGGGTCGTTCCAACCATCAACAATACCGTCATTTACCAATTTCAACAGCTTACGTTTAGAGGTTAATGTGCCTTCTAAATTTAAACGTGAAAATTCATACTGATGAGGTAGTGGACGTTCAATCGAAATATTTTCTAATACCCAGTCATACAAACGACGATTGTCTTGGAACTCCAATGTACAAATTGAGTGAGTAATACGCTCAATCGCGTCCGAAATACAGTGGGTAAAATCGTACATCGGGTAAATGCACCATTTATCGCCTGTTTGGTGGTGGCTCGCAAATTTGATACGATATAACACAGGATCACGCATTACGATAAATGGTGAAGCCATATCAATTTTCGCACGCAAGCTCATTTTTCCTTCTTCAACTTCACCGTTTTTCATCTTCTCGAATAACGCTAAGTTTTCTTCAATCGGGCGATCACGATATGGGCTGTTTTTACCTGGTTCAGTTAATGTACCACGATATTCACGCATTTCATCAGGCGACAGTTCATCAACATAGGCTAAACCTTTGTTAATTAATTCAATCGCATAGCCGTAAAGTTGATCGAAATAATCAGACGCATAACGTGGTTCACCTTCCCATTCAAAGCCTAACCATTTTACATCTTCTTTGATTGAATCAACGTATTCCACATCTTCTTTAACAGGGTTAGTATCGTCAAAACGTAGGTTACATAAGCCTTTGTAATCTTCCGCAATTCCGAAGTTTAAGCAGATAGATTTGGCATGGCCGATATGTAAATAACCGTTCGGCTCAGGTGGGAAACGAGTATAGACGTTATTATGTTTTCCTGACGCTAAATCTTCATCAATGATATGGGTAATAAAGTTGGCACGAACATCGTGATGTTCATTGTTTAAAATCTCTTCGTTGCTCATATTTACTCTCATTTAATAAAAATATCACCGCATTCTACACTTGATTACGCTTAACGCAAAATGGTTCAAGTAATTACGATAAAAATTGACTAAAAAATCTCTAACGCCTACAATTTCGTTCCGCACATAACTTCCTACAAGCGGTAGGATTCCTCAAAAATTTTGCAAACACATCTCTATTTAAGGAACCTAAAATGAAAAGATCCCTTTCTATCGAATTTTCCCGTGTAACAGAAGCGGCGGCATTGGCTGCATTTGCTTGGCTTGGTCGTGGCAATAAGAATGCTGCCGATGATGCTGCGGTTAAAGCGATGCGTTTTTTGTTAAACCAAATGGAAATTCGTGGTGAAGTCGTGATTGGAGAAGGGGAGATTGACCAAGCTCCGATGCTTTATATTGGTGAAAAAATTGGTTTATGTCGCCCTGAAGATGAAGAAGTCAGTATTGCGGTTGATCCAATTGACGGTACGCGTATGACAGCGATGGGGCAAGCGAATGCATTATCGGTATTAGCAGCAGGGGGAAAAGAAACCTTTTTACAAGCCCCTGATATGTATATGGAAAAATTGGTGGTAGGCAGTGAAGCTAAAGGTATGATCGACTTAAGTCTTCCTATTGAGCAAAATCTACGCCGTGTTGCCTCTAAAAAAGGGAAATTACTTTCTCAATTAACCGTTGCTGTATTAGATAAACCACGCCATAAAGAGGTTATTGCTGAAATGCAAAAATTAGGCGTTCGTGTGATGGCGATTCCTGATGGTGATGTGGCAGCTGCAGTTCAGTGCTGTTTACCTGAAGCGGATTTAGATATGTTATATGGCATTGGTGGTGCACCAGAAGGCGTTGTTGCGGCGGCGGCAGTACGTGCTTTAGGAGGCGATATGCAAGCGAGATTAATTCCACGTAACCAAGTGAAAGGCAATACCTTAGAAAACTTCGCTTATGCGGAAAAAGAGATTAGTCGTTGCGAAGCATTAAATGTGCCGATTAATGAAGTATTGAAATTGGAAGATTTAGTGCGTGATGACAATTTAGTTTTCTCTGCAACAGGGATTACATCAGGCAGTTTACTTAAAGGAATTCAGCGTAAAGGCAATTTGGCGGTGACTGAAACGTTATTGATCCGTGGGCGTTCTCGCACGATTCGTAAAATCGAGTCTTATCACTATCTAGATCGAAAAGATACAGAGTTACACAGATTAATGGATGTATAAAAAGGGCATAGTAGACAACATGGTTGCTATACCAGCCTGTATTTAGTAATAAAAAGGCATAGTAGACAAAATGGTTGCTAATTTCGTGAAAACACTATGCCTATATGACAAAGTGGTTGCTAATGAATATTTTTAATTATTCTTAGCAACTCTTTTTATTTAAAAAATCCTTTATAAACATAACCTTATGTCTTTTCGTTAAGCCTGTATGATGCGATAATTTCTTCTTAAGTTGTCCAAATAAGTTTTCAAGTCTATTTGTCGTTTTTTCGATATTTAAATCGCCATACTTTTCATAGGTAAATAAATAATCCATATAACGTTTAAAACTATGATAAGCACTTCTTACATTTCTATGTTTATAAGGATAATAGCCTTTTTCATTCGGTTTATCTGACCGTTCTTCTAAAAACGCTTTATGTTTTAAATACCAATGATGTAATCGTAAATAGAAGTCTTTTTTAGAACTCTGTTTAAGTGTCAATGCAATGATTTTTAATTCTTTTCCTGCCATAGACTGATGCTTTTTTCGTAATGCTCTCATCACAATGGCTACCATATGAAAATGGCACATTTGCGTCAGTGTATTCAATAAATCTTTCAATATACCCCGTCTGCCATCACAGGTAATTGATTGAATTTTATAGCCTTTCATACGAAGTGAATTGAATGCTATCCTGTAATAAACATCTTTTTCCGTTTTAATAACACGATGGTAAACCACTTTTTTAGAAAGCGAATCTATCAAGACTAAAATACCAAATTCACGACCAAAGAAGGTGGTATCCGCAATAATATTCAAATAACGTGATAGTGGTGGATTTAATGCTGTTTTAGGGGATTTTTCGAGATATCTTTGAATCGTTCTAATTGAACAATGATATTTTTCGGCAAGTTGTTTATAGGTTTGTTTTCCTATTGAATAATCATTCCAAATACTTATTGGATTTAATTTCTTTTTAAGGGTAAATATTTTATTACAGGCATTGCATTTATAGCGTTGAATATTATTTCTTATACCATGTTTGCAAATGTCGCTACTGTGGCAAAAATGACATTTTTTGGGTTCATAATTCAAAAAAGTGGCTTAAAGCCCGTAATATAAGGCTTTAAACCACTTTTTAGCAACCATTTTGTCTACTATGCCAATAAAAAAATCTGCTCCTTAATCTGTTGGTTATTTAATCCAACTTTTGGGGAGCAGATTAATACTAAGTGCTATTTGTTGATTATTTTTTCTTCGCGTATTTAAGCGAATCAATTGCAACAGCGAAGATAATAATACTACCTTTGATGATATACTGCCAGTAAGGGTTTACACCGATATAGGTTAAGCCGTAGTTGATAACGGTGAAGATTAATACCCCTGTTACCACGCCGATTACCGTACCCACACCACCAGCGAAAGATACACCACCAACTACGCAAGCAGCAATCGCATCTAACTCGTACATAAAGCCTAAGTTGTTCGTTGCACTACCGATACGGCCAGCTTCTAACATACCGCCGAAGGCGTAGAAGATACCTGCGATCATATAGATAACCACTAAGTTACGCGCAACGTTTACCCCTGAAACTTTAGCCGCTTCTGGGTTACCACCGATAGCGAAGATATTTTTACCAAAGCGAGTTTTATTCCACATAATCCAAACAAGGATTGAGGCAATCGCGGCATAGATAGTAATGTAAGACAATCTAAAGCTACCAAATTGGAAGAAGCCTTGTGCGAAAGTAGAGAAACTGTCATTAAAGCCCGCAATTGGTGATGAACCTACAGCATCGTAGTAAAGAGAGTTAATACCATAGACGATGATCATTGTACCCATTGTCGCGATAAATGGTGTTACGTTGAGATAAGCAATCACTAAACCATTGACTAAACCGATAACCGCACCGATAGCACAAACGGTTAAAATGACCACAGGGATTGGAATTTCACCGAGATCGGGGAATACGCGGTTCATATTATCCATGGCTTGTAGCATGGTTGCTGCGACTACAGCGGCTAAACCTACTTGGCGACCAGCAGATAAGTCCGTACCTTGTGACACAAGTAAACCTGCTACCCCCAGTGCGATAATTAAACGTACAGAAGATTGGGTTAAGATGTTACTGAAGTTACGTAAACTTAAGAAACTTGGATCTTGAGCAATAATAATGATTAAAAGCACTAATAATACGAAGTAAATCGCATTTTGTTTAAGAAAATCTAAGGATTTTGTTTGAGTGAGACTAGACATAATTCACATCCTTCCTGTTATAAATATTTTGCAGCGAGCTGTAAAATTTCTTCTTGAGAGGTTTTTGCCGTTTCGACAATACCTGCGACTTTACCGTTACTCATCACGAGGATTCGGTCTGTCACCCCTAGCAATTCAGGCATTTCTGATGAAATCATAATAATGCCTTTATCTTTTTGGGCCAGTTGCATAATCAGCTGATAAATCTCGTATTTTGCGCCGATATCAATACCACGAGTTGGTTCATCCAGCATCAAAATCTCAGGTTGTGTTAATAGCCAACGCCCGATAACCACTTTTTGTTGGTTACCACCGGATAACGATCCGATATTCGTTTTATGGGATGGCGTTTTCACATTCATGGAATCGATTACCCATTGCGTATCGCTCTTCATTTTGGCACTACTAAGCAACCCAAATGATCCTAGGTAAGACTTCATGTTTGAAATTAGCGAGTTAAATTCAATACTTAAGTTCGCATAGATCCCTGTTGAACGGCGTTCTTCCGTCACAAGGGCAAAACCGTTATTGATTGCCTCTAAAGCGGTGCGATTTGCCATTTCTTTTCCATGTAGCTTCACCGAACCTTCTTTACGCTCACGCACACCGAAAATAGTTTCGACAATATCTGTACGTTTGGCACCGACTAAGCCTGCGATCCCTAAAATTTCGCCTTTACGCAATTCAAAATTAATATCTTGAATAGACGGCTGGTTTTTCGCAGTTAAATGTTCTACTTGTAGGATAACCTCTTTTGGCGTATTAATTTTAGGTGGGAAACGCTGAGTTAATTCACGCCCTACCATCATTGATACAATACCGTCCATTGTCGTTTCTTTTACTGGGACGGTATTGATCCATTTACCATCACGAAGAATGGTAATTTCGTCACAAATTTTGAAAATTTCATCCATCTTGTGAGAAATATAAATGATGCCACAACCTCGAGTTTTTAGTTTTTCAATAATTTTAAATAAATGTTCAACTTCTTTTTCCGAGAGAGAAGAGGTTGGTTCATCCATGATCACAATTTTGGCGTTATAAGAGAACGCTTTAGCAATTTCAATCATCTGCATCTGTGATACAGAGAGGTTTGCTACTTTTTCTTTAGGATCAATATTGATATCTAGTTCATCAAAAATTTCTTTTGTATCACGATACATTTTCGCATGATCCACAAAAAATCCTTTAAGTGGATAGCGACCGAGCCACAAGTTGTCCATTACATTACGTTGACGAACAAGATTAAGCTCTTGGTGAACCATTGAAATTCCATTCTCTAAGGCCTCTTTAGAGGTTTTAAAATTAACAGGTTTACCAAGGAAAAGAATTTCACCTTCATCTTTGGCATAAATACCAAATAAACACTTCAGTAACGTTGATTTACCCGCACCATTTTCACCCATTAAGGCATGAACAGAGTGAGAGCGAACGGTTAAATTTGCGTTATCTAATGCTTTTACACCAGGAAAGGTTTTACTGACATTCTTCATCGTTAGAAGAATTTCGCTGTTTTGCGGAGCATGTTCTGTCATATCCAACCTCACAAAATAGGGGGAGGTTTCCCTCCCCCAAACTACAACATTAAATTATTTTAAGAATTCAGAAAGATTATCTTTATCTACGCCCACATAAGGAATACGTAATACTTTCTCTTTTAATTCCCATTTAGTACCCTCAGTTGGTGCTTTCTCTGCAGCTAAGTTTTTCGATAAATGAACAACAGCTTTACCTTGGTTTACACCATCATTTAATACGGTACCTGCAATTTCACCTTTGCTGATTAATTGAAGCACTTCAGGTAATGCATCTACACCAAAGATAGGTAATTTTTTACCGTGTGCTTTTGCTGCTTCTAATGCACCCATTGCCATACCATCGTTATTTGCAATCACGACTTCAATGCTACCTGCTTTCGCACTAGATAACCACGCATCAACTTTGTCTTTCGCTAATGCTGCATCCCACATACCAGTATCTACGAAGAGTTCTTCTGTTTGGATACCTAATTTATTTAATTGCTCAACAGAGTATTTAGTACGAGCTTCAGCATCTGGGTGGCCTGGTTCACCTTTTAACATCACGTATTGGATTTTACCGTCTTTGTTTAAGTCATACGCTGGGTTTGCTTTCCAGTGTTTAGCAATTAATTCACCTTGAATTACGCCTGACTCTTGCGGGTTAGTTCCCACATAGAATGCTTTGTCGTAGCTACCGATTGCTTTATCACCAGGGTCTTTGTTAAAGAATACCACTGGGATACCTTCTGGTTTTGCTTTACCAATAATGGTTGGAGCTGCTGATGGGTCAACTAAGTTGATTGCTAAAGCTTTAACGCCTTTTGAAATTAAAACATCAACTTGGTCGTTTTGGATTGATTGAGCATTTTGAGAGTCGTTCATCAATAAATCGACACCACCGACTGTTTTTGCTTCTTTTTCAATCTCTTGGCGCATTAATGACATAAAGTTGTCATCATATTTATAGATTGTCACACCAATGCGGTCTGCCGCTTGTGCTGTTGATGCAAGTGCACCTAAACCGACTGCTAATGCAACTGCGCTTAGTACTGTTTTTTTCATAATCAGCTCCTATTGGATTTTTTTGAATTAAGTTTAAATTGTCACCTTTAGAGTAACTGATTGAAATTTTACTCCAAAAAAAGCCAAAAGAATGTGATCACACTCACAAAATCACAAACGATTACTTTACTTAATTTTAGATAAGTTTAACTTTTGAACAGTCTGGCGTACTTGTTGTACCCATAATTTATAATTTGATGGAAGTTCGCCATAAGGTTGAGAAAAAGCACGTTCAAGTAAATGAAGTTCTTTTGGATATTGGTTAAAAAGGCGTTTTAGACTGGCATAACAAGCAAGAAAGGTTCTTTGTTCATAAGCAAAACCATAAAGATTTTGTCGATCTTGCTCGTCAAGATCCATTGCGCCGTCATGACCGTGCAATAAAGGATAATCTCGTTCGAATTGTTTTCGCGCTTTTTGAACGAAATATTTACCTTGTTCGGAAATCGGATAGAGCATCATAGCACTTTGGTAGCCACTGCTGGCTTCGGCTGTCGGCGTGATTTGTACCAGTTCGAACCCGCAGGATTGCCAAAAGCGTAGAAGCGTTTCAGTCATTCCAAAACTGACGGAAACAAAATCCACAAGCGGTGCGATTTGCAAAATATTTTGCAAAACTAACCGCTTGCCGTAGCCTTGCTTCTGATATTCAGGCAGTACCGCAATACGTGAAATTCGCACCGATTTTAAACGGCAGGCATCAGGCAAATTACCTTGAAAACAGAGATATTGAGCCACCAAATTTCCTTGAGGACGGCGTTCGCCACGCCAAATGGCTTGAGTAAGTTCGTCATCTAACCCTCCTTCATTGACTGCCCAGCAACCTGCAATCAGTCTTTCTTGCTCTTCAAGATAAAAATAGTGCTGATCAGGTGCATCAAACAGACGGCGTAAATCCGTTGGCGTTGTTTTGTAATGGGCTTGAGCGAGTAGGTGATAGAAATTAATATATTGAGCTAAACTTCGCTCCCCCTGCTTGCGGGGGGAGCTGCCAAAGGCTGAGGGGGGGAAAGAGGGGATTTTATCTTCCAACAGCAATAATTGATTAATAAAGGCTTCCAACGGATCATTCTCTCCCCATCTCAACGGTTCACTCAATGTCCACTGTTTCGTAAAACGGGTTAATGTCGGCAGAAACTTCAAACAAAAACCACGCCCAGTACCTTCATAATTTTGAGTTGTTGTGGTTAGCACCACTTTATCAAAATAGGCACAAAACCGTTGTAACATCGGCAAAGGTAAACTCGTTGCTTCATCAATAAACAGCCATTGATTTGGCGAGATATTTTGCTGTTCTATCATCTGAATTAAACGATCAGGAGCAAAGAATTGTACTTTATCTCTTTCAATCCCTTTCCAAAAATTCGGTAAGGCTGAATGGCTACGGGCAGTAATGGATACCGCATATTGCTGAGAGAGCTTTTCTGCGAGCTTGCCCGATAATGTCGATTTGCCACGGCCACGGGGAGCGAGAATAAGATGAATATCGGCAGGATCAAGCGGTAAGTTATCGAAGATATTTTGCTGATCTTGTGTGAGGATACCAAGCGTTGCGTCCCCACAGCCACGTTGATTAACTTGTAGGGACACGACACTTCGTGTCCTTATAAATCCAAACTGTTCTACTAATCCTTTAAAATAAAGATAAAAATTCGGCGTAGCAATCGACTGTTGAGCGTTCCAACGTAACGCATCAAAATCGACTTGTTGCTCTAAATTATCCCATTCTGGACAGACCAAATAGAGCGTTCCACCTTCTTGAATAGTGCCTGCCACAATCGCTAATGCATCAAGATTAAGGCAAACACCGCCTTTGGCTCGCATATCGTAAATAGCACAGGAAAACTCTTGACCGAGTAAGGTTTTGGCGTTGGAAAACAGAATAATTGATTGTGACGGCGAATGAAAATCTGCTTTTTGATAAGCTAAATAAGGCACTTTTTCAGTGCCTAAACATAACTGGGATGTAACAACAAGTTGACGCATATTATTTTAATTGCTGGCGAAGTTTGTTTACTTGTGTAATCCACTGGGTATTTAAACGTTTAGCATGTTTTGGGAGTAAATTAATGTGTTCTTCAATTTGCTCCAAGGTTTGAAGTGCTTTTTCTATTTCATTCCAATGAATTAATGCTTCAACATAGCAAATTTGAGCTTCAAGACTTGGGTTTTGTTGAAAGAGTAATTCAAAATTTTTTACTGCTTGTTGCTTGTCATTTAAGAAAATAAGATTTTTTGTATAGAGAAGTAAGCTTTCTTCATTTTCTTGTATATGAGTTAACCCTTGTTGTTCCAATATTTCTTTTGAACGTTCAAATTGTTTTGTTTTAAATAGGGCAAAAGCAAAGTGAAGGTTAATATTTTTATCTTGTTGATATAGCGGTTGAGCTAATATACTTTCATATAAAGGGATCGCTTCTATTGCCCGTTCACTATCTACTAAAGCTTTAGCAAGTAGAAGTTGGTTTTGAACGGTTGGAGTCGCTTTATATGCCTTTTCTGCATCCTGTAGCGCTTTATATGGGTTCAGAGCTTTGCGTAATTTTGATTCCACTTGGTGACCTAAACGACTTTCACGCATTTCAGGTAAATAAACTGCGAGAAAATAAATTAAGCTGCCTAAAAATGGTGCACCAAGCATTAAACCAATCCAGTAGTATTCTCGCCCGGTTCGATAAACGTGGATAGAAAAATAAATCGCAATAAGTACACTTAAACCAATTAAAAAAGGCATCGTCATTCTCCTATTATTTTTTCTGCAATATAGGGATCATCAAATCCTAGCGACTGCATAATTTCCGTTTCCAGACTTTCCATTTCTTCCGCTTCTTCATCGGTTAAATGGTCGTAGCCAAGCAAATGTAATGTGCCATGAATGGCCAAATGCGCCCAGTGAGCTTCGAGCGGTTTTTCTTGTTCAACCGCTTCTTTTTCGACGACCTGACGACAGATAATTAAATCCCCCAACAGGGGTAACTCAATCCCTTCTGGCACTTCAAACGGGAAAGAGAGTACGTTAGTTGGCTTGTCTTTGCCACGGTAGGTTAAATTTAACTCGTGGCTTTCGGCTTCATCTACAATACGAATAGTGATTTCCGTTTCAGGATAATCCGTCGTTTTCGCTTCCATGGCTAATGCTTTATCCACCCAGTGTTGAAATTGAGCTTCCGCCGGTAAGCCTTCTGTATTTTCAGAGGCAATTTGGAGATCGATATATAAATTCATTTGCAAAATTTTCCTAAAATCTGACCGCTTGTTACCACTTATCCGCCGCTTGTTGATCGCTCTCACGCCCTTCAATCCAACGGTCGCCGTGGTTGGTGGTTTCACGTTTCCAGAATGGGGCTTTAGTTTTCAGATAGTCCATAATAAATTCATTGGCGTGATAGGCGTTGCCACGATGAGCGGAACTGACGCCGACTAAGACGATTTCATCGCCCGTATAAAGCTGTCCGATACGGTGAATAACCGCAACGCGTTGTAGTTCCCAACGGCTTCTTGCTTCATCAACAATTTCTCGCAAGGCTTTTTCGGTCATTGCAGGGTAGTGTTCCAAGTATAAACCTGACACGCTATCGCCCAAATTCATTTCACGCACTTTGCC
This sequence comes from Actinobacillus indolicus, assembly GCF_004519515.1. NCBI lineage: Bacteria > Pseudomonadati > Pseudomonadota > Gammaproteobacteria > Pasteurellales > Pasteurellaceae > Actinobacillus > Actinobacillus indolicus. The sequence goes on along the minus strand of NZ_CP038145.1, from coordinate 62,532 downwards.
GACAAAAAGGGTAGTTGCACCAACGGAATGTTGTTCACTCAACCATTTATAGATCGCATTTTGATCGAAGGGATCTTGTTGAACTTGAATAAGTGTTTGTTCCATTTAGCCCCCAGTTACTGGTGGAAAGAAGGCCACTTCATCGCCGTCTTTAATTTCAGCAGATAAAGGGGAAATGGTTTGATTAATGGCGACTAACAATTTCCCTGCTTGTAATGCTAATGCCCATTTGTTGCTACGTTCGGCTAAATGTTGGCGAAGCTGTTCAGCTGTGGCAAAGGTTGCTTCAACCTCTAAGCTATCTACGCCCACTAATTCACGGGTTTGGGCGAAAAAGAGTACTTTAATCATTTTTTAATTAATCTCATCGATAATTTGTAGGGGCGAATTACATTCGCCCTTGTGATATTTTGAATTATCGGGGCAAATATGATTTGCCCCTACAAAATGTTATGGTTTTGCAACAAAATCGCCCGATTTGCCACCGCTTTTACTGAGCAATCTAACTTGTTCGATTACCATATCTTTCTGTACCGCTTTGCACATATCATAAATTGTCAAAGCTGCAACACTGGCTGCGGTTAAGGCTTCCATTTCTACGCCGGTTTTGCCCGAGAGTTTGCATAGGGCTTCAATCCGCACCTGATTTTTTTCAGGCAAGGCTTCGAGTTGAACTTCCACTTTAGAAAGAAGAAGTGGGTGGCAAAGAGGGATTAATTCCCACGTTCTTTTTGCCGCTTGAATACCGGCAATGCGAGCAGTCGCAAAAACATCGCCTTTGTGGTGGTTGCCCGAAATGATCATCTGTAACGTTTCAGGGTTCATTGTCACAAAGGCTTCCGCACGAGCTTCTCGCACGGTGTCTTGCTTGGCAGAAACATCAACCATATTGGCTTCGCCGTTTTGGTTTATATGGGTAAAGGTGTTCATGGTCATTTTTCTTTCAATATAAATTGATCGGACATCTCGATCTTAACATTACAAAAAATTGATTAAAACTCACCGCTTATTACGGTGGATTGTCCCCTTCTGAACCGCCTGAGCGTGTTTAAATTTGTAGGAACATTTTTCTCTGAGCCAACGAAGTTGGCGAATTTAAAATGTTCCGTTAAGCAAATTTAAACTAAGCGAAGATAAGCGGTGAAGTAGGGTGTGTTTCTTTGGTTACTTTCTTTGCACAAGCAAAGAAAGTGACAATAATCTAGCCCCCAATCGACGCCAAATTATTTCTCACTCCACTATCGCCGATATGCAAATAATGGTGTTCACGCTTGCCTTGTAGGGCGGATTTTAATCTGGCTTCGAGTTGAAATTGTTGCTCGTCCGATTGCAATAAATCCCGAATATCAATACCTTCTTCGCCGAACAAACATAGGTGTAATTTGCCTAGTGCCGACACTCTCAAGCGGTTGCAACTGGCACAGAAATTCTTTTCATAAGGCATAATCAAACCGATTTCCCCTTGATAATCAGGGTGGGCGAGAACCTTTGCTGGTCCATCAGACATCGCTTTAGGTTGTAATTGCCAACCTTCTTGGGTCAATCGTTCTAAAATAGATTGCCCTGAAAGGTGCTGTTGTTGGAAAAAGTGATCCATTTCGCCGGTTTCCATTAACTCAATAAACCGCATTTGAATAGGGCGATCTTTAATCCAACGCAAGAAATCGTCCAAACCTTTAGCGGTATATTGTTTCATCAATACGGCATTCACTTTGACTTTTTTATAGCCAATCTCAAAGGCACGGTCGATACCATTTAACACCGTCGCCAGCTTATTTTCCCCCGTAATCAAATGAAATTGACGTGGGTCAAGGCTATCAACACTCACATTCAAATGGGTAATACCAGCCTGTTGCCACAACTCAACATCACGCTCCATTCGATAACCGTTAGTGGTTAATGCAATTTGGCGAATACCAACCGTTTGTGAAATACGATGAGCGATCTCTAAAAAATCCTTGCGTAAGGTCGGCTCACCGCCAGTAATACGGATTTTTTCTGTGCCTAAATTGGCAAAGGCTTGAGCAACACGTTGAATTTCATCGACAGACAGAAAGGTTTGTTTATGTGACGGCGGACGATAACCATCGGGCAAACAATAGTTGCAACGAAAGTTACAGACATCGGTAATAGACAGCCGTAAATAAGTGTATTGTCGTTGGAAACGGTCGATCAACGCAGATGTTGACTCGTTCCCCACATTTTTAATTGGGATTTGCATTTTGACACCTTTCTAAGTATGAGAGGAAAGCCAATTTCTCAACTTTCCCTGTGTAATCAACAAATTACAGGCACAGTTTCCATATCGCTAGACTTAGGAAAACAGGCTCGGGGTCTATTTAATAAAATTTCGGACATTTTAGAGTCTTAATTACATTAAGGCAAGTTTACAAGCAGTGAGATATTTTAAAAAAAATACAAATAATGGTACTATCCTATTAATTTTGTGAATTTAGTAAAAAAGCTATGAAAAACAAATTTCTTCTTTTTTCAGCCCTAAGTGGCTTTTTCTGTATCGCTTTCGGGGCTTTTGCGGCTCACGGTTTGGAGAAAGTCTTAGATCAGAAAGCGTTGGCGTGGATTGAAACAGGCTTGCAATATCAGATGTTTCATACGTTAGCATTGATGGCGTTGGGGCTGTTTCAAATTGCAAATTTTTCGCAAAATCCGCCCGCTTGTAGAGCCAAAGCCTTTAACATTATTGGCGGTAGTTGGGCGTTGGGGATTTTGCTGTTTAGTGGCAGTTTATATGCGTTAGCCTTAGGGGCAAGCCGAATTTTTGTTTGGACAACGCCTATTGGCGGTACGCTATTTTTAGTGGGTTGGGCGGCGTTGGTTTATATTAGTGCGAGAAATCATAAGTAATGAATAAATTAGCTTTATACTGCCGTGCAGGTTTTGAAAAGGAAGTGGCAGGTGAAATCAGTGATAAAGCGGCTCAGTTAGGGATTTATGGGTTTGCCAATCTCAAAGAGCACAGTGGTTATGTGATTTTTGAGTGTTATCAAGCAGGGGAAGCGGATAGATTAGCCAAAGAATTAGCCTTTAATCAGTTGATTTTTGTTCGTCAAATGATTGTGGTAGGCGAGTTGTTGCAGGATTTACCCGAAGGGGATAGGATTTCGCCGATTGTGGCACAATATCAACCCCTAAATCCGAAAAACAGCAGTGAGATTTTTGTTGAAACGCCTGATACGAATGAAGCCAAAGAACTTTTGACTTTCTGTCGCAAGTTTACCGTGCCGTTGCGTAGTGCCTTGAAAAAACAGGGCTGGTTAGGGGCAAAAGAAACGGCGAAGCAGAGTATCAGCTTGCATATTCTGTTTGTAGGATCGGGCAAGTGTTATGTGGGGTATGCCTATAACCATAACCGATCACCCTTTTTTATGGGGATACCCCGTTTGAAATTCCCGGCAGATGCACCAAGCCGTTCGACATTGAAATTGGAGGAAGCGATTTTGACCTTTGTTCCACAGGCAGAGGAGAAAAAACGTTTTACCGAGCAGATGTACGGTGTCGATTTAGGCGCTTGTCCGGGGGGCTGGACCTATCAATTAGTCAAGCGAGGATTGTTTGTCTATGCGGTCGATCACGGCAAGATGGCGGCAAGTCTGCACGACACGGGGCGTATTGAGCATTGTGCGGAAGACGGTTTTAAATTCCAACCGCCAAAACGTAAGCAGATCGATTGGTTGGTGTGCGATATGGTTGAACAGCCGTTGCGAATTAGTAAGCTAATCGCAAAATGGTTGATTAACGGTTGGTGTCGGGAAACGATTTTTAACCTGAAATTGCCGATGAAAAAACGTTATCAAGAAGTGCAACTTTGTTTAGAAATTATTTCAGAATTACTAGAGAAACAAGGGTTGAAATTTTCTATTCAAGCCAAACATTTATATCACGATAGGGAAGAAATTACCGTGCATATCCAAATAAAATAGATTGGTAAATTTTAAGAAATTTATTAAATTTGAGAAGTAGTTCAAATTTTATCTATTCAGACTGTGATAATATTTGTACAGAAATTAAAGACTGACTCAACAGCTTACATAACAAGGAGCTTATTATGTATAAACATGTCTTAGTTGCAGTGGACCTTTCAGAGGAAAGCTTAGTGTTATTACGTAAAGGGGCGAGTATTGCAGAAAAATGTGGAGCAAAACTATCTTTAATCCATGTTGATGTCAATTTCTCCGATCTTTATACAGGGCTCATTGATATTAATATGTCATCAGTGCAGGATTCTGTTTCAGAAGAAACAGTGAAAGCGTTGGAAGATCTATCTACCAAAGTTAATTATCCAGTCACTGAAAGACTAAATGGCAGTGGAGATTTTAGTCAAGTACTTGAAGAAGCCGTGGGAAAATATCAGGTTGATTTATTAGTAACTGGTCATCACCAAGATTTTTGGAGCAAATTTATGTCTTCTACACGTCAAGTGATGAATAGTATTACAGTGGATATGCTTGTCGTACCTCTTTCAAGTGAATAAGACTTGCTATTCGATTGGTAAATCGTTGTTAAAAAACCGCTTGTGTGCCTGAGCTATTCGCTTCCAGTTACTCAAGCGGTTTATTTTTAACACAAAATACACAATTTATTTCGTAAAAAATACACGTATTGAAAAAAATGTGTAGAATACGGGGGTTAATTACTAATATACTTTAGTAAAAACATAGATATACAATTTTTTATATATCCATTGAGTGACTTTAATGAAAACAACTTCAGAAATTAGACAAGCCTTTTTGGAATTTTTCCAAAGCAAAGGGCATACGATTGTGCCAAGTAGCTCGCTTGTACCTGAAAATGATCCCACCTTGCTTTTCACGAATGCAGGAATGAACCAATTTAAAGATGTGTTCTTAGGATTAGACAAGCGTAGTTATAACAGAGCAACCAGCTCTCAACGCTGTGTGCGTGCGGGCGGTAAGCATAATGACCTTGAGAATGTAGGTTATACCGCTCGTCACCATACCTTTTTTGAGATGTTAGGTAACTTCAGTTTTGGTGATTATTTTAAACCCGATGCGATTGCATTTGCGTGGGAATTTTTAACATCACCGCAGTGGTTAGCGTTACCAAAAGAGAAATTGTGGGTGACAGTCTATGAAACAGACGATGAAGCCTATGATATTTGGAATAAAGAGATTGGTGTGCCTGCAGAGCGTATTGTGCGTATTGGCGATAATAAAGGTGCACCTTATGCGTCAGATAACTTCTGGCAAATGGGCGATACAGGTCCTTGTGGTCCTTGTACTGAGATCTTCTACGATCACGGCGATCACATTTGGGGTGGTCCTCCAGGCTCAGCAGAAGAAGATGGCGACCGTTTCATTGAAGTGTGGAACGTGGTCTTTATGCAATTTAACCGTCAAGCAGATGGTACTTTAGAGAAATTACCTAAGCCGTCAGTAGATACGGGTATGGGGTTAGAGCGTATCAGTGCGGTGTTGCAACACGTTAATTCAAACTACGAAATCGATATTTTCCAAGCGTTAATTAAAGAAATTGCGTCTTTGTTAAATGTAACTGATTTAGACAATAAATCGTTACGCGTAATTGCAGACCATATCCGTTCTTGTGCGTATTTGATTGCGGATGGTGTGATGCCGTCAAATGAAGGTCGTGGTTATGTGTTACGTCGTATTATTCGTCGTGCGGTGCGTCACGGAAACATTCTTGGTGCGAAATCGGCATTCTTCTATCAATTAGTACCAACCCTTGCAAAAGCAATGGGACACGCAGGCGAGATTTTGACGCAGAAACAAGCACATATTCAGAAAGCGTTAAAAGCAGAAGAAGAGCAGTTTGCGCGTACCCTTGAGCGTGGTTTGGCGTTATTAGAAGATGCGTTAGCCAAAGTAGAGAATAAGGTATTATCAGGTGAAGTGGCATTTAAACTTTACGATACTTACGGTTTCCCACTGGATTTAACGGCAGATGTTTGCCGTGAACGTGACATTACCATTGATGAAGCTGGCTTTGAGCGTGAAATGCAGGCTCAACGTGCAAGAGCGCAAGCAAGCAGTAATTTTGGTACAGATTACAATAATGTGATTAAAGTTGATGGCTCAACGGAGTTCAAAGGCTATGAAGTCACAGAATGTGAAGCGACTGTCGTTGCATTATTTAGCAATGGTAAAGCTGTTGAAGCTATTCAATCGGGTGAAAATGCAGTCGTTGTATTAGATCGTACCGCTTTCTATGGAGAGTCGGGCGGTCAGGTGGGTGATAGCGGTGTGATTACTTCAGAAATTTGCAATTTTGAAGTCAATGATACGCAAAAATATAGTCAAGTCTTTGGGCATATTGGTCAATTAGCTTCAGGCACTTTATCAGTTGGTGATAAGGTGAAAGCGGAAGTGAATGCGACACGTCGTCACGCTATTACGTTAAACCATAGTGCAACTCACTTATTACATTCGGCACTTCGTCAAGTGTTAGGTGATCACGTTGCACAAAAAGGTTCTCTTGTGTCAGAAAATTCACTTCGTTTTGACTTTTCTCAAGGTGAAGCGATTTCAAAAGCTGACTTAGAAGAGATTGAGCGTATTATTAATACGAAAATTCGTGAAAACATTGTAGTTACAACTGAAGTAATGGATCTTGAATCAGCGAAGCAAAAAGGCGCGATGGCACTTTTCGGTGAGAAATATGGAGATAGAGTTCGCGTTGTAGATATGACAACGTTTTCTGTAGAACTTTGTGGTGGTACTCACGTTAAACAAACAGGTGAGATTGGCTTATTCAAAGTGGTATCTGAAGGTGCGGTTGCCGCAGGTGTTCGCCGTATTGAAGCGGTGACAGGCGAAAATGCAATCGGCTTATTACATCAGCAACAACAAATTCTTAACCAAAGTGCTGAGTTATTAAAAGCAGATACGGCAAGCCTTGTTGAGAAAATCCAACAGCTTCAAGAGAAAAGCAAGAAAGTAGAAAAAGAGCTACAACAGCTCAAAGATAAACTTGCTGCTCAAGCGGGTGGAGAATTAGCAAAACAAGCTCAACAAATCAACGGAGTTAATGTGGTTGTACAACGTTTAGAAAACGTTGATGCAAAAGCATTAAGAACGATGGTTGATGACTTGAAAAATCAACTAGGTTCAGCGGTGATTGCCTTTGCAACACAAGCGGATGAAAAAGTTAATTTGATCGTAGGTGTAACAAAAGATCTTACAGACAAAGTAAATGCAGGCGAACTTGTTGGGTTAATGGCTCAAGAAGTTGGCGGTAAAGGTGGTGGTAGAGCTGATATGGCAATGGCAGGCGGTAGCCAACCAGAAAATATAACCCAAGCCCTCAATGTTGCGACGAATTGGATTCAAGCAAAACTCTAATTATAAGGAGCAAGTTAGAATGACTTTGGCTTGCTCTGATAAAATTAAAAAGGAGAGATAGTTATGCTTATTCTAACCCGTAAGATTGGCGAAAGCTTGTTAATCGGTGATGATGTAGAAATTACTGTCCTAAGTATTCGTGGTAGTCAGGTTAAATTAGGGGTAAAAGCACCTAAAGAAATTTCTGTTCACCGTGAAGAAATCTATCAAAGAATCAAAGCGTTAGCTGAAGAGCCACTATCTGAGTAAGGTATATTCATATTTGTTACTGTGGTTTTATTACTAATGTAATGTGAATTTGAGCCTTGAACCAAATGTCACAAACAGATAAATTGAGAAGTCATTTTCCAATTTTTTTGAAAAAATTTGTGCAAAACAGACCGCTTACATCTATGTAGGCGGTTTACTTTATCTAAATTAATTAAGGATTTTTATGAAAGTGATTATTCCTGTCGCGGGTCTTGGTACTCGTATGCTCCCTGCAACAAAAGCAATTCCAAAAGAGATGCTAACCATTGCAGATAAACCATTAATTCAATATATTGTGAATGAGTGTGTGGCTGCAGGAGCTAAAGAAATTGTATTAGTAACTCACTCATCTAAGAATGCTATCGAAAACCATTTTGATACATCTTTTGAGCTAGAAACGATGTTAGAAAAACGGGTAAAACGTCAGTTGTTAGATGAGGTGCGTTCGATTGTGCCTAAAGATGTGACCTTGATGCATGTTCGTCAAGGGCAAGCAAAAGGATTAGGTCACGCCGTATTATGTGGTAGAGCGGTGGTGGGTAATGAACCTTTTGCAGTGGTGTTGCCTGATGTGCTATTAGCCGATTTTACGGCAGATCAAAAAACAGAAAACTTAGCAGCAATGATTCAACGTTTTAAAGAAACAGGCAAAAGCCAAATTATGGTAGCACCTGTGGCGAAAGAAAATGTGAGTAGCTACGGTATTGTGGATTGCCAAGGCGCAGAATTACAACCTGCAGGTACAGCGAAGATTGCTAATATCATTGAAAAACCAAGTGTTGAAGAAGCCCCATCTAATTTTGCGGTTGTCGGTCGTTATGTATTTTCAGCAGAAATTTGGGATCTTTTAGCTAAAACACCAGTTGGCGTGGGCGATGAAATCCAATTAACCGATGCGATTGATATGTTAATTGAGCAGCAAGATGTGGAAGCTTTCCATATGACAGGTAAAACGTTCGATTGTGGCGATAAATTAGGCTATATGGAAGCATTCGTTGAATATAGTTTAAACCACGATAAATTTGGTGGTGAATTTAAAGATTATCTGAAAAAATTGGCGAAGTCACTGTAATAAAATTTAATGAATGTAGGGACATACTGCGTGTGTCCCTACGCTAACAAGGAGCAAATGTGAACGTAAAAAAAATTGCACAAGCGGTAGGTTTTGGGCTTTTTTCTGCAGGTTTAATCCTCTACGTTGCCCCTTGGATAAATAAGCATAGTGATATTTTAACAAGTAAAGATATTGCAAGTTTTCATGATGCTGTAAAAATCGCCTCTCCTGCGGTTGTTAATGTTTACAATCAAGCTTTTGATTCTGTTGGTACTAAATCAACAAATGAACTTCAGGTCAATAATCTTGGATCTGGTGTCATAATGACCTCGTCAGGCTATATTCTGACGAATAAACATGTGATTCAAAATGCAGATCAAATTATAGTTGCGTTACAATCGGGTTCTATTTTTAATGCAAGATTAGTCGGATCGGATACGCTAACTGATTTAGCAGTATTAAAAATACAAGCCGAAAATTTACCCACTATTCCTCAAAATAATGGACGTGTTTCCCAAATTGGCGATGTCGTATTAGCCATTGGTAATCCACTTAACTTAGGGCAAAGTATTACTCAAGGTATTATTAGTGCTACTGGGCGTAATGCATTATCTGAAATGGGGCGGCAGAATTTTATACAAACTGACGCATCTATCAATAAAGGAAACTCAGGCGGAGCATTAGTTAACTCCTTGGGTGAAATAGTAGGTATTAATACATTAAGCCTTGGAAAAAATAGTGATGAATTAGCGGAAGGATTAAATTTTGCGATACCGATCTCTTTAGCCAATCAAGTCATGAATAAAATCATCAAAGATGGTCGTGTTATTCGAGGTTATTTTGGTGTTAATAGCTCTTTGTTTTATTCTGCCAAGCAATTAGGAGTGGGGGATAAAGGGGTTCTTATCACTGGCGTTGTAGAGAATGGACCTGCGGATAAAGCGGGGATTGAGCCTGGAGATTTAATTCTACAAATTGCTAATGTAGAAGCAGAATCACCTTCACAGATGATGGAATTAATTGCGGATATGAAACCTGGAACAATGGTTAAAGTTAAACTATCGCGTCAGGGAAAAATGATTGAAGTAAATGTCACTATCGGTGAATTTCCAGAAGTATAGGATAAAAAATGAAAAATATTGTGATTACTGTTGATGGTCCAAGTGGTGCAGGAAAAGGAACATTATGCCATGCGCTTGCGGATAAATTAGGCTTTGATTTTTTGGATTCTGGGGCTATTTATCGCATTTTGGCCTTGGCAGCGGTAAAACACGGAATTGATTTTGAAAATGAGCTTGCTCTTGCAGAGTTGGGACGTAAACTTGATGTAAAATTTGTACCTGAAAATAATGAAATTCAGGTTATTTTAGACGGTGAAAATGTTGGCGACCAAATTCGTACCGCAGAAGCAGGGCAGAATGCGTCAAAAATTGCCGTTTATCCCCAAGTGCGTGAAGCATTATTACAACGTCAAAGAGATTTTCGTAGCACCAAAGGACTCATTGCAGATGGACGTGATATGGGAACGGTTGTTTTCCCTGATGCTGAAATTAAGTTCTTTTTAGATGCAAGTGCAGAAGAACGTACAAAAAGACGTGTAAAACAGTTGCAAGAAAAGGGATTTAATGCTAACTTTGACGAGATTTTAGCCGAGATAAAAGAGCGTGATTTTCGGGACAGAAATCGTCCTGTTGCGCCACTTGTTCCAGCTAAAGATGCGATGATTTTAGATTCAACGCATTTATCTATTGAGGAAGTTATTCAACAGGCGTTGGATTATATTGCTCAAAAATATTGATTTTGTTTGCTTAACAAAGGATTGTTAAGTTGTTATCCCTAACCCCATTTAGATGGATGCTAAGTGGACGTTTTATTTTATTTAAGAAGATTAATTATGACTGAATCTTTTGCTCAACTATTTGAAGAATCACTAAAAGGTCAAGAAACCCGTTTAGGTTCTATTGTTAAAGGTACTGTGGTTAAAATCCAAAAAGGCCTTGTATTCGTAGATGCTGGTTTAAAATCAGAATCTGCAATCCCTGCTGAAGAGTTTTTCAACGCACAAGGCGAATTAGAAGTTCAAGTTGGTGATGTTGTTGATGTTGCTCTTGATGCAGTAGAAGACGGTTTCGGTGAGACCAAACTTTCTCGTGAAAAAGCGAAACGTAACGAATCTTGGGCTGCGTTAGAGAAAGCATTCGAAGAGCAAGCAACCGTTGTTGGTTTCGTAAACGGTAAAGTGAAAGGTGGCTTCACTGTTGAGTTAAACGGTGTTCGTGCATTCTTACCAGGTTCATTAGTTGATACTCGTCCTGTACGTGATTCTTTAAATCTTGAAGGTCAAACTTTAGAACTTAAAGTAATCAAATTAGACCAAAAACGTAACAACGTTGTTGTATCTCGTCGTGCAGTTATCGAAACAACAAGCTCAGCGGATCGTGAAGAAGTATTAGCGAACTTAGTTGAAGGCTCTGAAGTTAAAGGTATCGTTAAGAACTTAACAGACTATGGTGCGTTCGTTGATTTAGGTGGTGTTGATGGTTTATTACACATCACAGATATGGCATGGAAACGTGTTAAACACCCAAGTGAAGTGGTTACAGTAGGTCAAGAAGTTACTGTTAAAGTACTTAAATTCGATAAAGAGAAAACTCGTGTATCATTAGGCTTAAAACAATTAGGTCAAGATCCATGGGCTGCAATCGCTCAAAACCACCCAGTGGGTAGCAAATTAACAGGTAAAGTAACTAACTTAACAGATTATGGCTGTTTCGTTGAGATTTTAGATGGTGTTGAAGGTTTAGTTCACGTTTCAGAAATGGATTGGACAAACAAAAACATCCACCCATCTAAAGTAGTTAACGTTGGTGATGTTGTTGAGGTAATGGTACTTGAAGTTGATGAAGAACGTCGTCGTATTTCTTTAGGTTTAAAACAATGTAAAGCAAACCCATGGGAACACTTCGCGGAAACTCACAACAAAAACGATAAAGTAAAAGGTAAAATCAAATCAATCACTGATTTCGGTATCTTTATCGGTTTAGAAGGTGGCATTGACGGTTTAGTTCACTTATCTGACATTTCTTGGAATATGACTGGAGAAGAAGCTGTTCGTAACTACAAAAAAGGTGACGAAGTAGAAGCTGTTGTATTACAAGTTGATGCAGTGAAAGAGCGCATTTCTTTAGGTATCAAACAATTAGAATCTGATCCATTCACAAACTTCGTTGACAGCATGAAAAAAGGTGCTGTAGTGAAAGGCAAAGTAGTTGAAGTTGATGCTAAAGGCGTTAAAGTTGAATTAGCAGACGGCGTAGAAGGTTACGTTCGTGCAGCAGAAGCAACACGTGATCGTGTAGAAGACATCACAACAGTTATCTCTGTAGGTGACGAAATTGAAGCGAAATACACAGGTGTTGATCGTAAAGCACGTGTTGTAAATCTTTCTGTTCGTGCAAAAGACGAAGCTGAAGAATCAGCAGCGTTAGCACAAGTGAATAAGCAAGAAGAAGCTATTCCAAGTGCAATGGCAGAAGCTTTCAAAGCTGCAAAAGGTGAGTAATTAGCTTACTTTAAAAGTGGGTATGGAAACATACCCACTTCACTGTCGCATAAGGAGAATATATGACTAAATCGGAATTAATAGAAAGTTTAGTAGCCAAATATCCTGTCATTCCTGTAAAGTCTGTTGATGAAAGTGTCAAAGAGATTTTAGAGCAGATGATGAAAACCTTAGAGCAAGGTGAACGTATTGAAGTTCGTGGGTTTGGTAGTTTCTCTCTACATTATCGTCAACCTCGTGTTGGCCGCAATCCTAAAACAGGCGAAAGCGTTAAATTAGACGCAAAGTATGTTCCACACTTTAAAGCGGGTAAAGAGCTTAAAGAGCGTGTTGATTTAGCCTAATTCTCTCAAAGCGACACTCTATTGGTGTCGTTTTTTTATAAAACTACAAATGTAATATGGAGATATCTGTATGAAATATATTTTTGGTATTGTAATTGTTCTCGCCATTATCCTTGTTGCAGTCACTATTGGTGCAAACAACGATCAGCTTATTACATTTAATTATATTGTTGCAAAAAGCGAATTACGTTTATCTAGTTTAGTTGCAATTTTATTTGGATTTGGCCTTATCCTTGGATGGTTTATCACAGGCTTTTTCTATTTAAAAGTAAAATTACAGAATATCGCATTAAATCGTCGTGTGAAACGTCAAGCACAACAAATTAGCGAATTATCGCTACCAAAGGCTGAGTAATGCTTGAATTATTGTTCCTTTTACTTCCTGTTGCAGCCTTATATGGTTGGTATATGGGACAACGAAGTGCAAAAAAGGATCAAGAAACCGTTAATAATAAATTTTCCCGTGACTATGTCACGGGTTTGAATTTCCTTTTATCCAATCAACAAGAAAAAGCCGTCGATCTGTTTCTTTCTATGCTACAAAAACAAGAGTCAGAAAATCAGATTTCAACGGAGTCTCAATTTGAAGCAGAATTGACCTTAGGCAATCTTTTCCGTTCTCGAGGAGAAGTAGATAGAGCATTGCGAATCCATCAAGCTCTAGAAACAAACCCTAATTATTCATTTGAACAAAAATTACTTGCAAAACAGCAACTTGCTAAAGACTTCATGGCTGCAGGTTTTTATGATCGTGCAGAAAATTACTATATCACTTTACTAGACGAACCTGAATTTGCCGTGAATGCTTTAAGCCAACTAACCGAAATCTATCAAAAAACAAAAGAATGGAAAAAAGCCATTAATGTGGCTGAAAAAAGGCTTAAAATCGATCCTGATATGGATAAAGTTCCCTTATCTCACTATTATTGTGAATTTGCACAATCTATCAAATCAGAAGATGAAAAATTATTTTTATTCTCTTTAGATAAAGCATTAAATTATGCTCCAAATTGTGCAAGAGCATCTATCCTATTAGGTGATTTTTTCTTAAATAAACGGGATATCATAAAAGCATTAATGTATTTTGAGTCTGTTTTAGGGCAAGAGCCTAATTATATTAGTGAAGTATTAGAAAAAATAAAACAGTGCTATATTGATTTATCTGACCCAGCAAGTTTTGAGTTATTTTTAATTAAAGCAAATCAAATTAAACATAATAGTAGTGTAGATTTAGCCTTAGCAGAATTTATTGAGCAAAAAGATGGAGTAGAAGCAGCACAATCAAAGTTATATCAACAAGTTAGACAATATCCTAATTTAATTACCTTTCATCGCTTTATTTATTATCAAGTTAATGAAGCTGAAGAAGGTAGAGGAAAAGAAAGCTTGGTGTTATTACATAAAATGGTTGGAGATAGAATAAAGAATGGTTTCCAATATCGCTGTTTAAATTGCGGCTATCAAAGTTATCGTTTAGCTTGGCAATGCCCATCTTGTCGAACTTGGGAAAGTATTAAGCCAATACAAAGTATTACAGAAGTGATTTAATATAGGAGAATCTAAATGGACAACAAAATTATTGTCGCCCTTGATTATGAAACTGAAGCAGAAGCGCTAAATTTTGTGGATCAAGTTGATCCGTCTTTATGTCGTCTAAAAGTAGGAAAAGAAATGTTTACTACTTTAGGTACAAATTTTGTAAAACAGTTACATGATCGAAAATTCGATGTCTTTTTGGATTTAAAATATCATGATATTCCTAATACCGTTGCAAGAGCAGTACGTTCTGCCGCAGATTTAGGGGTATGGATGGTTGACTTGCATGCGTTAGGTGGACTTCGTATGATGGAAACTGCAAAGCAAATTTTAGAACCTTATGGTAAAGATGCGCCATTATTAATTGGTGTTACTGTATTGACCAGTATGGAAGATTTAGATTTATTGCAAATCGGGATTAATGCATCCCCAATGGAACAAGTTATTCGTCTTGCGCATTTATGCCAACGTGCAGGGTTAGATGGCGTTGTTTGCTCTCCACAAGAAGTTGAAGTATTGAGAACCCATTGTGGCAAAGATTTTAAACTCGTCACTCCAGGTATTCGTCCGGAAGGGAGTGATTTCGGCGATCAACGTCGTGTAATGACGCCAAAACAAGCGATTGATACAGGTGCTGATTATTTGGTGATCGGGCGTCCAATTACGCAAGCAGCAGATCCTCTCTCAGTGCTAAAAAGTATTAACCAATCTATCGCGTAACAAGCGGTACGTTTATAAGGAATTTTTACAAATGAGTTTGGTATATTCCACAGAAATAGGCCGAATTACACAAGAAAAGCCCAAAGTAGAACGTCCAAAGGGTGACGGAATTATTCGTATACAGCGCCAAACGAGTGGACGTAAAGGGAAAGGCGTTTGTGTTATTATGGGACTAGATTTAGATGACAGAAGCTTAGTCGCCCTTGCATCTGAATTAAAACGAAAAAGCGGATGCGGAGGCTCAGTTAAAGATGGAGTGATTGAAATTCAAGGCGATAATCGCGACCAACTTAAACAAATGTTAGAGCAAAAAGGATACACAGTTAAATTAGCTGGTGGATAAATCAAAAAGAATAAGGGCGGATTCACCGCCCTTTATTGTCAACACTTACTGTGTCGCTTGAATCGCTGTTAATGCAATCGTATAAACAATATCATCAACCAAAGCACCACGAGATAAGTCGTTTACCGGTTTACGCATACCTTGTAGCATTGGACCGATAGAGACGAGATCCGCAGAGCGTTGAACCGCTTTATAAGTTGTGTTACCTGTGTTCAAGTCTGGGAATACGAATACGGTCGCTTTACCTGCAACAGGGGAGTTAGGCGCTTTAGAACGAGCCACATCTTCCATAATTGCCGCGTCGTATTGTAATGGACCATCAATGATTAAATCTGGGCGTTTTTCTTTCGCAATACGGGTTGCTTCCGCTACTTTTTCTACGTCTGCACCAGCACCAGAAGTACCTGTTGAGTAAGAAATCATTGCAACACGCGGGTCAATACCGAATGACTTCGCAGATTCAGCTGATTGGATAGCGATTTCTGCTAATTGTTCAGCCGTTGGATCTGGGTTTACCGCACAGTCACCGTAAACAAGTACTTGATCTGGTAATAACATAAAGAACACAGATGAAATAATAGAGTTACCTGGTGCTGTTTTGATAATTTGCATTGGTGGACGGATTGTATTTGCAGTCGTGTGAACCGCACCTGAAACTAAGCCATCTACTTCATTTGCTTCTAGCATCATTGTACCAAGCACAACCGTATCTAAAAGCTGCTCACGAGCAACAACTTCCGTCATACCTTTATTTTTACGCAATTCAACTAAACGAGCCACATAGTTTTCACGCACTTCAGCTGGGTCAATAATGGTAATGCCTTTGCCTAAAGTAACCCCTTGAGCTTCAGCAACACGTTGAACATCCGCTGGTGGTGCTAAAAGTACACATTCTGCAATGCCACGTTCCGCACAGAGTGCAGCGGCTTTAACGGTACGAGGCTCATCACCTTCTGGTAATACAATGCGTTTTTTCGCTTCACGCGCAAGTTCGGTTAATTGATAACGGAATGCAGCAGGGGAGAGGCGACGAGCGCGAACTGCACCTTTTGAAATACCATCAATAAAGCCTGCATCAAATTGTTCTGAAACATATTGTTTAATCGAATCAATACGTTCTTTATCATCAACTGGCACTTCTAGGCTAAAGCTTTGTAAACTTAATGCAGTTTGCCATGTATTGCCTTCTACACGGAAAATTGGTAAACCTGTTTCAAAGGCTTGTTGGCAAAGTTTAGCAATTTGGTTATCAATTTTATAACCACCCGTTAAAAGTAGCGCTGCAATTTCTACACCATTCATTGCAGCAAGAGCCGCAGCAACAACCACATCTGGACGATCTGCAGATGCAACTAATAAGCTACCTGCTTTGAAGTGATCAACCATATTTGGCAAGCTTCTTGCACAGAATGTGACGCTACGAATACGGCGTTTTTGTACTTCGCCTTCATTGATAATTGCTGCACCTAAGTGTTTTGCCAGATCAATCGCACGCGTTGCGATTAAATCAGATTTCCATGCAACACAAGCAAGTAATTTGAGTGGGCTGTTCTTAAATAGATTTTCCATTTCAGCAATATTATTTGTGCTGTGTTGGAAAGAGTCGAAAATTTCAGTTAAATCTGGGCGTGTACGTCCTGATTCATCGACTGGTGCATTAAATTTATTAATAATGACACCCAATAAGTTTGGATTATCAAGACCACCAAATAGAGAAGCTGCTGCATCAATACGCTCTTTAAGCTGTGCTGGTTTATCTGCAGCTGGTGCTGCAACTAAAACGATTTCAGCATCTAATGCTTGTGCAATGTCATAGTTAATGCTGTTTGCGTAAGAGTTTTTACGAGTTGGAATTAAGCCTTCAATCACAATAATATCGCTGTTTTTAGCGAGTCTTTGATGACGCTCAACCACTTTTTCAAGTAATACATCGGTTTGGTTTTTCGCAATTAATGCTTCCGCTTCACTTAGCATAAATGGTGTACCTGTTTCGGTACTTTGTGAAAGACGGATAATCGTTGTTGAACGGTCAAGAGTATCTTCACCGCTGATTGGTTGTGCAATCGGTTTTAAGAAACCTACTTTTGCCCCTTTTTGTTCAAGGGAGTGTACTAAGCCGAGACTAACGCTAGTTAAACCAACGCCAGTACTGATTGGAATTAAAATAATTGTTCTAGACATCTTTTCTTTCCATTGAAACAAGCGGATAGATAATAAAAAAATTTTGCAAATTTTAAGAGAAATCGAACCGCTTGTAATACGTTAAAAGTAAAGAACCTGCCAAGTTGGCAGGTTCCAGATATTATAATGCTAAGCGTGCTGTATCTTGTGCGATAACAAGCTCTTCATTTGTTGGGATAACGAAGGCACGGAATGCAGAATCTGCAGCCGTAATTTCGCCCGATTTACCAAAACGAGCCGCCATGTTTTTCTCGCTATCAACTTTAATACCGAACAGTTTTAAGTAATTTAAAGTTAATTCACGCACAGGGCCTGCATTTTCACCAATACCACCCGTAAATACGATTGCATCTAAGTGATCGTCACCTAATGCAGCCATATATGAACCAATATATTTCGCTAAACGATAGCAGAAACTATCCATAGCACGTTTTGCTTCTGGATGAGTAGAGTAGTTATCTTCTGAATAACGACAGTCGCTAGTTACTCCCGTTAAACCTAATAAGCCAGATTTTTTCACTAATGTTTCTTCAATTTCTTTTACAGACATACCTAACGTATTGTGCATAAAGAAAATGATCGCAGGGTCTAAGTCACCTGAACGAGTACCCATTACTAAACCTTCTAATGGAGTGAACCCCATTGAAGTATCGATACATTCACCATTACGGATTGCAGCAACAGAAGCACCGTTACCTAAGTGACAAGTAATCACGTTCACTTTTGACGGCTCAACACCCACAACTTTAGCGACTTCACGGCTCACATAATAGTGGCTTGTACCGTGGAAACCATAACGACGTACGCCGTGTTCTTTATATAAAGCGTATGGAAGAGCATAGAGATAAGCGTGTTCAGGCATTGTTTGGTGGAATGCTGTATCAAATACCGCAACGTTTTTCTCTTTTAATTCAGGGAATGCTTTGAATGCTTCTTCAATACCGATTAAGTGGGCAGGGTTGTGAAGTGGTGCAAATGCTGCAGCTTCTTTGATACCTGCAACCACTTCATCTGTAATAACGATAGATGAAGTATATTTTTCACCACCGTGAACGATACGGTGACCGATAGCACCAATGCTGTCTTTTAATTCTGCACTTAAAATGTTTTTCACGATATAGTTAAGTGCTTCACTGTGAGCTGCACCTGCACCTAAATCTGCTGCACCTTTTTCGCCGTTTAATTTCCATTTAATACGCGCGTCAGCTAAATTAAAGTTTTCTGCTAAACCCGATAATTTTTCATCACCAGAAACAGGATCTAAGATAGCGAACTTTAAAGATGAGCTACCACAGTTAAGAATAAGAATATTTTTTGACATTGTCGAAAACCTATGTGATAAGAAAAAATAACACGTTTGGGTAAACGTGACTGCATGCCTATGATACGCTTTTTACGATTGAAAATAAATTGATCTCAAATAAAAGGGGGATTAAAAACGGACAAATAATATCTAGTTGTCCGCTTTTATTTTTATTATTTAACATAATCTACGTTATGCGAAATTTAAATATCAAAAATGATCATCTCAACATGACAGATTATTTTGCTTCAAATACTAAAATTGCACCTTTATTTGCCATTTCTTTGGTTGGTACGCTATCTTTACCCATGATGTAACCCGCACTGTCTGTTGCAACAAACACTTTACCGGTATCTGGGCTTACCAACACCATACGGTAACGGTTATCTGTACGGAAATGTGTAATCACTTCACCTTGGACTTGTTGTGCATTTGCATCTAATGGCATACGGTATAACGTCCCTGTTTTTACCCCTGTAACTAATAATGAGTTTTGGAAGCTTTTAATTTTTCCATCTTTTGGATAATAGGCAATGCTTGTCGTCGCTACGGTTGGCCAACAAATATAGTCACCATTACATTTTGGATCGTTAAAATTATAGCTATTTGGCACGGTAAAGAAGGTTTTTAATGGCTCTTTGAAGTTGTCTAATTCAGCATCCGTCTCTTTTTTGCGTTCCACTGTCACGCTTTTATCTACGGTCGTACCATCATACATTGGTGCTTTTTCACAATTTTCTACTTTAGAATAATTAACGTAGCTATATGCTTGATTATCTTGATAACCTGCAATATGTGGCCAACCATAGTTCCCTCCAGCTTCAACAGCATTCACTTCATCATCTGTGCCAGGGCCTTGATCAACGTTAAATAATTTATTTCCAACAAACACTAAACCTTGTGGATTACGGAAACCGTAGGCATAAACGTGGCTTTTAATGTTTTGAATACGTGGGTTATCTTCAGGAATTGAGCCATCTGCATTGATACGCAAGACTTTTCCACGATAATCTTCATAATTTTTAGCAGCAATATCTTCAACGGTTGGAATGTTTTGAGAACGAATTTCTTTACAACTATTGCCAAACTGGTTGTAACCATTGTCGCCCAACGTAAGATATAGTTTGCCATCTTTACCGAAAATCAAACGTCCTGCATTGTGATCATCACCCGCAGGTAATTTATCAAGAATCACCGTTTCATCTGTAAGTTTTTGAGCTTGTGGATCATAGGTTAAACGTACAATTCGCCCAAAATCAGACTTATCGCCATTGGTTGATGAATAAGTGTAATAAGCATAAACGAAATCTTCTTTGCTATTTTTTAAGAAATTTGGATGTAAAGCGAGCCCTAGAACACCTTGATGTGGCGGTACGGCAAACGCCTGTTCAAAGGTATAAAGTACCTTATGTTCTGCGGTATTTGGATTGACAATCGAAATCTGTTTACCTTGACGTTCTGTCACCCAAATATTGCCATCTGCCCCCCAAACCATATCCCAAGGATTATTGAGATTATCAATTAAAACAGATGCTTTAAAAGCACTATCTTCAGTCACCACCGTTTTTACGGTTTCTACTTTTGTTGGTTCAGCCGGTTTTGCCACATCATTTGCAAAAGCGACATTTAGCGTTAAACCAATCAATGTCGCCACTACTGTTTTTTTCATACATTTTCCTTGTTAAGAGAATCAAAAATTATAGTTTGAATTGTAATAGAAAACCGCTATCAAAAAAATCATTTCATCTAAAAGTGACAAATCTACAAGTGGTGAGTTTCGTCCTATTTTTTGCAAAATATGAATTAACTATTTGATAACTATATACTTTTTAATTATTAAACTTAACTTAATAAACTTAATTAAGCCAAGGTTAATAATTGAAATACCTAAATTTAGGCAATAAAAAAGGCGCTATACAGCACCTTCAATCATTTTCATTACATTGTCACGTTTTAATTGATTACTCAAAACAACTTTCTAACAGCTGTTTTCCGTACTCTGCTCTCCACCCTTTTAATAATTCGGGCAATTTTTCAGTACTCTGCCCTTTTCTATACCACGTAAAAAGCTGATTTAACTGACGTTTACTCGCTAATAGTTCCACAGCTAAATCATCAGGTTGAATTTCGCTGAGTTTCTGTTGTAATTTTTTTAACGTCTGTTTATAGCCAGGCTCATCCATAATTCGAGAAATAGGGGCTGGATAATGTTCAGGCAATACCGCTTTACCTTGCTCCACAAGCCATAATAGCTTTTTACCATGAATTCGCACTTCATTTGGATGCATAAATTCAAGCAAGCTTGATGTATGCTTAGGTTGCTGTTTGGCAATTTGCCATAGATTTTGCTCTTTAATAATAAAATTTAACGCCAAATCTCGCTTTTCGGCTTCTTCCACACGCCATTTTGCGAGTATTTGTAATACGGCTAACTGTTGTGGATTTAACTGCCATGCCAAACCAATCTCTTTATAGGCTTTATTTGGATCAGAGACCATTTGTCGTTTTTCAAGCAGTGCATCACATTCTTGTTTAACGGCATTTTGCCAAGGTGTTTTGGCTAAATCTTCCGCTAAGGCGTGATAAATCGGCAATAAATAATAAACATCTGCGCTCGCATATTGACATTGTACTTCCGTTAATGGACGAATCAGCCAATCGGTTCTTGATGCACCTTTATCTAATTCAAGGTTGAGATAATGTAAGACTAATTTTGCAAAGCCTACAGACTGCCCTAGCCCAATAAATCCAGCCATAATTTGCGTATCTAACATCGGCTGTGGAAGTTGCTTAAAATAGTGTTGAAAGACTTCTAAATCTTCACTACACGCGTGTAGCACCTTCATCACCTTTGTGTCAGCTAATAAGGTGATAAAAGGCGAAAAATCGCTAATTACAAGCGGGTCGATCAGGCAAATATTTTGCCCATCAAACAGTTGAATTAACCCTAATTTAGGATAATAGGTGCGAGTTCTAATAAATTCCGTATCTAATGCGACAACAGCCTGCTTCATGGCATGATGACAAATCTCTGATAACTGTTCATTATTTTCAATCCAACGATAATTTATCTGTTCGTTCATAAAAAATGTACCTTAAACTTCAGGGTTGATCGATTCTCAAGCATTTTCTTCAAAAAATAAAATAATTTTGTGAGCTCATTCTCATAATTGAATGAAAGCATTTGCTATTTTATGTAAAGATTGCAAAATAAATAAATTATCTTATGGAGTAAAAAGAGACTAAGGAATTAGGCTATGAAAACCACATCTTATGATTATAAATATCAGCATTTAGGAACAGTTTACCGCTTAATTGAGCAATTTGAACTCATTTCACGCACAGATCTTGCAAAACTATCTGGCTTTGCTCCCGCATCCATGACCGTCTTAACCAAGACATTAATTGATAATAAATTTATCTTAGAAAGAACATCGCAAAATCTACCTTCTCGTGGCAGACCCGCCGTGGGACTCGCCGTATCCCCTTTTTATTGGCATTATCTCTGTCTAACGATTGCGACAAATAAATTGTCTGTGACCTTATGTGATTTAAGCGGAAAACTGATTCAATTATGTGATTATCCTATTACTCAAGAAGAATACTCAAATTTAGATGACTATATTCTCTCTAGTTTACAACATTTTGCTACGCAAATTGATATTGAACAGAAGAATTTATTCGCTATTTCTGTCAGTGTTGTCGGAAAAATAGATGCAACTCGACGCATCATTACGCAATTAGGACAGCACCTTATCCATTGCCCGATTGTAGATCGATTAGCCACACGCTTTTCTCAGCCGATTTTACTCAATGAACATTTCCAACTTTGGTTTTTAGCAGAATCTGCTTTAGGGAGCCTAATTAGCAACGACAATGTGATTTTTTTACAATTAGATGATACGGTGAATCTTAGCGTATTGCTTAAAGGCGCTCTACTCCATCAAGATGAACATAAAAGAATGAGCGTAGATAAAATGATTATGCCGAAATTTAGTGCGTTAAGTGATGAAATTGCAGAAGGATTAAATGATGTGGAACGCTATCAATTAGCAAACCAAGTGACATTCCCTGCGCTTATTTCACTGATAGATCGCTATTTACCCAATACATTGACCACGACACAAGATAAAATCGCTTGGTTCTGCGAGCAAGTTGAGCAAAAAAATGATAAAGCCCACCCAATTCTTGAACATATCACCGATAACTTAGCCTATATGCTCATGAATTTGGTCAATATTTTCTCAACAGAAAAAATTATGCTCAACTCACCGCTACTTCGCATTAAACAGCCTTTATTTGAGCAAATTCAAGCGAAGCTAAAACAAAACTTACTGCTAAGTGACTTAAACATCGATCTCGTCACAAGCCAATATGATTGGGATAGTACAATTATTCCATCTATTGCGATTAAGTTAGGCATTTATGAAGGGACATTATTGAAAGGAACTATTGAGTTCTAAGAAAATAGCACGAGATTATCGTGCTATTTTTACAAGCGGTGAGATCTAAGCAATATTTTACCAATTAACCCGTCAATTCATCTGCAATCACTTCCGCTTGTTCCAACACAAATTGGATTGCTTCATCGCATTTATCTGGCGGATATTTGAATAATCTCAACGTAACACGCACCAAGTTTCGCATTTTTGCTCGCACGGCTTCTTTGTATTGCCAGTCAATGGTGGCGGATTTGCGTAATTTATCAGTAATCGCTTTTGCCAAGTTTTTCAAGGCATCATCGCCCAATTCTCGCACCGCACTTTCATTGCGAGCAAGGGCATCGTAAAAGGCGATTTCCGCAGGTGATAAACCTAACTTCTCACCGCGTTGTAAACGCTCCGCAAAATCTTTTGCCATCTTAATCAATTCATCAAGCACGTCTAAAATACTAATAGTATGATTATTATATTTACGCATCGCTTCCGCTAAACGTTGCTCGAAATCCTTTTGCACCGCAATATTCACCCCGCCTTTATTCTGGATTTCAGAACGAAGATAACGCTCTACCGCAAGCAACCACAGATGTTTTGTTTTACTTTTCCCAACTTTATCTAAAAATTCTTCAGATAATAAACTGATATTAGGTTGGTCGCGATGTAACATATCCAGCAAATTCACTGCACCATCTGCCTGCACAGCCCGATTGATAAGCGTCACCAATTTTAACTGACGATCTGCCATATTGTTTTTATCGCCTGGCGAACGTTTCGCAATAATTGCACGCACCGCATCATAAAAGGCAAGCTCTTTCTCATATGCTTTGACACCAGGTAAAGTCCCACACAAACAATACCCCTTTTTCGCACTGCGAACTGCATTTAAAAAGACTTTGCGACGAGAGTTTTCTGACAAAGTGCGGTCATTTTTGGGGTTATTTTGGGGTTTATTTTCTTGATGATCTAATGCCATAATATGGTTGCCACCCAACATAATTTGATGGAACAACGCCGTTTCATCTTCTAATTGCAAGGCATCATACAGTTTAAAACTTTCGCCTTTTACAGGTGTCGCAAATAGTCCACGAATAATGTCGAAATACTCCAACATCTTGGCTTTTACTTTCGCAATATCCACGATAATGTCGCCTTTACCGTTTGCGCGCGAATATTCCAATTTCGCTTCTTTCAGTTCTTCCACAATACCTACATAATCCACAATCAAACCACCATTTTCACGGCTTTTGTTGCGGAACACACGGTTTACGCGCGCGATCGCCTGCATTAAATTATGTCCACGCATTGGTTTATCGATATAAATGGTATTACAACAAGGGGCATCAAAACCCGTTAGCCACATATCACGCACAATCACAATTTTCAGCGGATCATCAGGATCTTTAAAACGGCGTTCCAGCAGTTTTTTATCTTGCGCAGAATAAATATGCCTTTGAATTTCATCAGAATCGTCTGCCGACCCCGTCATCACAATTTTAATCGCCCCTTCATTCACATCATCACTATGCCACTGCGGTCGAAGTGCGGTGATTTTTTCATACAATTTCACACAAATTTTACGACTCATCGTCACCAACATTGCCTTACTTTCTACTAAAGCATCACGTTGCTCAAAATGTTGCACAAAATCTTCAGCAAGTCGTTGCAAACGCTCGTCTGTCCCCATCAGCGTCTCACGCAAGCGGAAACGGTAGGAGTTTTCGTCTTCAACAAATAAGTCTTGTGCTTCTTTCACCGCATTTTCAAAGTCACTACTCGCATCAATCTTAATTTGACGCGGTTCATAAGATAACGGCACCGTTGCCCCATCTTTCACCGCATCATCAAAATCATAAATCGACACATATTGACCAAATACCGCTTGGGTATCTTTATCTTCAAGGCTAATCGGCGTACCGGTAAAACCAATAAAAGATGCATTCGGCAGAGCATCACGCAAATGCTTCGCATAGCCCACCCGATATGTCCCCGTGCGGTTTGCTTCATTGAGTTTCATACTTTGGCTAAAACCGTATTGTGAACGGTGAGCCTCATCACTAATCACAATAATATTGTGTCGCTCGTTTAGCACAGGGTGTGCCTGCTCGCCCTCTTGCAGACCGAATTTCTGAATAGTGGTAAAAATCACACCGCCTGTTTCTCGCTTGGCAAGTTCTTCACGCAACGCCTCCCTGCCGTCTGCTTGCACAGGTTGCTGACGAATTAACGCCTGACCGCCTGAAAAAGTGGCATAAAGCTGACCGTCTAAATCATTGCGGTCGGTAACCACCACAATAGTCGGGTTGCGTAACTCCGCTTGCGACAACAATTTGCCGGCATAAAACAACATCGACAACGACTTGCCCGAACCCTGTGTATGCCACATTACCCCGATTTTGCCATTGCCCTGCTCGCTTGCCGCCCACAGCGTACAATCCACCGCTTCATTCACGCCGTAGAATTGATGATAAGCGGCAATTTTCTTCACCAAACGACCGCTTGATGTCTGCTCAAACACAATAAAATTCTGGATATAATCCAACAAACTCACTGGGTTAAGCAAACCACGCACCAAGCCTTCCAACTCGTGTTCAAAGGAAATACGTTGCTTGTTCTTCTCGTCCACCACACGCCAAGGAGTAAACCGCTCCAAATCCGCCGTCAGCGAACCGACTTTTGCCAGAATACCATCGCTAATCACAAGCGCTTGGTTATACACAAACAAATCGCCGATTTCCTGCTTATAAGTCTGCAACTGATTAAACGCCTGTGGCAAATCCGCATTCTCTTTCAAAGGATTTTTCAACTCCAACACCACCACAGGCAAACCATTGATATAACAAATCACATCAGGACGGCGATTACCTTTTCGCCCTGCAATCGTTAGCTGGTTCACCACATCAAAACGGTTCAGGCTCGGCTGTTGAAAATCAATCAAACGGGCAAACTCCACTTTTTGCTCATCATTTTCCCGATACTCCACCCGAACGCCCTCACGCAAATAGCGATAGGCTTGCTGATTGCGTTCCGTTAAATCCGTAATATCCGTTTTGCACACCAACGCCACCACTTCGTCCACCGTTGCAGACGGCAACTGCGGATTTAACCGCTCCACCGCCTCACGCAACACCGCCCGAAACACCACCTCGTCCGTCCGCAACCGCCAAGGATTTTCCCCATCAGCATTGATGGTCGAACCGTGCGTATAATCCCAGCCCAATTCCTGCAAATGTTGCAAACAGGCTTGTTCAATGGTGTTTTCGTTGATGAGCATTGTTTTTTCCTTTTTTGTTTGTCTATCCTGTCGGGGCAAAACATCTTTCGCCCCCAATTCCCCCGCACGCAAGCGTACGGGGTTACGTATAGTTCAGTGGCTCCGCCACTGGATTACATTGGGTAACAACGCCCCCCAATTATGCTTAACCGATTGCGACAAGGTCGCTGTCGGGGTTGCAAAATCTTGTGGGAATGTTACCGCTTGTTATTCACTATAAAGCCTCAATTTAAAGTCAATCATTTTTATTAAATAAATAAATCATTCTTGCTTCACTTTCATAATCTCTATCAGGATCTAACTCATATCCACAAGCTAGGCATACTCCACCAACCACATCAAAAGCATAACACTCTGGGCATTCGCTTCTGGGATCATCTCCATCAAGAATAGCTTTATGAGTTACACCTAATAGATCATAAATATCAAAAGTCTTCTCACAATGTTCACATTCAAGTTCTAAACTTTCGTACTCCCTTTTTATATCTTTTACCATTAATGAAAAACAATAAGGACACTTTATACGATCCTCATTACTATCTTTTAACATATCCAAGATAGTATTATTAGGAAAATCTATATTTTCTATTCTTTCTTTAAATTTTTTTAATCGAGATAACACTACACTTTCATTTTCTAGAAGAACTTCATAAATATCACTGTCAATAAAATCTTTTAAATCAAGGTTGTTATCTGGATAAATATAATTATCATAAAATTCAGAAAAAAGATGAAAAGATTGAAAAACCAACAATGAAATATCAATATCATTGAGCATCGTGAAATGCTCTATTTTATTTCTATTAGAAACCAAGTTATCTAATTTCTGTGCATCTATATAGATATTTAATGCTATTAGATTTCCCTTAATACCTTTGACATTTATTGTTTTATTAGGTGGTACTGTTCTATCATTTCCAATTCTTATATACATATAAGGGTCTTCATTTTCTCTTGCATAGTGAACCAGCTTATATTTGTACAATAAAAGTAAACCCGCTAAGAAATTTCTAATCGCAGATATTTTTCTTTTATCATCATCAATAGATAACTGATAATCTTCCACACCTAGTTGAATAGATTGTTTTGCATTTAGCAGTAATTTTTCTAATACTTTATTCACAGACATATTTTTTCTCCCCACTCAACAACTTCGGCAATAATAAATCTCTTACTTTAGATAAAGATTGATTTTCATAAAAATGATGTAGCCGTTTATCATATATTTCTTTTACTTTCTCAGAATAGAAATTTAGTATTTCAATATTAGGGATTAATATTTTCACTTTACTCATATTCTGAATTGTAATTTGAGGCTGAACAGATCCTGATGAAATTTCCTTCAAATTAATATTGCTTAAATATTTCTCCAAATAATACATACTTACACAACTGTTTTCATATTCAATAACTAAAGAGTTATTTGTAACAAAAGAATATGGATAACTTAATGTTACTTGACCGACAGTTCCTCGACAACCTATCAACACTTGAGGCTTTTCATAAGTGTAACTATCGTAGAAACCTATAACGCCATTAGCACCAAAAACATAAAATCCTTTTTCTGTTAATTTATTCTTAGGTAAGCCTTTTCCATAAACAATATTACAAACATCTTTTAAATATCGTTCTTCCCACCCCCACGGCAATCCCTCCTCATCAACCCCACTCGGAAACGCCTCTGCAATTTCCCATAGTTGTTGGTATTGTTCAGGGTTTGCCGTCTGCAAGCGGTGTAATTCTTGCGTGTTTTTACCACTAATCACTGCCATTGCCGCTTGGGTGGCTTGCTCCAAGGTTTGTCCGTTGGCAAGTGCTTCGGCTTTGGTGTGAACGGGGTCAAAATCAATAAACCAGCTTTTAAAAATCGTTTGGGCAATTTGTTCTAGGGTTTGGTTGATTTGGGTGTTGAGTTGGATTTTTTTGTCTAAACTTTCAAGAATAGAAACAATACTTATTCTTTCATTTCTTGTTTTCCAATCAATCTCTATATTTTCAATTCCATAAAGTGGTAATTTAGGTTGAACCGCACCAACAGTAGCTTTTCTAATTTCTTCCTGCCCAAAATCAGAAGCCAAGTAATAATATAAATATTGTGCATCTATATAATCCAAACCTGATAATTTGGCACAATTTTCGGTTTGAGAAGCATTGTCTAGTTTCTTATCTATAATACTTACTAGCCCTATCGTTCCAACTATAGAGATGATCACATCATTTTCATTTACAACATAATTTCTTATTTGCGGAAAAACATTGTCTGGAACATACTCAAGATCGTCTAAAGAAATAAATTTTCCTTTCATATCCCTAACACGAATATAAGGATGTTGATTAGGAATTGTTTGTAAATTTTCTCCTTTGGGTAATCTTTTTCCTCCCTTAATTTTTACAATATCTTTAATTTTCATACCCCAACCCTCCCAAATTCGCTTTAATCTTGGCTTCCAACTCTGCACTTTGCTTAAATTGTTGCTGTAAAAGAGCGGTCAGTTCTTGCATTTTTTCTGCAAAAGGTATGCCGTCATCTTCTTGTTCGGCGGCACCGACATAACGCCCTGGGGTGAGTACGAAGTCGTTTTGGGCGATTTCGTCTAGGGTGGCGGTGTAGCAGAATGCAGGGATATTTTGGTAGTCGGCGGATTTTTGCCAGTGGTGGTAGGTGTCGGCGACTTTGGCGATGTCGTCTGCGGTGAAGTCGCGTAAGACTCGGTCTTTCATATAGCCAAGTTGGCGTGCGTCAATAAACAGCACTTCGCCTTTGCGTGCTTTGTTTTTGTTCAAAATCCAGATACAGGCTGGGATTTGGGTGTTGGTAAAGAGCTGGCTTGGCAGGGCAATCATCGCTTCCACAAGGTCGGCTTTAAGGATATTTTTGCGGATTTCGCCTTCGTTGTTGGTGTTGCTCGACATTGAGCCGTTGGCAAGCAACAACGCCATTCGTCCGTTTGGCGAAAGGTGGTAAATCATATGTTGTAGCCACGCAAAGTTGGCGTTGCCTTCTGGCGGTATGCCGTATTGCCAGCGTGGGTCTTGGGCAAGGCTTTCGTTCCACCAGTCTTTCATATTAAAGGGTGGGTTTGCCATCACGAAATCCATTTTTTTATCACGGTGTTGCGGATTGCTGAAGGTGTCGGCGTTGCCTTTGCCGAAATCAAATTCAATGCCACGGATTGCCATATTCATTGCGGCAAGTTTCCAAGTGGTTGGGTTGAACTCTTGCCCGAAAATACTCACTTCGCTGACGTTTCCTTGGTGTTCACGGATAAAGCGTTCCGTTTGCACAAAAAAACCGCCCGAACCCATTGCAGGGTCGTAAATGCGTCCTTTGTAGGGTTCGAGCATTTCGATAATCAGGGTAACAATGGATTTTGGCGTGAAATATTGACCGCCCTTTTTGCCTTCGGCAAGGGCGAATTGTCCAAGAAAATACTCATAAACGTGGCCGAGAATATCTTTCGCCGCCAAGGAAATCGGCTTACCGTCTAGGGTTGGACGGGTAAAGTTGGTATCAGAAAAGAGATCGATTAAGCCCAATAAAATGCTTTCATCGACTTTATAAGGGCTAATGCGTTGAATAACGTTTTTGAGTTTTGGGTTGTCTTGTTCGATGGCATCAAAGGCATCATCAATCAGGTTGGCAATGCCTTTAAAGGTTTTTTCGCCCCAGATTTTGTCGCCAATGTTTGCCCCTGCAACGACTTTGATTTCGTCCCAACGGGCTTGTTGCGGCACCCAGAATACGTTGTCTTGGGCGTAGTTGTCCCGTTCTTCCAGTTCAGCATTAAGAACATCGGCAAGTTCGCTTTCACTGTAAGCGGTCGGATCGAGATAAAAATCGGAAGTGGGATCGGTGTAACGTTGTTTGATAATCTCTTGTTGTGCTGAGAAACTGTCGGAAACGTATTTTAAGAAGATTAAACCGAGAACAATGTGTTTGTAGTTGGCAGCGTCAAGCTGTTGGCGAAGTTTATCGGCGGCTTTCCAAAGGTCGGCATCGAGTTTGTTAAGAAAGGCTTGTTGAGTGGCTAAACTTTCAGCGTTCTGTTCTGTTCTGTTCTGTTCATTATACTATATCCTCTGAATTTATAAATCAATAAAAACAATAAGTTATCTTCCGAATATCGATTATTTAAACGCCAAAAATGAGTGTAGGAAATCATTATTTTCCTACACTTTGTGCGTATTTTACACAAATACTATTTCTCAATCCACACCACAAAATCTGCAACAGTATGGAAAGATCCAAAGACTAAAATCAGATCTTGAGCGGTAGCCTTTTCAAAGAGAAATTGACTTGCTTCAACCACATTTTCATAAGCGATTACTTTGACATTGGGTAAGGCAGTAAGTAGTTTATTTTTTACTTCTGTACCACTCTGCCCTCGATAACCCTGTAGCCCTGCACAATGCCATTCGTCAATTAAATGCTCCAAAGGCTCAACGATACCTGATAAATCTTTATCGACTAAGGCACTAAATACGGCATATATTTTGCGGTCAGGTTGAACCCATTCTGCAAGGCGATCAGCCAAATAACGAGCTGCGTGTGGGTTATGCCCAACGTCAATAATCACCTGTGCAAGCGGTCTATTTTGTGAAAATGCTGCAAAATCTTGTTCACTTAATAATTGAAAACGCCCTGTCATCTGTGCTTCTGAGACTGCTTCAGCAAGGATTTCATCACTTAACTCAAAAGGTAACTGGGTTAAAACCGCTAAAGCCGTAGCACAGTTTGGCTGTGGAATTTTAGGGAGCGGAACAGTTAAAGATTTGGCTTTCGATTGCCACCACAAGCGGTCAGATTCTGCTGAAAATGTCCAATCTATATCGCGTCTAAAAACGTGACATTGCAACTCTTTTGCATAATCCAAAATGCTCTGTGGGCAATCAGGCTCGCCGATAACGACGGGAATATTTGGACGGAAAATGCCTGCTTTCTCACGACCTATCGCTTCACGGTTATCGCCTAAAAACTCAATGTGGTCAATGTCAATCGACGTAATAACCGCAAAATCAGGATCGACAATGTTAGTGGCATCTAAACGCCCGCCTAATCCCACTTCCAAAATGGCGACATCCACCTTGGCCTTACGGAACAGATCTAACGCCGCTAAAGTGCCAAACTCAAAATAGGTTAAAGACGCTGATTTATGCTGTTCAATATAATCAAAGGTTGCAATTAAATCGGCATTTCCGACCGCTTGTCCTTGAATACGCACACGTTCGTTATAGTGAATTAAGTGTGGTGATGAATAAACCCCAACTTTTAATCCTGCTTTTAATAACGCCGTTTCCAGCAACTTGCAGGTTGAACCTTTGCCGTTTGTACCCGCAACAGTAATCACATAAGGGGCTGGCTTGAGTAAATCTAACCCTTTCGCTACTTCTCGGATACGTTCCAAGCCCATATCAATCGGTTTGAAATGGCTTTTTTCTAAATAGGAAAGCCACGTTTCCAATGAATCCGTGGCTTTTGGTGAAACTAATGTGTTCATTATGCTTCTTTTTCTTCTATAGCGTCTTCTACGACTTCTTCAACTAACTCACCCGTTTTAAATGGGGTTGGCTGATGGGTAATTTTCGCAAGTAAACGAGCAAGGGTATCACGCATCTCTTTGCGATGTACGATCATATCAATCGCCCCTTTCTCCATTAAGAACTCACTGCGTTGGAAGCCTTCAGGCAATTTCTCACGGACAGTTTGCTCAATAACACGTGGACCTGCAAAACCGATCAAGGCTTTAGGTTCAGCAATATTAATATCGCCCAACATCGCCAAACTTGCCGATACACCGCCTAAGGTTGGGTCAGTTAACACAGAGATAAACGGCACGCCTTTTTCTTTCATTTTTGCTAATACCGCACTGGTTTTTGCCATTTGCATCAATGAGAATAACGCTTCTTGCATACGTGCACCGCCTGAAGCAGAGAAACAGATAAACGGAATATTTTCGCTTAATGCTTTTTCTGCCGCTCGAACAAATTTCGCTCCAACAACAGACCCCATTGAGCCGCCCATAAACTCAAAGTTAAAGGAAGCAACCACTACAGGCATATCATACAGTTTGCCATACATCACAATGAAAGAGTCTTTTTCACCTGTTTGTTTTTGAGCAGCACTTAAGCGATCTTTATATTTTTTCAGATCTTTAAACTTCAACACATCTTGTGGTTCAAGTTCTGCCGCTAATTCTTCCGCAGTATCTTGGTCTAAAAGGGATAATAAACGTGTACGGGCATCAATACGCATATGATGATCGCATTTCGGGCAAACTTGCATATTGCGTTTAAGTTCTTCACTATAAAGAACCTGCTCACAACTTGTACATTTTGTCCAAACGCCTTCTGGAATTTTTGATTTACCGCTTGATGATGACGAGGAAGTTTTTCCTAAAATTTTTTCAATCCAGCTCATTGTTACACCTTAATTGTGTTGAGAAAATTGGGCGTATTAAAGCATAAAATCAAGAAAATTTCTATATTGAAAGGTTTAACCTGTTGAGCAAATTACCTATAACACAATATTTACAAATTATTTGTTAGAAATGCCCGCTTGCTACTTGCCAAAAGGTATAAATCCTCGTATAAATCCACCTATTTGCAAACACACTTAAGAGGAAAACTATGTCAATGTTTAACCACATTCAAGCAGCACCAGCGGATCCAATTTTAGGTTTAGGCGAAGCATTTAAAGCAGAAACACGCCCAGAGAAAATCAACTTAGGGATCGGGGTTTATAAAGATGCGAAAGGACAAACGCCTATCGTTAAAGCGGTAAAAGAAGCAGAAACGCGTTTACTGGCTAAAGAAAATACCAAAAATTACTTAACGATTGACGGTATTGCTGATTTCAATGCGCAAACCCAAGTGTTACTCTTTGGTGAAGGTGCTGAAGTGATTACATCAGGTCGTGCAAAAACAGCACAAAGCCTTGGCGGTACTGGTGCGTTACGCATTGCGGCAGAATTTGTTAAACGCCAAACCAATACACAAAACGTCTGGATTTCAACCCCAACTTGGCCAAACCACAACGCAATTTTCAACGCAGTGGGTATCAATATCAAAGAATATCGTTACTACAACAAAGAAACCAAAGCATTAGACTGGGATAATCTTATTGCAGATTTAAGCCAAGCAGGTAAAGGCGATGTCGTGCTTTTCCACGGCTGCTGCCATAACCCGACTGGTATCGACCCAACCCCAGAACAGTGGCAAACCTTAGCGAATATGTCTGCGGAAAAAGGCTGGTTACCATTATTTGACTTTGCTTATCAAGGCTTTGCAAACGGCTTAGAAGAAGATGCCTTTGGCTTACGCACCTTCGTGAAAAATCATCGTGAAGTGTTAGTGGCAAGCTCTTACTCTAAAAACTTTGGTTTATACAACGAGCGTGTTGGGGCATTTACCTTAGTTGCAGATAACGCAGAAGTAGCAAACAATGCCTTTAGCCAAGTGAAATCGATTATTCGTGTGCTCTACTCTAACCCATCTTCACACGGAGCAAGTGCCGTTGCGACAGTATTAGCTGATCCACAATTAAAAGCTAACTGGATTGAAGAACTGGCTGAAATGCGTAATCGTATCAAAGAGATGCGTGCAAAATTTGTGGCATTGTTAAAAGAGAAAGGCGCCACCCAAAATTTCGATTTTATCATTGCACAAAACGGGATGTTCTCATTCAGCGGCTTAAGTCCGGAGCAAGTAGATCGTTTACGCGATGAATTTGCGATTTATGCGGTACGTTCTGGTCGTATTAATGTGGCAGGTATTACCGAAGATAATATCAAGGCATTGTGTGAAGCGATTGTAAAAGTGCTTTAATCACAATAAAACAGCTGGTTAATCCAGCTGTTTTACTTTTATCGTTTGCAAATTTTTATCCAAAACTAACCGCTTGTTTATCATCAAAGTTTCTGTATAAGCACTTTAGATTTACGTTGATAATTATAATTTTCTCGTTTGTATTTGGGTAAGTCTTCTACTTCTGCTAATTCAAAGCCACGTTCTTGGAACCATTGTGTTGTTCGAGTGGTAAGGATGAATAATTTTTCTATCCCCATTTTCCTTGCGCGTTTTTGAATTTCGACCAATAGCACATCGCCACGTGAAGAATCTCGATAATCAGGATGTACAGCAACACACGCCATTTCTGCCATTTTTTCATCCAAATAAGGATTGAGAGCCGCACAGGCAATCACAACACCATCTCGTTCGATAATAGTATAGTGATCGATTTCCATCTCAATTTGTTCACGTGAACGTTTAACCAAAATACCCTGTTGCTCTAATGGGTGAATTAATTCAAGCAATCCAGGAATATCCTGCACGGTTGCAATGCGAATATCCTCCGAATTCTCCATAGAAAGCTGAGTACCAATACCATCACGAGAGAATAACTCTTGCAGGAGTGAGCCATCTTCTTGATAGCTGATTAAATGGGCTCGTTTTACCCCTGCTCGACAGACATCAATCGCAGCTTGTAAAAAGCGAGCTTTAGCAGAGTGATACTGCCCTTTATCTATAAGATTAACTAAATGGCGTTTGGCTTCTTCAGGAGATAAATCGGCTAACACTTGCCCCTGCTCATCAATTACACCTTGTTCATCACAGAACCCAATCAATTTATCGGCTTTGAGCTTGATTGCCACTTGTGTTGCAATTTCTTCAAAGGGCAAATTGAACATTTCACCTGTGACCGATGGCGCGACTGGCCCTAATAACACAATAGAATGTCGCTCTAATTGCTGTTTAATACTCTCAATATTGACACGGCGTACTTTACCGCTAAGAGCATAATCTACACCATCAATCACGCCTAACGGCTGCGCTAAAATCATATTGCCACTAACAATATTAATCACAGGCGCATTTGGTGAACGTAATGATAAGCGAGCAAAGAGATCGTAGTGAACTTTTCCCACCGCTTGTTTAACAATATCAAGGGATTGGGCGTTTGTAATACGAATATTATTGTAATAAGTCGAGGGCAACTGATTATGCTCAAGGAGCTGATTAATTTGAGGCCTTGCTCCAAAAACTATCACCAGCTTAATATTTAAACTATGTAATAAGCTGATGTCATTGATAATGTTAATAAAATTCTGACTTTCTAATACTTCGCCGTCTAACATAATCACAAATGTTTTATTATTATGTAAGTTGACGTAAGGTGTTGATTGTCTAAACCATTGAACTAATTGTGTGTTGCGCATATTTTTCCTGTAATAGATGAAGAGAGTGAAATATGTCGATATTTTTATGATGATTAGCTTAAAGCCTAGATTGGATATTAATAGATAAGTTTGCCTTTATGCAAATAAAAGAAATGAATTTAAAAAGAAAATCTACCTAGATAATTGTTAACTGCTTGTTAGTAATAAAAAATCTGCACCTTGATGAGTGGTTTAACCACTTTTAAAGGTGCAGATAATCAAATGAACAACTTTTCTTATTCAGAAAAATTATTTTTTCTTCGCTTTTGGATTTGGAAGGTCTGTGATAGAACCTTCAAATACTTCTGCTGCAAGACCCACAGACTCGTGTAAGGTTGGGTGAGCGTGGATAGTTAATGCGATATCTTCTGCATCACAGCCCATTTCAATCGCTAAACCGATTTCACCTAACAATTCACCACCGTTAGTTCCGACAATCGCACCACCGAGTAAACGATGCGTATCTTTATCGAAGATTAATTTCGTCATACCGTCTGCACATTCAGAGGCAATCGCACGACCTGACGCAGCCCAAGGGAACTTCGCCACTTCGTAATTTAAGCCTTCTTGCTTACACTCTTTCTCGGTTTTACCTACCCAAGCCACTTCCGGCTCAGTATAAGCGATAGATGGGATCACTTTTGGATCGAAGTAGTGTTTTTGTCCTGCAATTACTTCTGCTGCAACGTGACCTTCATGAACACCTTTGTGTGCTAACATTGGCTGACCCACGATGTCGCCGATAGCGAAGATGTGTGGCACGTTGGTACGCATTTGTTTATCCACCGCAATAAAGCCTCGATCATCAACATTCACGCCAGCTTTGCCCGCATCTAATAGTTTACCGTTCGGCACACGACCGATTGCCACTAATACGGCATCATAACGTTTGGTGTCGTTGCACGCTTTGCCTTCCATTGAAACATAAATACCATCGTCTTTTGCTTCAACTGCAGTCACTTTGGTTTCAAGCATTAATTTGAATTTCTTCTCAATACGTTTGGTGAATATTGCTACAACGTCTTTATCCGCTGCTGGAATCACTTGGTCGAACATTTCAACCACTTCCACTTCTGAGCCCAATGCATCATACACAGTACCCATTTCTAAACCGATGATACCACCGCCCATAATGAGTAATTTTTTCGGGATTTCTTTTAATTTAAGCGCATCCGTTGAATCCCAAATACGTGGGTCGTCATGTGGAATAAATGGAAGTTGAATAGGGCGAGAACCGGCTGCAATAATGGCATTGTCAAATTTAATGGTGGTTGGATTACCATCACGGTCACGTGCAACTAATGTGTTTGGATCAGCAAAAGTCGCTTGACCTTCAACAACAGTCACTTTACGTGCTTTTGCCATACCTGCTAAACCACCCGTTAATTTTGCGACAACAGCTTCCTTACCTGCACGGACTTTGTCTAAATCAATCGTAGGTTCACCAAATGTAATACCATTATGCTCTGCGTGTTTTGCTTCTTCTAATACTTTTGCTACATGAAGTAATGCTTTAGATGGAATACAACCTACATTTAAACACACACCGCCAAGGGTTGAATAACGTTCAACTAAGACTGTTTCTAAGCCTAAGTCTGCGCAACGGAATGCTGCGGAGTAGCCTGCTGGGCCTGCACCAAGTACTACGACCTGGGTTTTAATTTCTTTGCTCATGTTTACCTCTGGGTTCGCATTTGTTATAGACTTGTTAATTTTGCTATTTTAGCGTTTTTTGCCTATTTCCGATGCGACTAAGATCACAGAATTAAGAACAAGCGGTAGGATTTGCAAATTTTTTTACAAATCTCACCGCTTGTATGCCAATTACATTACTAAACGACGGATATCCGCAAGTACACCATTGATGTAGCTTAAGAAACGAGCACCATCCGCACCGTCAATCACACGGTGGTCGAAAGATAATGATAACGGAAGCATTAAGCGTGGCTCAAACTCTTTACCGTTCCATTGTGGCATCATTTCTGATTTCGATACGCCTAAAATCGCCACTTCAGGTGCGTTCACGATTGGCGTGAAGTGGGTTGTACCGATACCGCCTAAGCTAGAAATGGTGAAACAACCACCTTGCATATCTGCAGCAGTCAATTTACCGTCACGGGCTTTCTTAGATACTTCCATTAATTCACGAGAAAGTTCAACAATGCCTTTCTTGTTCACATTTTTAAATACAGGAACAACTAAGCCGTTTGGTGTATCTACCGCGACACCGATGTTAATGTATTTCTTAAGGGTAAGTTTTTGACCGTCTTCAGAAATTGAGCTGTTGAAGCGAGGGAAGGCTTCTAACGCTTTCGCTACCGCTTTCATAATGAATACCACAGGTGTGATTTTCACATCTAATTTTTGTTTTTCAGCCAGTTTGTTTTGTTCTTTACGGAAGTTCTCTAAATCGGTAATATCCGTACGATCAAAGTGTGTAACGTGTGGAATCATCACCCAGTTACGATGTAAGTTCGCACCTGAGATCTTATTGATACGGCTTAATTCCACTTCTTCGATTTCACCAAATTTGCTGAAATCGACTTTCGGCCACGGTAATAAGCCTAAACCTGCACCGTTCGCTACGCCATTGCCTGCTGCTGGTGCTTTACCTGCTTTCACATCTTCAAAGACTTGAACTGCAGTTTTCACGTAAGCTTGAATATCTTCTTTAACGATACGACCTTTGCGACCTGTACCTTTAATACGATCTAAGTTTACGCCAAACTCACGCGCTAAACGACGAATTACCGGTGTTGCGTGTGCATATACCGCACTTGCAACTACTTGTTCTTGACTTAAACCAGATACATTACCTGACTGTGCTGGCGCTGCTGCAACCGGTGCAGGTGCTGCCGCTGCTTGTGGTGCTGGAGCAGATGTTGCCGCTGGAGCTGCACCTGCAACTTCAAATTTCATAATCAATGAGCCAGTTGAAACTTTATCGCCCACTTTTACTAAAATCTCTTTCACCACGCCTGCGATTGGTGCTGGCACTTCCATAGAGGCTTTGTCGCCTTCTACGTTGATGATAGATTGATCAACAGCAACGGTATCGCCTACTTTTACCATAATTTCAGTCACGTTTACTTCATCGCCACCGATATCTGGTACATTCACGTCTTTAATTGCTGAACCACCCGCTTGTGGAGCAGCTTCAGCTGCAACAGGTGCAGGAGTCGCTGCTGGTGCTGCACCTGCAACTTCAAAACGCATGACTAATTTGCCTGTTGAAACTTTATCGCCAACATTGATTAAAATCTCTTTAACCACGCCTGCGACCGGTGCAGGCACTTCCATAGAGGCTTTGTCGCCTTCTACGTTGATGATAGATTGATCAACAGCAACGGTATCGCCCACTTTCACCATAATTTCAGTCACGTTTACTTCATCGCCACCGATATCTGGTACATTCACATCAACAACCGCACTTGCTGTCGGTGCTGCCGCTGGAGCTGGTGCAGCTTCTGCGACCGCTTGTGGTGCTGGTGCTGAACCTGCCGCTTCTAAGACTAACATTGGTGAACCTGTGGTAACTTTATCGCCCACTTTCACTAAAACTTCTTTAACCACACCCGCTTCTGGTGCCGGAACTTCCATAGAGGCTTTATCGCCCTCTACGTTGATAATAGATTGGTCAACAGCAATAGTATCGCCCACTTTGACCATCACTTCGGTTACGGTAACTTCATCACCACCGATATCTGGAACTTGAATTTGTTTTGACATTTTTGTAATCCTTCTTGTAAACGAACAGGGATAAGCCCTGTCCCTACAAATTACGTTTTAAATTTTGTAGGGGTGGGGTTTATCCCCACCAGATTTTGTAAAATTTTATGAAAATCTTACCGCTTGCATTAAGCATACAACGGATTAATACGATCTACATTTAAGCCGAATTTCGCAATCGCATCTGCAACGACTTGTGTACTTACTGTGCCTTCTTTCGCTAATTGGCTTAATGCTGCAACAACAACATAACGCTCATCAACTTCGAAGTGTTCACGTAAGTTTGCACGGCTGTCTGAACGACCGAAACCGTCTGTACCTAACACTTGATAGTGTTTGCTTGGTACGAATGCACGGATTTGATCTGCATAAACTTTCATATAGTCAGTTGATGCAACGGTTGGTAAATCTTTTAATACCTGTGCGACATAAGGAACACGAGGTGTTTCCGTTGGGTGTAAGAAGTTCCAACGTGCCGCATCGTTACCTTCACGTGCTAATTCATTGAATGATGGTGCTGAGAAGACATCTGCAGTAACACCATAATCATTTGCAAGGATTTGTGCTGCTTCACGAACGTGGCGTAAGATTGCACCTGAACCTAATAATTGAACGTGACCTTTACCTTTGCCTTCCACTGTTTCAAATTTGTATAAACCTTTACGGATACCTTCTTCTGCACCTGCTGGCATTGCTGGTTGATCGTAGATTTCGTTTAATGTGGTGATGTAGTAGAACACATCTTCTTGTTTTTCACCGTACATACGGTTAATACCGTCTTGAACGATAACAGCGACTTCAAAGGCAAATGCTGGATCGTAAGTGATACAGTTCGGGATAACACCTGCTTGAATATGGCTGTGACCATCTTCGTGTTGTAAACCTTCGCCGTTTAAGGTTGTACGGCCTGATGTACCACCGATCATAAAGCCACGTGCTAATTGATCACCTGCTAACCACATCATATCGCCAACACGTTGGAAACCGAACATTGAGTAGTAGATAAAGAATGGGATCATCGGTTGGTTGTTTACAGAGTATGAAGTCGCTGCTGCAACCCAAGACGCTGTGGCACCTAACTCGTTGATACCTTCTTGTAATACTTGACCATCTGTTGCTTCACGGTAGTAAGCCACTAAATCACGATCTGACGGCACATAGTTTTGACCGTGTGGGTTGTAAATACCGATTTGACGGAATAGACCTTCCATACCAAAAGTACGGGCTTCGTCCGCAATGATTGGCACGATAGTTTGACCGATATTTTTATCTTTTAATAAGATATTTAATACACGAGAGAATGCCATTGTGGTTGAAATGCCACGTGGTTGTGCATCTAATAATGCTTGGAACTCTTCTAATGCAGGCACTTTATACTCTACGGTAAATTTCGGTTTACGCGCTGGTAAATAACCGTTTAACTCTTTACGACGACCGTGTAAGTAGTTGTACTCTTCTGAACCTTCCGGGAAAGTCACATATTCTAAGTTTTCTACTTGTTCGTCCGTTAATGGTAAGTGGAAGTAGTCACGGAAGCCTTTTAAGCTTTCTAGTGACATTTTTTTCGATTGGTGAGCAGTGTTTTTACTTTCTGCTTCAGGGATTTTATAGCCTTTTACTTGGTGAGCTAAGATAACCACTGGTTTATTTGAGCGTTTTGCACGTTCAAAGGCAGCAAACATTTTCTCAGAATCGTGTGCACCACGACGTAAGTGCCAGATTTCATCATCTGTCATATCTGCAACTAAGGCTGCAGTTTCGGGGAAACGACCGAAGAAGTGTTCACGCACATAAGCACCATCTTTTGATTTGAAGGTTAAGTAGTCACCATCAACCACTTCCATCATTAATTGTGCTAATTTGCCTGAAGTATCTTTAGCAAATAATTTATCCCAGTTGCTTGCCCATAATACTTTGATAACTTCCCAGCCAGCACCTGTGAATAAACCTTCTAATTCTTGAACGATTTTACCGTTACCATTTACTGGACCATCTAAACGTTGAAGGTTACAGCTTACCACGAAAATTAAGTTATCTAATTTTTCACGGCCTGCAACGGTTAATGCACCTTTAGACTCGATCTCGTCCATCTCACCGTCACCTAAGAAAGCATAAACGGTTTGACCTGAGGTATCTTTAATACCACGATTGTGTAAATATTTTAAGAAACGTGCTTGATAAATGGCATTCACTGGACCTAAACCCATAGATACCGTAGAGAACTGCCAGTATTCAGGCATTAATTTCGGGTGTGGATAAGAAGATAAACCATCTGCAAAAGCTTCTTGACGGAAATTATCTAATTGTTCTGCGGTTAAACGGCCTTCTAAGAAAGAACGTGCGTAAATACCTGGAGCTGCGTGACCTTGAGAGAAGACTAAGTCGCCACCGTCTTTATCTGTTGCTGCTTTGAAGAAGTGGTTAAAGCACACTTCATACATAGTTGCAGAAGATTGGAAAGTTGAAATATGACCGCCGAGATCCAAATCTTTCTTCTGGCTACGTAATACCATTGCAATCGCATTCCAGCGAACGGCTGAACGAATACGACGTTCAATTTCTTGATTTCCTGGGTACACAGGCTGTTCAGACACAGGAATTGTGTTTACATAGTCGGTTGTTACGCCTGATGGAAGCCCTACACCCTGAGTGCGAGCATGTTGCATTACTTGTTGAATAATAAATTGCGCACGCTCAGTACCTTCTTCTTTAACTAAAGAGTTTACCGAGTCTAACCATTCTTGCGTTTCGAATGGATCTACGTCATGTGCTAACATTTCTGACATAGTCTTTTCCTTTTTTTATCTGATGAATA
The DNA here is from genome assembly GCF_004519515.1 of Actinobacillus indolicus. NCBI lineage: Bacteria > Pseudomonadati > Pseudomonadota > Gammaproteobacteria > Pasteurellales > Pasteurellaceae > Actinobacillus > Actinobacillus indolicus. Next base: position 20,431 of record NZ_CP038145.1, on the reverse strand, counting down.
AAACATTGCAAAATTGTTAAAATTTTGCCAACCGTTGAAACTTTAACCATAAATTCAGTAAACTTTCTTGTTTTAAATCAAAAAAGCAGAAAGTAAGCCATAGAAATAGCTTACTACCGAATTTATCTTCGTAGTCTATCTTATTGATTTTCAACAGTTTTTAAAAATTTCTCAAAAAATGTTGAAAATTTGTAGATAAATTTGGTAGCAAGATAACAAAAACCACCCTTTTTGTCCATTTTTACCCTGTTAAATATAAAACGTTTGATTTTTAAAGCAAACGTTTGCGTTTTGTGGTAAAGTCCATGTTCGTTAGTATCTTGGTTTAAGAAAAGGTTCAATTATGACGACACAAACTGAAATCGCCATTGTAATGGGTTCAAAAAGCGACTGGGCAACCATGTCTGAAGCAACCCAAATTCTCGATCAATTTAACATTCCTTATCACGTTGAAGTGGTTTCCGCTCACCGTACCCCAGATAAACTGTTTGAATTTGCCGAAACGGCGGAACAAAAAGGCTACAAAGTAATTATCGCAGGGGCAGGCGGTGCGGCACATTTACCTGGTATGATTGCAGCAAAAACGATTGTTCCCGTGTTAGGCGTACCGGTAAAAAGTTCAATGTTAAGTGGCGTCGATAGCCTTTACTCTATCGTTCAAATGCCAAAAGGCATTCCTGTCGGCACTCTTGCTATCGGTCCAGCTGGGGCGGCAAATGCAGGATTATTAGCGGCTCAAATTTTAGGTGCATTTAACCCTGAAATTGCACTAAAATTGCGTTCTTTCCGTAATGCACAGACACAATCTGTGTTAGATAATCCAGACCCACGAATTTAGATGAGTAAAAAATTATTAATTCTCCACACAGGTGGAACCATTTCAATGAGCGAAGGCGAAGACGGCAAAGTATCGCCTTCAGCTCAAAACCCACTTTTAACGGCGTTAGCGAAACTCAATCACCCAGCTCAACTTTATCAAGAAGCGATTTTACACGTTCCTTCTCCCCATATTACGTTGGCACATTGGCAGTTGTTAAAAGATCGGATCGAACAGGCTGTGTTAGCCGAAGGTTATGATGGCATTGTGATTACACACGGTACGGACACCTTAGAAGAAACCGCTTATTTCCTTGATTTAGCGTTAAAAGTGAATGTTCCCGTTGCCATCACCGGGGCAATGCGTTCTAGCAATGAATTAGGCTCTGACGGTTTAATTAACCTACAAAGTGCTATTTTGGTGGCATTAAGTGATGAAAGCCAAAACAAAGGTGTTTTGGTGGTGATGAATGATGAAATTCATAATGCCAAATTTGTGACCAAAACCCATACTACTAACGTAGCAACCTTCCAAACGCCCACCTTTGGACCTTGTGGTTTGGTTACCAAAAACCGTGCAATTTATTTCCAACATCTGACCGCTTACGAACGCTTTCCGATTGATCGTTTGGAAAAATCAAACATTCAGCTGATAAAAGCCTATGTCGGCATGGATAGCTTCTTACTAGAACAACTGGCTCAAAGTCGCTGTGATGGTGTAGTAATTGAAGCCTTAGGCGCCGGTAACTTGCCACCCTCTTGTTTAGACGGTGTTTCTGCGTTATTAAAAGCAAATATCCCTGTAGTCTTGGTGTCTCGCGCCTTTAATGGCATTACACAAGATGTGTATGATTATCTCGGTGGCGGTAAGCAACTGAAACAACAAGGGGTTATTTTCACCCAAGGATTAAGTGGACAGAAAGCGCGCATTAAGTTAATGGTTTTGCTCAATCAAACATTAGATAAACCATTATCAGAGTATTTTTAATGTAGGTCGGGCATTTATGCCCGACTTCTTATATTTGGTAATTATTGTCGGGCATAAATGCCCGACCTACGAGGTAACTATGCAAAAAAGCACACTCTACCCTCCTATTTATGTTCTTGGTAACGGGCAACTTGGCAGAATGTTACGTTATGCGGGTATGCCGTTGGATGTTGAAGTCCAGCCGTTAGCCTTTGACGATCCAGTATTCGATCTCGCCGAAAACAGTTTAATTACCGCTGAAATTGAGCGTTGGGCAGAAACTCCTTTAACAAATTTATTAAGCAACCATAAAAATTTTGTCAATCTTTCCGTTTTCGGACAACTTGCCGACCGTTTTACCCAAAAATCACTACTCGATCAGCTTAATCTCTCTACATCGCCTTGGCAGTTATTAAGTTCGCCAGAACAATGGCAACAAGTCTTTGAAAACATTGGTGAAAAAGTGGTAGTGAAACGTCGTACAGGGGGCTATGACGGGCGTGGGCAGTGGATTGTCACTCAAGAAAATCTCGAGCAAATTACCCCCGACTTATTTGGTGAAGTGATTGCAGAAAAATTTATTCCCTTTGACGGCGAAGTTTCCTTAGTGGGCGCAAGGTTCCGTAATGGCGAAACTCGCTTCTACCCTGTGACCCACAATTTACAACAAAACGGCATTTTACGTTACAGTGTAATGGATGTAACGCTACCCCATCAACAAATATTCCAACAGCAAGCAGAACAAATGCTTTCTGCGATTATGCACGAACTCAATTATGTTGGTGTAATGGCAATGGAATGTTTTGTAGTAGGCGAAAAACTGCTGATCAATGAGCTCGCACCGCGAGTACACAACAGCGGACATTGGACACAATTAGGCTGTTCAATCAGTCAATTTGAATTGCATTTGCGAGCATTACTTGATTTACCAACCCCTGAGCTTAAGCCGATCGCTCCGAGTGTGATGGTGAACCTTATTGGGATCGAACATCATAATGAATGGTTAGACATTCCGTTCAGCCAACTGCATTGGTATGGAAAAGAAGTTCGAGCAGGCAGAAAATTGGGACATATTAACCTTTGCCACCCAGATAAAGCTGTCATTGTTGAAAATCTACAAAAACTCAAACCTTATCTCACTGACGATTTTTATTCGGGGTTAGATTGGGCTATTACAAAACTAGCTTAACAAGCGGTAGGATTTTGTGAAAAATTTGCAAATATACTAACTAAAAAGGCTGTGGTCAGTTCAACCAACAGCCTTTTTCTTATGCTAATTCAAATTAAGAAAGATATTTCGCTTTTAATTCTTTCACAACTGCTTTTTGTTGAGCGTTCAACTCTTTAGTCATTGGTTCACGGCAGTAACCTGCTTGTACACCTTCTTCTTCCAATAAACCTTTGATGGTTTGATATAAACCGTTACCCAAAATGCCTTCGATTAAGTCGTTAGTCACATTTTGAATTTCAAGCGCTTCTTTGACTTTGCCTTGTTGTGCTAATTCAAAAATTTGACGAGCGCGGATACCGTTGACGTTGAAGGTACTACCGATTGCACCATCTACGCCTAATACCGTTGCAGGTAACATCATCTCGTCAAAACCCGCATAGATTAAGTGGTTCGGGAATGCTTTGCGTAAACGTTCTAATAGATAGAAATCGCCTGCGGTGAATTTCACACCAATGATTTTTTCATTTTGGAACAGTTCTGCAAATTGTGAAACGCCGATGTTTACCCCTGTCAAGAATGGGATAGAGTAAACGATCATTTTGTTGCCTGTTTCACGAATAATCGTTTCATAGAAGTTTTTGATTTCTGGGAAGCTGAATTTGTAGTAGAACGGTGTTACCGCAGATAAGCTATCATAGCCTAATTCAGTTGCATATTTACCAAGTTCTACTGCTTCTTTTAAGTTAACGCTACCAACTTGAGCGATTAATGCAATGTCATCTTTCGCTTCATCTTTTGCGATACGGAAGATCTCTTTTTTCTCTTCCGTTGAAAGCATAAAGTTTTCACCGGTTGAACCGCCCACATACAAGCCATCGACTTTCATTTTGTCGATATTGTGGCGGATAATTTGGCGTAAACCTTTTTCGTTGATTGTGCCGTCCGCATTAAAAGAAACTAATAATGCACTGAAGATACCTTTTAAATTTTTCATTTTGTCATCCTTTAGTAAGTAAACATGAAGAAGAATTTGTAAAAAAACAGAATAAACCGACCGCTTGTAAGCTATTTTATCCGTTGCTCTAAAATCACATTGAGTGTTTTTTGTTTCTGCTGAATCGCTTTTTCTGGTTCAGCTTTAACAAGTAACGCATAGATTAAATCAAGTACAAATAGCTGAGTCATCTTTGTACCAATAGAGTCGCCCTGCATATGTCCTTGGCGATTCCCATTAATTAAAACATAATCTGAAACTTCAGTAATTGGCGATCTCAAATTATGTGTGATGGCAACGGTGACGGCTCCATTATCTCGTGCAATACGTAATGCTTTTGTTGTTTCTTCAGAATAACCTGAATGGCTAATTCCAATAACAACATCTCCTTTTTTAAGCAAAGCCGCTTGCATATACATAAAGTGATTATTTGCCACCGCCGCCGTTTGCAATCCAATCCGCATAAATTTATGTTGTGCATCCTCTGCGGTAAGCCCAGATGACCCGACACCAAATAAAAAAATACGCTGAGCCTGTCTTAATTCTTGAACAACCTTTTCTAGTTCATCATAATTAAGCAGATTGACTGTTTCGGCTATGACATTACTTAACGTATTTTGCAACTTACTTGCAATTTCTTTTGGTGTATCGGTTTCTGATACATCCGTATCAAGTAATGTACTACTCTCTTTCTCTTGCGTTGCTAATTCAATCGCAAGATCTAATTTAAAATCTGTATAACCTTTAAATCCTAAGGTTCGACAGAAACGAATAAATGTTGCCTCTCCGACATCAAGTTGTGATGCCACTTCAGAAAGTGAACATTGATTGAGCAAATCTGGTTGAGACAAAATAGCACTTGCAATTTTCTTTTCCGTTTTAGTTAAGCTATTTTGTAATGCTCCTATCGTATCAAGAATTTTGCCTCTCGCTGACATATTAGTCTCCTAGCATCTCCACAGGAACTTTCACGACGAGTTTTTTCAATAATTTATTCTCCGTTACTGAATTACCTGGTGTATGAGGCTCATTTGGTAAGAAAATTGCAAACATATTTGGTTTTAAAATCACCACATTTTTATGTTCAAGGGTTGGAGTCAGTTGATAGTCGTCTTCATCACGATAGTCATCATAAAGTTCAAGATTTGGATAGGCTAGGCTATACTCAATCGCTTCTTCACCTGAAATTAATAATTGGATATCAATAAATTTACGATGCAACTCTGCTTTTTTTCCTTCAGAAGAGGTGGTTTCAAACTCCATGACATTCATTCGAACACCTTCTTCAAGATCTTGCCAACCAAGAGGTAGATTAACTAAATCAAGAGCTTTTAGCTTTGCACATAATCTCGCAAAAACAGGGGGAAGTGATTTTGCATAATCATTGCGTGATAAATCGCCTAGTAACATATAAACCTCCAATATGTTTCACTACACTTCAAATGAAAGAGCTACTCCATAAAAAAACAAATAAAAGAAAATATACTCCATAGAGTACGCTTTTCTTTTTGTAATAACAAGATAGAAAAGATAAAAATGAGAACTAGATCAAACTTTTCCTTATTCGATAAGGTTTCAACCCCTAAAAACGTTCCGAAATAATGTCGATTTTTGCAAAAAAACTTCGTTTTTTATCAAATAATTACAAATAGTTTCGGAACGTTTTTTACCAGCGTGACAGAGTTAAGTGAACAAAAAATAAGCCTCCAACTCGGAGGCTACCCACTCTCATTTTTAAACCTGAATCATCCCCTTCTCTTTCATGTAATCGTAAAATCGTTGATAAATGTGTGATGTTGATGATATAGCTTGATTTGTTTTAAGTGATATATCAAAGACTGCAGCATTAGCTTTAGCAGATTCTTCATTACTCTTAGTTACCAAACGAATTCTATTACCAAGTTCAGTATAACTATCTGCATATTTAATAATATTTCCACTTGCCGCTTGAGCATATACACCAAGCGTAGTAAAAAACTGAAAGTTAGAGTTTTTATTGATATTTTTAGCTGCATTTTCAATATTCTCTAAATATTCTGTTGTACGTTGTGCGAACTGCTTGGCTGAATTTAACGATTTATCCATATCCACTTGGAAAGTACGTGAAAATTGGCTGGTTCTCTGCTCTGATTTAGACATTCCTTTTTCAAAACTAGCTGTTTCTAAATCAAGGATAATATTTAATTTTCCAAGTGACATTTTCTCCCATAAAAAAAGCCACCCTTAAAGGTGGCTTATAAATCTATAAAACCTAATTAAATAATCATATCTACTATCTTAATGCTGTTTTTTATTACGTTTTAAATGGCGGTTTATTTTATACTGCTCAAGATAGTAAGCTCCTAGCAACAAGAAGAAAGGCGCAGAACCAACAATTGTAGCCCAAGGGAAATCAGGTGTATTTAATGATGTTGCAAATATTATCCAGGCAATGATAATGACTGGTAACACAAAAACAACAACGACTAAAGAAAAGAATGTTCTAAAAAGCCATCCAAATGATTCAAATATATCTCTAATTCCCATATTTCCTCCCCTAACTTACACCTAGAACATAAGTCAACAAGCGGTCATTTTCAAGTTTTTTTTGTAAAAATTTATTGCAATAGCACTGCTAAAATTTCGGGGGATTTCCATACTGCAAAAGATAATAAAATTGTGATCAGAATTGCAATAAATCGCCAGTTTGATAAAGTTTTACTCATTTGTAATATCTCCTTGATTAGTTCAAGATTTGATTTTAGAATATTCATCGTTCGTAACCTAACGTAATTAACCGTTTTATAGTGTCATGTCCATAATTTGAACCCCTGTACTACGCCAATAGTCAGGGGTTCGTTGTTTTTACCTACTCGCCAAATACGTCGCTACACCGCCATCATCGTCTTCCGTTTCTTCTGCCTATTGATAAAAAGGCATAAAATCCGATAATTTCGGGCTCTCGCCTTTGGGATCTCGGTTGATCATCGCTAGTAAATGCGATATTTGGGCTGTGCGGTAGTCTTCCCGCCAAAGCCCGAAAGGTTGCTCTTGGTAAAATAATTCATACTCCGCCAAGTGTCTTTCGGGCATTGCTTCAATTTCAGCAAGGGTTTTGCCTAACGCTAGCGATAAATTTAGCTGGAAGCGTCGGCGGTCGGTGAGTTTTTTGGATCACCTAAGCCATTGTTGAAATCAATTAAGATTTGGTTATCTAATTTTGCAATCGCATTTAAATCATCGGCATTAAATGGGTCAAATAGCAATTCACCATTCTCATCACACAGACGTACTGCAATTGATTGCGGTAAGCGGTATTTTGCTCCGAACTCGCTTAAAGCTGTCGCAAAGTTTTCATCCTCTTCCGCAGGCAATTCATAGCCTTCGATTTCAGCTTGTTTTTTCAGCCATACGTTGATACCGTAAAGATGGTTGTTCATATCCCCAACGGTTAAATCACGTATATAGTAAGTCGTGCCTTTGATCTCAATCGGATGCAATTTTGCGGTTTGGGATAATAAAGTTTCATGTAAAGTCATAAGATTTCCTTTTTATTGATATAAAAAAACCGCACGATCTTGCGAAAGTGCGGTTAGTTTTTTGCAAATTCTTCATTCAAAATATTTGGAGTATTACTTGTATTACAAGCATTACCACTTTATACTTATTTCGACATCTCAATATAAGAGGATAACACAATGGCATTAACCGTAAGATTACCAGACGAATTACAACAACGCTTAGATCATCTATCCGTCCAAACAGGACGAGCAAAATCTTTTTATGTCAAAGAGGCATTAGAAGCCTATTTGGAGGATTTAGAAGATTTACTCTTAGCTAATGCGGTTCTTGAGCGTGTCCGTTCAGGTAAAGAAAAAACCTATTCATTAGAGGAAGTCGAGAATGAGCTTAACTTGGAACATCATCTTAGCGGAAACCGCTAAAAAGCAATTAGCCAAACTCGCCAAGAAAAATCCTCAACAGGCTCAACAAATTATCCGCTATCTTAAAACCTTAGCTACGCTAGAAAATCCACGAGATCGAGGCAAAGGTTTAGTTGGCGATTTATCTGGAATGTGGCGTTATCGTGTAGGTGATTACCGCATTATTTGCCATACTGATAATGGCGAATTGCTGATAATCGCCTTAGAAATCGGGCATCGAAGAGAGATTTATCATTAAATAAAACCGAAACACTTACAGAATGGCTTAATGCCTTTCTTGATGATGTTTCGTTTTTGATAACCTAAAAAGAATAGCATCCTACATTTAAGGAGAAATAATATATTATCTAGGTCTCCGCCAAGGTCCTAAACTAATTCTAAAAATATTATCTTTATCTTTTTTGATAACTTGTTTTTCTACGGCAGGGTTAAACTGACCACCACATAACCCTCTTCCATACGGGTCTCCGATTACAGCAAAGTTATGTTCACCTTCAGGAATATAAAAATCTGCTTTTTCTTCTGGGTCAAAGCGAGCCAATAATGTCTGACGATACATCACCCCAAGATAACAACCGCCACCTTGAAAACCAGAGTCTCTAACTATAGTAACTTTTGCATAATCAGGATTATATTCACTTTGAGCTAAAATTCGATCTGGCGGTACTTGTGTGGCTTTTAATCCGTGATAAATCTCACAAATTTAAAATTTCACTAATTGATATTCTTCATCATTTATTAAAAAAGCTATAGACGAATATAATCTAGGAAAAATGCATACCTAAATTTAATGTTGCTAACAGTTTTTGCTCTTCTTCTAAATCTACTTGAATCAGTGGGTTTTTCACTAAAAAATCTTGTTCAAACAACAGTATCCAAGTTTGATTATCTATAGATAACTCAAGTTGTTTAGGAATTGAAGTCGCTTGGCGAGAGCGATTTAGTAATACAGCTAAACGTAATAACCTTAATAAAGTTAGAATATCTCTATATTGGAAACGGTTAAAACTTTTAATATCGTAACGTTTAAAACCCTTTAGATGAAACCGGATTAATGTTGCTAATAACTGTTGTTGTTCACTATCAAAGCCCGGTAGATCTCGGTTAGCAATAATATAAGCAGAATGACGGTGTACACCATTATGATTAATGCTAATCCCCACTTCATGCAACAGACTTGCCCATTGTAAAATGGCACGTAATTCGGCAATTTGTTTTTTATTTTTCCAAGATGTCACTTGATCAAATAGACGCAAAGCCGTTTCTTTAACCCGTTCTGCTTGTGATTGATCGATATTAAACTGCTCTACTAAGGCTTCTGCAGTACGTTGGCGAATATCTCCAACTTGAAAGCGTAATTCAGAACCATATAAGATACCTTCACGCAAAGCACCGTCTGAATATCGCATCGCTTGAATATGGAAGGTATGAAATAACGCCAACAAAATTGCCAAACCAGGCACGAGCACATCAGCACGTTCTTCAAGAAGCCCTTTTAATTGAATTTGATTTAAGGATTCAAAGGCTAAACAGCGTTCAATTAACATTTGCAATCGGCTTTCTGTAATTAACCCATCTCGATAACCATTGGCTCTTAGGACTTTGCTGACGGTTTTAATCGTGCCTGATGAGCCTAAAACATGTTGCCAACCTAAGTCACGATACTCCCATGCTAGATCATCAATTTTTTCCATGGCGGTTTGATACGCTTGGTCAAACCGTTCTGCATTTAATTTACCTTCAGGGAAAAAACGCTTCGCAAAACTTACGCATCCCATGTGGCGACTTTCTGCCCGAATGGGTGTGAAATCATCACCAATCGTCATTTCTGTTGAACCACCACCTATATCGACAACCAATTTACGCCCTTTCTCTGGTTGTGTATGACTAACACCTGAATAGATAAGGCGAGCTTCTTCTTGCCCTGTAATAATTTCAATCGGGAAAGGAAAAACCTGTTTTGCTTGCGCTAAAAAATCTTGATTATTGAGCGCTCGACGTAAGGTGTAAGTTCCAACGACTTTCACATTTTCAGGATCAAAACCTTCTAAACGTTTTGCAAATAGTGCTAAACAAGCCACACCCCGATCTATCGCTTGTTGGTTTAATTGACGATGTTCATCTAACCCCTCTGCTAAACGCACACGACGTTTAATTCGAGATAAAATTTGAATAGAACCATTGACGATGCGAACAACAATCATATGGAAGCTATTTGAGCCGAGATCGATTGCGGCAAATTCTCGAGGTTGAGGGTTATCCGAAAACATGGTGAAATCCTTGGAAAATAGTCTAAAACGCTTGAATTCTAGCATTTTTTTGTCAAAAAAGTGGAATAGATTATAAGAATTTGCGTATATTCTAGCGATAATGCCTTATTAGCTTAAAATTTCCTTATATTTGAACGACTTTTCGAGTAGAATAGCGAGCGTTTTTTTCTGAAAATTTTATAGATTTCAATTCATTTGAGGTAAATATGTCCAAATTTCCAACAATTTCAGAGATTCTTTCTGGCAAAGTTGCCGTAGGGGAAGAAGTTGCTGTACGTGGTTGGGTACGCACTCGTCGCGACTCAAAAGCGGGTTTATCATTTTTAGCCGTGTATGACGGTTCTTGTTTCGATCCTATTCAAGCTATTATCAATAACGATTTAAGCAATTATCAAGATGAAGTATTACGTTTAACAGCAGGCTGTTCTGTGATTGTAACGGGTGTTATCGTTGAATCTCCGGCAGAAGGGCAAGCGGTTGAATTACAAGCAAAATCTGTTGAAGTCGTGGGTTGGGTTGAAGATCCTGATACTTATCCGATGGCAGCAAAGCGCCACTCTATCGAATACTTACGTGAGGTTGCTCACTTACGCCCTCGTACTAACTTAATCGGTGCAGTAGCGCGTGTGCGTCACTGTTTAGCACAAGCCATTCACCGTTTCTTCCACGAGCAAGGTTTCTATTGGGTTGCAACGCCGTTAATCACCGCTTCAGATACTGAAGGTGCGGGTGAAATGTTCCGTGTTTCTACCTTAGATTTAGAAAATTTACCACGTGGTGAAGATGGCAAAGTCGATTTCAGCCAAGATTTCTTTGGTAAAGAGTCTTTCTTAACTGTATCTGGTCAATTAAACGGCGAGACCTATGCTTGTGCATTAAGCAAAGTCTATACGTTTGGTCCAACATTCCGTGCAGAAAACTCAAACACTACCCGTCACTTAGCAGAATTCTGGATGGTTGAGCCTGAATTTGCGTTTGCTACCTTAGCAGATAACGCAAAACTGGCTGAAGACATGTTGAAATATGTGTTCCGTGCGGTACTTGAAGAACGTAAAGATGACTTAAAATTCTTTGAAAAACACGTTGATAACACGGTAATCAGCCGTTTAGAGAACTTTATCAATTCGGACTTCGCTCAAATTGACTATACCGATGCAATTGAAGTGTTACTCAAATCAGGTAAAGATTTTGAATTCCCAGTTTCTTGGGGTATTGATCTTTCTTCTGAACATGAACGCTATCTTGCAGAAGAATACTTTAAATCACCGGTAGTTGTGAAAAACTATCCGAAAGACATTAAAGCCTTCTATATGCGTTTAAATGATGACGGTAAGACCGTGGCAGCAATGGACGTATTAGCACCGGGAATCGGTGAGATCATCGGTGGTTCACAACGTGAAGAACGTTTAGAGGTGTTAGATAAACGCATGGTAGAAATGGGCTTAAACCCAGAAGATTACTGGTGGTATCGTGATTTACGTCGTTATGGTACAGTGCCACACTCAGGCTTTGGCTTAGGCTTTGAGCGTTTAATCGTATATGTAACTGGTTTACAAAATATTCGTGAAGTAATCCCATTCCCACGCGCACCGCGTAATGCGAATTTCTAGAAAAAGATAGGGTAAGGCGAGAGAATATCTCGCCTATTTATTATCTCTACATAAAATATCTAAACTGGCTCTCAAAATCGTAATACTTGCCTCAACTTCGGCTAATTGTGCTGTTAAATGTCTTTTTTGTTTTTCTAATTTTTCGACATATTGAGATAAATTCACCGCTTGATTCAAAGCAATATCATAATGTAGTGGCTGTTTTCTCGCTTGATTTGCCAATCTATGACATTCATCTAATTTAGGGTGAGTTGATTTTCTTACGCAATGAATCTGATGGCGCTGTAAAAAAGGTTTTAGCTGTTGCCATAAATCTTGTTCCGATTTCGGCATTTCTTGATTTTGTAGTTTTTGAATACCTAACTCAACAAATTGGCTATCAGTGGTGAGTTGAATATGGTGTTTTTTGTTACCTAAACTCGCCAATGCTTCAATGACTGCCAATAATTCCATACGATTACTGCTAGAAAAATAGTAACCTTTGCTTGCAGTTTGAGTTTGTTTGTTATCCGTAAAATAGAGTATATAGGCAATTCCACCCTCGCCTTTTCCATTCACATTACTATTACAAGATCCATCGGTATAAAGTTGTACATTTCGCATATTTTCTCCTCTTGTTCAGTGAATTTTATGCAATTTGTATAAGGCTGAAAGGAAAAAATAGCAATTCTTCGACGAGTGTCACAAAAATAATTAAGCGGTAAGATTTGAATCTCATTTTGCAAAAAATCATCCAAATCTCACCGCTTGTTACATCACTTCCCAACTTAAATTAGAAATCAAACGGCATTGATCACATTTGAAATGGAAATGTCGTGCAGCGGTTGGGCTAATTTCCATTGTCCGTTACAACTTGGGCAACGGCGACTATGCTCAATTTCGTGGTCTTGGCCTAGGCGGTAGAGATAATAATAGGTTGGTGTGCCTGTGTGCTGTTCAAGCTGTTGGGCTAATGCCCTGCCCTGTTGAGCTAGGTGACTTTCGACATCACAAATTTGTTGTAAAGCTTGCTGTTCAAGAGTTGAACCGTTCATTTGTAACGTGTCGCACGCCTGCCAATCTTGTTGCCATTTTAAGACTTGTTCGCTTAATAACTGATTATCTAAACGATATAACGGGATCGGACGAAAGCTCTCGCCATCATAAATGGGCGAGCAAGTGTCTAAATGTGTAGTGTAAAGTATTTGGAAACTCGGTTGCTCATTATCGCTGGTTTCTTCTGCTTGATAATCCCGCCCAATCAGCTCAAAATACTCAAAAACCACGCCGGCTTCTTCCGCTTGGGCTAAGGCTTCATCTACTTCTGGGCTGTTATTTGTCGGTAACAAGCTATCTTGTTCAGGGGTAGAAAGACGGACTTGAAATGCCGTTTGGTGATAAGTCACCGCCATTTCTCGCCCGATAACTTGTCCGTTATAAAGCCATTGATTTAGAACTTGATTAATCAAAGCCACAGGGTCTTGCTCGAAATGTTGGTAGCTGAAATGGGCTAAGACTTGGTACATAAATATCCTTCATATACGTAGGGGCGAACCACATTCGCCCCCATAAACTTTTATTACTGGGCAAATGTAATTTGCCCCTACAAATTATCTTATTTCTTGTTTGACAATCGTCGTCGGTTCTTGGTGGATAATCACTTCCGAATGGGGAAAAGCCGCCAATATTTTCTGTTCAAGACTGTCGGTAATATCATGTGCCACAACCAAAGGCAGATGATCATCCAGTTCTAAATGTAGCTGAATAAAGCGAATCGCACCTGCTCGGCGAGTTTTGACATCGTGTATACCGATAATACGTGGGTGTTGCAAGGCAATCGCCCAAATCTGATCGACTTCTTCTTGGGGTAACGCTTTATCCAACAAAGATTGCACCGCTTCCCAACACATTTTAGCGGCATTAAACAGAATATAAAGGGCAATGCCAATAGCAAATACGGCATCGGCATAAACTACGCCGTAGATATTCAAAATCATTGCCACAAGAATTGCCGCATTCATATAGAGATCCGTCTGATAATGTAACGAATCGGCTTCAATCGCTGGGCTTTGGGTGAGCTTTACTACTTTTTTCTGATACCAAACTAACGCTGCAGTAAGAACAATCGAGAATAAGCTAATCGCAACGCCTAATTCACTGCTTTGCACTAATTGCGGTTCAGTTAAACGTTGAATCCCTTGTAACAATAAGAATGCTGCCGAACCTGTGATAAAAGCACTTTGAGCAAGAGCAGCAAGAGATTCTGCTTTGCCGTGTCCGAAGGTGTGATCGTCATCGGCTGGCTGTAAAGCAAAAAGTAACACGAGCATATTTGTCAAAGATGCGAACAAATCCACAAGCGAGTCCGTCATTGCCGCCAAGATCGCCATCGATCCTGTCTGCCACCACGCGAACGCTTTTGCAATAATTAAGGTGGCAGCAACAATCACTGCAAAGTTTGCCGCCCGTTTTACATACTTAGTATATTGTTGTTCCATTATTTGCACTCAATTTGCCACGCTAATGCGAAAACTGCAATGCCATTTGTTGAAGATCTTTGATATAAGCGGTTGGATTTTGCAAATTTTTTGCAGGAACTGACCGCTTGTCTGAGAACTGCATTTGGCTGTAACCGCACTGAGAATTTCGTCCACGAGTGACTTCTAGCTGATAATCATTGAAACGCTCTGTTGGTGGATAAAGCACTTGGCTTTGCAGCTCGTCACGACAATCGCCACTTTCGCTTTAGTATCAGACTGTTTAGCGAAGGTTTGCTGACGTAACTCTACCCTATCAGCAAGGCTTTTTTGCTGGCTGTTTTTATCGGTGAACAACAATATGCCTTGTTGCCAGTTGTTCGGATCTTTCGAACTTTCTTTGGGTAAAAAAAGCGATTGTTGCATTTCATCAAGCTGATTTTGGGTCACTTTTTGGTAGGTTTTACCTTGAAATTAACCTGTTCAGGTATCGAAAATTGCGGTGGTGTTACCACGCACCCCCGTTAAAAATAGCGGTAAAAAAAAGGATTTCCGTAACATTGTCACGCTATTGTTCCTCACGTTTAAACACCAATTCTGTATCTGTTGAAGTTGTTTCATCAAACCAATAACCACCATAATTAAAGTCTTTAAGCTGTTCGACACTGGTTGGCTGGGTCTGCAACATAAACCGCACCATCATTCCACGGGCTTTTTTCGCATAAAGCTAATCACTTTATATTTGCCATTCTTTTCATCTAAGAAAACGGGTTTGACAATTTTTGCGGTTAATCTCTCCGCTTGTACTGCCCCAAAATATTCATCGGATGCAAGATTGACTAAGATGTTATCTTCTTGTGCATCAATGGCTTGCTGCAAATGCTGAGTGATGATGTTACCCCAAAAGTGATATAAATCTTTGCTTTTGGGTTAGCCAATTTTGTTCCCATTTCTAAACGGTACGGTTGCATTAAATCTAAGGGTTTTAATAAGCCATATAGCCCCGATAGCATACGCAAATGGCGTTGAGCATAGTCAATTTCGGCATTGGTTAGCGTTTCTGCTTCTAAGCCTGTATAAACATCGCCTTTAAAAGCAAATAATGCCGCTTTGGCGTTTTGCTCATTATGTTCCATTGTCCATTCGGCAAAGCGAGCACATTGAGACTTGCCAGTTTGTCGCTAATCGACATCAACGATGCGACTTCCGCAGGGAAAAATTGTTTACAAATATCAATTAATTGCTGGCTGTAAGCGGTTAGTTCAGGCTGAGAAAATACAAACCCATCAATTTTAGTTTCAAAATCAAGGGTTTTGGCTGGGGAAATAATGGCTAACATAGAAATCCTTAAAATTTGGAAAGGCTCGAATTATAGCAAAAAGAAAAGGCAGGAAAATTCCTGCCTTTCTGGTAAATACTTTCGTAGTTGGGTAGCGAAAGTACATTACTGCACCTCCGCCCCCTAAGAACTGTACAAGCAAATTTCTCTGCATACAGCTCAAGCCTTTCTATTAACTATGAAATAGTCGGTTTCACAACATTCAAATTCAAGGCGTGAATTTTCATATGGCAATTCGGGTGAACCAAACAGCGATTGCTTAACGCATCACTACCTCCAAACATTCTATACACAATATGATGATCGTGCCAGCCTGTCTCTTTGGTTATTGGTAATCCACATAATGCACATTTGCCTCGTTGGTCTTTATACAGTGCCTGCCATTGTCGTCTGTGCGATTGTTCCTCATACAGACGTTCTTGGCTCAGTGTTTCTCCGTATAACTCCCATTCAGGCAAGAATGGATTATATTCAGACTTAATTTTAACGTGTCGTTTGATCTTAACTGCACTACAATAGAATAAATCTATTGGGTTTGTCTCTCCTTTTTCATTGGTATATACAGTGCCAAATACCCAATTTCGGGTAGCTGTGGTACAAAAGTATTTCTCTTTTATCCACTTAATCCCTTTATTGTGATGACGGCGTTTACACCATTTCCAAAGCGTTTTCCAAACTAATGCGTCCATCCGTCCAAATGCCTTGCTTGCCACTTGACTTCGATGATAATTTGCCCAACCTCGTAACATCGGATTAAGTACCATTATCAGGTCTTCTTGTTTTGCCATTTTCATATTGGAAATAACTGTTTTGACTTTGTCATAAAACGCTTTCACATTCTTTTGACTTGGTCTGTTTAGTATTTTTCCTCGAAAACGTCTCACATTCCAACCTAGAAAATCAAAACCTTCCTCAATATGTATTACCTTTGTCTTTTCTGTGGATAAGGATAGCCCTCGCTCTTTCAGAAAGTCTTGGATAAGCGGAGTAACTTGTTGTTCAAGCAATTCTTTCGTTTTACCTGAAATGATAAAGTCGTCCGCATAACGTACTAAGTAAGTTTTGTCTCTCGGATAGTTCGACTACCTTTCGCACCAAAATGGGTTTCTAGCAGTTTTTCTATTCCGTCTAATGCCATATTGCAAGCGTTGGCGAGATAATCCCACCTTGTGGTGTACCTTCCTCTGTCCGTTTCAACCGTCCAAATTCCACTACACCTGATTTTAGCCATTTTCGCAATATCCGTTTATTCATTGGAATATGCTTTAACAGCCAGTCGTGACTAATGTGATCGAAACAACCTGCGATATCCGCATCAAGCACCCATTCAACAGGTTGATTGGTTTTCTTGCCTTTATGCGAGAATATTTGGTGGATATGAGTAATAGCGTCAGTCGTTGAGCGATTTAGCCTAAACCCATACGAGCCTTTATCTGCCGTTGTTTCTGCCACTGGTTGCAGTGCGAATAAGTATAAGGCTTGCATTGCTCTGTCTTTCATTGTCGGAATGCCTAATGGGCGTTTCTTCCCATTCGGTTTTGGTATATACACTCGTCTTAGTGGACTTGGTTTATACTTCTTTTCCGTCAAAGATAGAGTGGCTTGCCATTTTGCTTCAGGACTATCCCAAAGCTCCTTATCCACACCACTTGTCCTTTTGCCTTGATTTTCCGTCACTCGTTTTATAGCCAATAATTTGGCGTAATGTGAGTGGGTCAGCATTCGTTGTAAGTTTTTAACCTTACGCCAATTGCCTTCCTGTGTTGCCTTCGCAATCCGAATTTGCATTCCTTTCACATACGTTTCAGCTTTATGCCATTCGACATAATGCCATTTGGAGATGTGCGAGGTCGCTGGATTGCAAGCTAACTTTTCAGTATAATGCTTACGCTCTTTCATACCTACCTCTGATATTACAAGGTAAGTCGAAAGACTCGGTAAGTGGGTAGATCTTTCAAGCAACAAATTTCCCTAGACACAGACTTCCAATTCTGTGGCAAATGTTACAAGAGGATTTTACCGTTTTACCGATAATTTCAACCGCCCTTGTAACCGATTGGGTTAAAGAGTGGAGCGTTAGGTTATGATGAGCCTAACGCTCATTTCTTTAATTTGTTTTATACCTACTCAACATTGTATTCCTTGATAACATTCAAATTTTCTCCTGTTATCTACAACCTCTTTCAGTGTTACCCTTAAAGGAAACGCTATTCATCTTACGATGAAAGACCAGTTAGAAGTCTGCACCCTTTCGGGTTAGGCTATGTTTCACGCCCTATCAATGTCATTACAACACAGCATTCGCTTTCTCTAACCTCCCTTACCTGCATTCCCAACAGTATCGCTTACGCTCTACTTGCCGTCCCTTTCCCTCTTTCTGTTTCATACTTATAAATATGTTTCAGTATTGAGTATTGTGGACAAGGCAGAAATACAGGCTTACCAAGTTCCATTATCATCACAAGGATAGTGAAGATACAATTTTTCCCCCGACAGTACCTATGATGGCGTATTCCCACGTTAAAGAGGAATATCCGACTGTTTGCCTTTTGGTCAGAGCCTATCAATAGCTTTGGCTCTCTCTCAATAACGAGGTTTATCAATTGTTCACTTACGTTTATCTTTCTACCCAGTCTAGCTCCTCAAGAATGTGCTATTCATTCTCTCTCAATATCCTCTCACGATTTTATTGACCGATAAATCAGGGATTCATTGTCAGGAAGCTCCGCACAAAGTCGTTACCAACTATGCACTATCCCTAGACTACTGTTAGCCATATAACAGGTTGCCTCATTAAGTTTTCTGCACTACTTATATCTTCAGATGACTTAACTACAACAATGATGATAACAGCTTACGCATACTTACTAAGTTAGTTTTCCCTATACTGCATAAATAAGTCCGAACCTTACTTCCTAATCAAAGTAGATCACATTTAAGTGTGCTAATTGTTTATGCCAAAATATCTCGCAAATAGCCTGTAACCTATTCAATAAGTGTGGGTAATTAACCCTAGCTAATGTGAGTATTAAAGGTGATTTCAACGAGAATTTAAGGTATAGTTATTCCTAGTTCATAAAACTAATAAACAAAGTTTATCAACAGCGTTTTTACTCACTATTTAATTGAGCATTCTGCTAAACGCAGATTGCGAATGTGAAGAGTATAGTAAAGGTGGCACTCCCTCCCTAAGATTTACCAATTCTTAGTTCTGATGCCTTTTCTGAGTGCTGAGGCGATCTATTGGACTTTATTTATAGTAGGTACTGTAAATTTTCTCTGCTCGGGGTATGGGTAACCCGACTGACACACTATAAATAGTGAATGGTCTTTAGGCTATTCACCTAAACTGGAAGTATGGGTAACTTCGGTCTGTGGATCTTGCTTTCTTACTCCTCTTGGTATTAAGAAAAACCAAGTACATAAAAGTGAAGATCATACCTTACAGCCTTTCGAGTTGGTTCATTTACTTTCCCAACTTAGAACAAGATCTTGAGCAACGCTCCGTTTCTTGCCTGTCTTCCCAAGCACTCCGAAGAGTGCTTGAAAAGTTGGAAACAGGTGATAAAACACCACCCACTTCCAGCAATAACTCCTTGATATAAGGAGAAATTGCCATAAGTACGACAACTTGTCGCACTTAACGTTTTGAGTATTGTGGACGACGACGTGCTTTGTGTAAACCCACTTTTTTACGTTCAACACGACGAGCATCACGGGTAACAAAGCCCGCAGCACGTAATGCTGGACGAAGAGTTTCATCGTATTCCATCAATGCACGAGTGATACCGTGACGGATTGCACCCGCTTGACCAGAATACCACCACCTTTAACAGTGATGTATAAGTCTAATTTATCTGTTAACTCAACTAATTCTAATGGTTGACGAACGATCATACGAGCTGTTTCGCGACCGAAGTAAACTTCTAAAGAACGTTGGTTAATGGTAATGTTACCATTGCCCGGTTTGATAAATACACGAGCTGAAGAGCTTTTGCGGCGACCTGTGCCGTAGTTTTGATTTGCTGCTGTCATTTTTATGCTCCGTGATTAGATATCTAAAACTTGTGGTTGTTGTGCTGCGTGGTTGTGTTCGTTACCTGCATACACTTTTAATTTACGGAACATTGCACGGCCTAATGGACCTTTTGGCAACATACCTTTAACCGCAATTTCAATCACTGCTTCTGGACGACGAGCAATCATTTCTTTGAAGGTTGCATCTTTGATACCACCTACATAGCCAGTGTGCCAGTAGTAGATTTTATCAGTTTTTTTTTGCCTGTTACCGCTACTTTTTCCGCATTGATAACGATGATGTAATCACCTGTATCAACGTGTGGAGTGTACTCAGCCTTGTGTTTACCACGAAGACGACGTGCTAATTCAGTAGCTAAACGACCTAAAGTTTTACCTGTCGCATCTACTACATACCAGTCACGTTTAACTGTTTCTGGTTTTGCTACAAAAGTTTTCATTAATTAAATACCAAAATTTAAAGTTTAAACCCAATATCCAAAATGGATATTACCTATATACGGTAGAATCTGACCCTTCGAGTCTTATTCAGACCAAACTTATATGGCGGGAATACCATACAAAAACAGGGTGGCAGAATTATACAGATCTCTTTGAGAAAATCTAACCATTTTTGATAAAAAATTTATTTTGTGGACAGTTTCAAAAAATGGATTTCTTTTCCTTTTCATCCTATAAATAACATGATAAAAATTAATGACATTTACTCAATACACTTAAGGAGTGCATTATGGAACAATGGTCAGGTAACGTGTGGACTGCAATTATTGCAGCATTTATTGTAGGTTGTATTATTAGCTATGTTGTTGTGAGAGCGACAAATAGCAATGTTAAAAAACAGCTCCAG